>DASVSA010000198.1:0-34999 GCA_036388335.1 Longimicrobium sp. | reverse complement strand
GCAGGAACTCTCGGTCGACATGTTCGAAACGGTGCTCGCCACCGTCATCGACCACGTCACCCCGGAGATGAAGATCGCGCGCGAGGAGGTGTTCGGGCCCGTCCTCGCCATCATCCGCGCCCCCGACGTGGACGGCGCGCTGGAGATCGAGAACCGCTCCCCCTACGGAAACGCCGCCTCCGTGTTCACCGAGAGCGGGGGCGTGGCCCGCTACGTCGCCGAACGCGCCAGCGCGGGGATGGTGGGCGTCAACGTAGGCGTTCCCGTCCCGCGCGAGCCCTTTGGCTTCGGCGGCTGGAACGACTCGCGCTTCGGCGTGGGCGACCTCACCGGCCGCTCCTCCATCGAGTTCTGGACCCGCTCCAAGAAGACCACGACGAAGTGGAACCGCGAAGCCGGCACCAACTGGATGTCGTGAGCAACCGCCTGGCTCACACAGAGGCACAGAGACACAGAGAGGAAACTCATGTCTGATCTGCTCACGGCGCCGCTGGAGATGCCCGCGTTCGGCTACGAGCCGCGGCCGTACGCGGGGCCGCCGCGCGAGGAGGTGCTGGCGATGCGGCGGGAGTACGCCAACCCGGCGCTCTTCACGCTCTACCGCGACCCGCTGATGATCGTCGAGGGGAAGATGCAGTATCTCTTCGACGAGACGGGGCGGCGCTACCTGGACCTGTTCGCCGGGATCGTGACGGTGTCTTGCGGGCACTGCCACCCGCGCATCGTGAAGGCCATCCGCGACCAGACGGAGGCGCTTCAGCACGCCACCACCATCTACCTGCACCCGGCGATGCCGGCGCTGGCGAAGAAGCTGGCTTCCAAGATGCCCGAGGGGCTGGACGTCACCTACTTCGTGAACAGCGGGAGCGACGCCAACGACCTGGCCATCACCATGGCCCGGCTGTTCACGGGCAACAACGACGTGATCGCCGTGCGCAACGCCTACCACGGCGGCTCGCCCTCGGCCATGGGGCTGACCTCGCACCACACCTGGAAGTTCCCCATCCCGCAGAACGCGGGGGTTCACCACGCCCTGTGCCCGGACCCCTACCACGCCCCGGGCGGCGGCACGCCGGAGGAGGTGGCGCTCCGCGCCGCCGCCGACATCCGCGACACGATCCGCTACTCCACGCCGGGGCGGATCGCGGCCTTCATCGCCGAGCCCATCCAGGGGGTGGGCGGCGCCACGCGCGGCGCTCCCAACTACCTGCGCGAGGCGTACCGCATCGCGCGCGAGCACGGCGGCCTGTGCATCGCCGACGAGGTGCAGACCGGGTTCGGGCGCACGGGCGAGAGCTACTGGGGCTTCCAGAACTTCGGCGTGGTGCCGGACATCGTCACCATGGCCAAGGGGATCGGCAACGGGGTGCCGCTGGCCGCCGTCACCACCACCCGCGAGATCGCCCAGACGCTGGCGCAGCGCATCCACTTCAACACCTTTGGCGGCAACCCGGTCTCCATGGCCGCCGGCCTGGCCGTGCTGGACACCATCGACGAAGACGGCCTCCAGGAGAACGCCCGCGTGGTGGGCGGCCGTCTCCTGGCCGGCCTGCGCGAGCTCCAGGCGCGCCACCGGCTGATCGGCGACGTGCGTGGGATGGGCCTGATGCTGGGCGTAGAGCTCGTAGCCGACCGCGCCACCCGCGCCCCCGCAAAGGAGGCAACGCTGCGGGTGATGGAGGAAGCGCGCGAGATGGGCGTGCTGATCGGCAAGGGCGGCCTGGACGGCAACGTTCTCCGCATCAAGCCCCCCATGTGCATCACCCGCGACGACGCGGACTTCGCGCTGGACGTGCTGGACCGGGCGCTCACACGGGCCGCGGCGACGTGATCTCCTCTCCGTGCCACCGTGTGAGCCCGCTTTTTCTCATCCGCGCCCACGAGCATCCGTGAAACCCTGCCTCACTCTCGCCACGCTCCTCCTCCTCGCCACCTCGCTGCAGGCGCAGGCGAAGCCGCGGGCGCGCGACCTGGGCGTGCCCTTCGACGGGACGCCGGGGCCGCTGAACTCCATCACCGACATCGCCGGGCTCGAGGTGGGGCACAGCACGCTGGTGTCGGGCGAGGGCCGCCTGCGCGTGGGGACGGGGCCGGTGAGGACCGGCGTCACGGCCGTCCTCCCGCGCGGGAGGCGCAGCCCGGACCCCGTGTTCGCCGCGTGGTTCTCGCTCAACGGCAACGGGGAGATGACGGGCACCACCTGGATCGACGAGGGCGGCTTCCTGGAGGGGCCGGTCCTCATCACCAACACGCACAGCGTGGGCGTGGCGCGCGACGCGACCATCCAGTGGATGGTGAAGAACAACCCGGCGATCCTGTGGGCGCTCCCCGTGGTCGCCGAGACGTTCGACGGGCCGCTCAACGACATCAACGGCTTCCACGTGAAGCCCGAGCACGTGTTCGCGGCGCTGGACGCGGCGCGGGGCGGAGTCGTGGAGGAGGGGAGCATCGGCGGCGGGACGGGGATGATCTGCAACCAGTTCAAGGGTGGGATCGGCACCTCGTCGCGGCGGCTGCCGGCGGAGCAGGGCGGCTACACCGTGGGCGTTCTGGTGCAGTGCAACTACGGCAGCCAGTTCAACCTGCGCATCGCGGGGGTGCCGGTGGGGCGCGAGATCGCGGGGATGCGGCCCTGCTACGAGAGCGCCGAGCCGCCGTCGCAGCCGTACATGCGCGGCGTGGCCCGGTGCGCCGCCGCGCCCTCCGCGTCGCTCCCGGGCGAGGACCGGGATCTCGGCTCCATCATCATCGTGGTGGCCACGGACGCGCCGCTGCTTCCGCACCAGCTGGAGCGGATCGCGCGGCGGGCGGCGCTGGGCCTGGCGCGCGAGGGGAGCATCGCGGGCAACGGCAGCGGCGACATCTTCCTGGCCTTCTCCACCGCCAACCCCCGCGCCGCCCGCGACACCGCGGCCGTCTCGCTCACCATGCTCCCCAACGACCGCATCGACGGCGTCTTCCAGGCCACCGTGCAGGCCACCGAAGAGGCCATCACCAACGCGATGGTCGCCGCCCGCACCACCACCGGCGCCGACGGCCTGCGCGTCTACGGCCT
This sequence comes from Longimicrobium sp., assembly GCA_036388335.1. Taxonomy (GTDB): domain Bacteria; phylum Gemmatimonadota; class Gemmatimonadetes; order Longimicrobiales; family Longimicrobiaceae; genus Longimicrobium. The sequence continues at coordinate 31,944 of DASVSA010000198.1, read as the reverse complement.
CCCCCACGACCGGCTGCGCGAGGTGCTGGCGAAGTACAACCGGCTCAAGCAATAGGGCCTCACACGGAGACACAGAGGCACGGATAAGAACTTATCTCCGTGCCTCTGTGTCTCCGTGTGAGATTCTTTTACAGCAGCAGATCGGCCGGGATTCCGAGCTTGTCTCGAAGCGCCTCAATCTGGCGCTTCGAGAGCTCCCGCTTTCCGCTGAAGAAGTCCGATACCCGGCTTCGCCCGCCCATGATGCCGGCCAGCTCTGCGCGAGTCATGCCCTTCTGCTCGAGCATGAAGTCCACCGCGCTCTGCGGCGTCAGGTCCGATTCGCCGATGGGGTTGATGCGCGCGTCGTAGTCCTCCACCAGCACGGAGAGCAGCTCCAGGCGATCGTAGTCCTCCGTGTACGGCTGCGGATCGAGATCCAGGAGCCGATCGATCTCCGCGACGGCTGCGTCGTATTCGTCCTGCGTGCGGAGCACGCGCGGCGCAGGGATGTCGATGACCGTTCGCATTGTGACTACTCCGGTAAGGTCGGGAGCGTTCGTGCCCGCTTCTACGCCCTGGCGTGCCTGCGCCGCCCTCACAGGCCCCCCTCCGCCAACTTTCTGTCGTACTCCCGGTGCGTCAGCACGTGGCGGATGAAGACCTTCTGCATGTCGTACCGCATCGTCACCACGAGGCGGTACTTGTTTCCCCCGATGTCGAAGACGGTGACGCCGTTCTTCAGGAAGTCCGCCGCTGCGAAATCGACTCTGACCTCGTGGGGCGTCTGGTAATGCTTGCGCCGCATCAGCCGCCGCCGTTCCTTCAACGGCGTCTCCGCGTCGGGGTGCTCCTTCCAGAACGCCGACAGCCTGCTCTCCGTGATGATTCGGATAATCCCTCCCGGGCGATGTTACCACAATGGTAACATCGATCCGCGCTCAATCCAAGAGCCGTGTCTTCATCTCCGTGCCTCTGTGTCTCTGTGTGAGGCCACGATCTGTTTGAAGCGCGGGATCTCGGCGTAGAGGGAGCGGCCGGGGCAGAGCGGCGTGAACCTGTGGGCGCGGGGCATGTGAGTTGCTCCCCCGGTGGGTGACTCGAACCTCGGAGACTACATGGACCTGATCACCTGGCTGATCGTAGGGCTCGTCGCGGGCGTGCTGGCGTCGCTGGTGATGGGAGGCGTGGGCCTGATCGGCGACATCATCATCGGCATCGTGGGCGCATTCGTAGGCGGCTGGCTCTTCCGCCAGCTCGGCGTCACGACGCCCTTCAGCGGCCTCGCCGGCACCATCTTCACGGCGTTCATCGGCGCCATCGTCCTGCTCGCCATCCTCCGCCTCGTGACGCGCGGCCGGCGAAGGCTTTAGGCTCACACAGAGGCACGGAGACACAGAGGAGAGCTTCTCTCTGTGTCTCCGTGCCTCTGTGTGAGGTCAGCTGTTCCAGTACCAGGCGATCAGCACGATGCCGACCGCGATCCGGTACCAGGCGAAGGGCTTGAAGTCGTTGCGGGAGACGTAGGCCAGCAGCCCGCGGATCACGACGAGGGCGGAGATGAAGGCGACGATGAACCCCGTGGCGAAGAGGGGGATGTCGGCGGTCGTCGCCACGTCCATGATGTCGCCCATCTTGATGACCGAGGCGCCCAGCATCGCCGGGATGGCCATGAAGAAGGAGAACTCCGTGGCCGCCGTGCGCGACAGGCCCAGCCCAAGCCCGCCCATGATGGTGGCGCCCGAGCGCGAGAAGCCGGGCCAGATCATGGCCAGCACCTGGAAGAGGCCCACGCCCAGCGCCTTGCTCAGCGGGATGTCGTCCACCGACTCCACCGTGGGGCGGCGGAAGTAGCGCTCCACCACCAGGATGGCGATGCCGCCCACCACCAGCGCCAGCGCCACGGGGAAGGGCTTGAAGAGGTGAGCCTCGATCCAGTCCTCCGTCGGCACGCCGATGATGACGGCGGGGAGGGTGGCGACCACCAGGTTGATCATGAGGCCGCGCGACTTGGGCGTGCGCCAGGTGCGCAGCACGTCCACGATCTTCTGGCGGTACATCCACACCACGGCCAGGATGGCGCCCAGCTGGATGAAGATGATGAACGCGTTCTCCTTCTTCCCCTCGAAGCCCAGCCAGTCCTGGACCAGGATCAGGTGCCCGGTGGAAGAGACGGGGATGAACTCGGTGGCGCCTTCCACGAGGCCCAGGATCACGGCCTTCAGGAACAGGTAAAGGTCCATTCTATCGGTCCGGCAGAGGGATGAAGGGAGCTCAGGGGCTCGGGCGCAGCCGCGCCGACGCCGAACCCACCGCCACGGTAATGGCCGAGCCCAGCAGGGCGAACCACAGGGTGTCGATCACCTTGGGAATCGCCCCGAACTGCTGCAGCGCCCACAGCGCCGCCATCCCCGCGACGGCAACCGCCATGCCCGCCAGCGCGTCGCGCTCCACGGCCCGCTTCGAAATCAGCCCCAGCAGGAAGCCGCCCAGCAGCCCGCCGTAGGTGAACGAGGCGATCTGAAGGGCGATCACCACCAGCGGCGTACCCGACGCGACCCACTGGAAGGCCAGCGACACCACGATCATCACCGCGCCCCAGAACAGGGTGAAGCGCTTCCCCACCGCCAGCAGGTGGGCCTCGCCGCCGCGCCCCGTGAGCGGCAGGTAGATGTCGTGAACCGACACCGCCGCCAGCGCGTTGAGCGACGACGACATGGCCGCCGCCAGGATGGCCGCCACCACCAGCCCGCGCACCCCGGTGGGCAGGTGCTCCACCGCGAAGCGCGGGAACACGGAGTCCGGCGGGGTGAAGGCCGCGCCCTGGTAGTAGGCGAAGAGGCCCACGCCGATCAGCAGGAAGAGCGCGAACTGGAGGAGGACGATGATCCCCGACCCCACCAGCGCTTTGCGCGCGTCGCCCAGCGAGGGCGAGGCCAGCAGGCGCTGCACGATCAGGTGGTCCGCCCCGTGGCTGGCCATGGTGAGGAAGGCGCCGCCCACGATCCCCGTCAGCAGCCACCTGGGGTCCGCGAAGCCGCCCTCGGGGTGGAGGATGCGCAGCTTGTCGCCGGGCTGGGCGGCGGCCACGATGCCGCCCCACCCGCCGGGCACCAGCCGCACCAGCACCCACAGCACCGCGATGCCCCCCGCCACGTAGATGAAGAGCTGGGCCACGTCCACCCACACCACGGCGCGCAGCCCGCCGTAGTAGCTGTAGAGCAGGGTGAACACGCCGATGGCCACGATGCTCTGCCACACCGGGATCCCCGCCACCACCGCCAGCGGCAGCGCCGTGGCGAAGATCCTCACTCCGTCCGCCAGCGTCCGCGTAACCAGGAAGATGAGCGACGCGAACCGCCGCGCCCGGTTGCCGAAGCGCCGCTCCAGCAGCACGTACGCCGTGGCGATCTCGCCGCGGAAGTAGCGGGGGAGCAGGAAGATGGCGATGGCGATGCGCCCGATGCAGTAGCCCAGCGCCAGCTGGATCATCCACAGGTCCGCGCCGTACGCCGTGGCGGGAACGCTGATGACGGTGAGCGCGCTGGTCTCGGTGGCCACCAGGCTGAAGCACGCGGCCCACCAGGGGATTGCCCGGTCGGCCAGGAAGTAGTCGCTCGCGTCCTTTTGCTGGCGCCCCAGCACGGCGCCCAGCACGGACACGAAGACGATGTAGCCGATGACGATGGCGAAGTCGAGCGCGGAGAAGGTCATGGAGAGCTCAGAAAAAGCGGCTCACACGGAGGCACGGAGACACGGAGAACGGCCTCTCTGTGTCTCTGCGCCTCCGTGTGAGCCTGTAGTTCAGCCGTGCCGCTCCAGCTGGCCGGCCTGCTTCTTCGCCCAGTAGCCGTCCAGCTCGCGCTTCACGCGGCCCGACAGGAAGTAGAGCCCCAGCATGTTGGGGAAGGCCATGCCCAGGATCATCAGGTCGCCAAAGTCCAGCACGTTGCTGGAGGTGATGATGGAGCCCAGGAAGGCGAAGAGGAGGAAGAGCCCCCGGTAGATCCCCGACGACCGGTCGCCGAAGAGCCACGCCCAGCACCGCTCCCCGTAGTACGACCAGGAGATCATGGTGGAGAAGGCGAACAGGAAGACGGCGATGGACAGCACGTAGGGGAACCAGCTGATGTCCTCGCCGAAGGCGCGCGAGGTGAGCGCGGCCCCCTTGCGGCCCGTGATCAGGTCCTGGTACGCCGGGTTGTTGTACGCGCCGCTCACCACCATCACCACTGCCGTCATGGTGCACACCACCACGGTGTCGATGAACGGCTCCAGCAGCGCCACGATCCCCTCGCGCACCGGGTAGTCCGTCTTGGCCGCCGAGTGCGCGATGGCCGCCGAGCCCACGCCCGCCTCGTTGGAGAAGGCCGCGCGCTGGAAGCCCACCACCAGCGTGCCGATCAGCCCGCCGTACGCCGCGTCGGGGGCGAACGCCCCGGTGAAGATGGAGGCGAACGCCGCCGGCACCGCGTCGGCGTTCATCACGATCACCGCCAGCGCCGCCAGCACGTAGATGCCGCACATCACCGGCACGATCTTGTCGGCCACGTTGGCGATGCGCTTGATCCCGCCCACGATCACGACCCCCACCATGAAGGTGATCACCAGGCCGTACGCCCAGGGGTACTCCCCAAGGATGGGGATGGTCTCCTGCATGGCGTTGAGCGACTGGTTCACCTGGAACGAGTTGCCGCCGCCCAGCGAGCCGCCCACGCACAGCACCGCGAACGACACCGCCAGCACCTTCCCCAGCTTCGGCAGCCCGCGCTCCGCCAGCCCCTCGGACAGGTAGTACATCGCCCCGCCCATCAGGCGCCCGTCCGGACGGATCTTGCGGAACTGCTGGCCCAGCGTGCACTCCGTGAACTTGGAGGCCATCCCCAGGAACCCCGCCAGGATCATCCAGAAGGTGGCGCCGGGCCCGCCCAGGGTGATGGCGATGGCCACGCCGGCGATGTTTCCCAGCCCCACCGTGGCCGAGAGCGCCGTGGTGAGCGCCTGGAAGTGCGACACCTCGCCCCCGGCCCCCTCCGACGTGTACTTGCCGCGCACCACCTGGATGGCGTGCGCGAAGCCGCGCAGGTTGATGAAGCGCATCCGGACGGTGAGGTACACGGCGCCCGCCGCCAGCCAGAGCACGGCCAGCGGAAGGACGTGGTCCGGGTCCCAGAAGAGGACGTCGAAGAAGAACACGGAGCCGATCACCGCGTTCACGGCGCCCATCGCCCGGTCGATGCCGCCCATCACCCCGCCCTGCTCCGACTGCGGCGCCGGGGGCACCGGCGTCGTGGTCTCCTGGTCGGGGATCCCCGTCGCCCCGGGCGAGGTTCCCCGGCCTTCCAGCGCCGGGGGCGCACCCGGCTGCTGCGCCTGTGAATCGGCCGTGGCGGCCTGCGCAGACACCCCGACGGGCACGAGCGGGGCCACGGCCAGGCAGAGCCACAGGCCGAGCGGAAGCAACGTCGCTCTTCTCATCTGTTCCCGGGTAGAGTGGAGTGAGGATTCGCAACATAAGCACGAACGCCGCCGCGCGGCCATAGCGCGCGCCGGGTCAGCGCACGGCGGCCGGCGCGCGGTACGCCTCGGCGGGGCGCGCCACGCGCTCCGCCAGCGCCGCGGCCACGCGCGCCGCCACTTCCTCCCACGCGCCGGGGCGAGCCTGGCGAAAAAGGCGCATGGTGGGATACCAGGGCGAGTCGTCGCGCCCCTCCATCCACCGCCAGTCGGGGTCGGAGTGCAGCAGCGTCCAGACGGGAACGCCCAGGGCCCCGGCCAGGTGCGCCGGCATGCTGTCCACGGTGATCACCAGGTCCAGCGCCTTCATCACCCGCGCCGTCCGCAGCACGTCGTCCGAGCCGCTCACGGTGCCCAGCCACTCCGGCCTCTCCTCCAGCCCCGGCCCGCGCTGAAGCACGTGGAGCTCCACCCCCGGCACCTCCGCGAGCGGCGCCAGCAGGTGCGGCGGGACGGAGCGGCGCTCGTCCCACCCCCCCGCCTGCCACACGAGCCCCACCGCCAGGCGCCCGTCGCGGGGCAGGTCCGCGGGCTCGGCGTGCAGGTAGGGAACCGGGCCCGGAAGGGTGCGCGAGGTGGCGCGGAAGAGGTGCGCCAGCTCCATCACCTCCACGTCCACATCGAACTTCACCTCCGGCGTACCGTCGTGGAGGGGGAGCAGGCGGCCGATGCCGCACGCGGTGTTCAGAAGGGGGATCAGCTCGGGCTGTGCCCAGACGATCACCTCGCGCGCCACGTCTTTGAGCCGCGGCGCGAAGCGGATGAACTGCAGCGTGTCACCCAGCCCGTGATAGCAGCGCACCAGCACGCGCTTCCCCCGCACGGGCGTGCCATCCCACACCCACTGCTCGTGGCGCGGCAGGTGGGTGCACGACACGCCCGCGTGCGCGCGCAGCACCCGGTCGCTCACCTCCCACGCCGCCTCGAAGTCCCCCCGCCGCATGTGCATCATCCACGCGGCCCCGGCCTCATTCATCTCTGTGCCTCTGTGTCTCTGTGTGAGTCCCAGCGGTAGCGCTTGAGCGACGTCCGGCCGCGCGCATCGAACTCCAGGCCCTCGCCTTCCAGCAGGAAGCGCTGCACGAGCTGGCCGCCCGGGGTGGCGCGGCCCACGCTGATGCCGCCGCTCGCGTTGATCACCCGGTGCCAGGGGACGGTGGAATGGTCCGGGAGGGCGTGGAGCGCGTAGCCCACCAGCCGCGCGTGGCCGGGGAGGCCGGCGAGCGCGGCCACGTCGCCGTAGGTGAGCACGCGGCCCGGCGGGATGCGGCGCACCACTTCGCAGATGCGGTTGTGGCTGCCGTCCGCTTCCGTCATCAGAGGAGGCCCGTGTTCATCCGCCACACGGCCGCGGTGAGCGCGGTGGCGTACGCCACCCACAGCGCGTACGGAACCATCAGCGCCCCCGCCAGGGGCCGCACGCGCCAGAACGCCACCGTCGTCGCCACGATCAGCACCTCCAGCAGCACCACCTCGGCGAGCGCCAGGCCGCCGCGCCGCCAGGCGAAGAAGAGCCAGCTCCACAGCGCGTTGAAGGCGAGCTGCACCACGAAGAGCACCAGCGCCCGCCGCGCGACGGTGCGCCCGCGCTCCCGCCACACCAGCCACGCTGCCGTCCCCATCAACAGAAAGAGCACGGTCCACGCGGGCCCGAAGAGCCATGCGGGCGGCGCCCACGCCGGCTTCGCGAGCCGCGCGTAGAACTCCGGCGCCCCCGCCGACGCCACGCCGCCCACCGCCGCCGCCGCGAAGCTCAGCACGAGCCACAGGGGAAGCCCGAGCGCGTCGCGGCTGTTTCGTATCGTGGTGCTCATGGCGGCCAAGGCGCGGAAGTGGGCGGATGGTGCACCCCGCACGATGCCTCCGCCGCGCCCGTCCGGCAAGGCGAAACAAAATCCTTGACCGTGTCCACATTGGGTGCTAGATATTCAGCACGGTGCTGGAAACCCAGCACACTGTTGGAAATCCAGCAGCCTTCCTCCGCAGGAGACATCCGCATGGGTCCCGAGCTCACCGCCCACCTCAGCCGCCGCGAGCGCCAGATCATGGACGTGCTCTTCGCGCTCGGCCAGGGAACGGTCAACGACGTACTGGAGCGCATCCCCGAGCCGCCGAGCTACTCCGCGGTGAGGGCCACGCTGCGCACGCTGGTGGAGAAGGGCGAGGTGGAGCACGTGCAGGACGGCCCCCGCTATCTGTACCGCCCACTGGTGGCGAAGGAGAGCGCGCGCTCGGCGGCGCTGGGGCACCTGGTGAGGACCTTCTTCGGGGGGAGCGTGGAGGCCGCGGCGGCCGCGCTGCTGGGGATGTCGCGCCGCAAGCTCACGGATGCGGACCTGCGCCGGCTGGCGGAGCAGGTAGACTCGGCCCGCGAAGAGGGGAGGTGATCGTGAGCGAGATCGCGTCCGCGCTGGCCTTCGCCGCGCGCCACCTGCCGGAGCTCGCCTTCAAGTCCACCCTGCTGCTGGCGGTGGCGGCCGTGCTCGCCTTCACCCTCCGCCGCCGCTCCGCCGGCGCGCGCCACCTGGTGTGGACCACCGCCGTGGCCGGGGTGCTCGCCCTCCCCTTCACCCACCTGCTCCCGGTGCGGCTGGCCGTGCTCCCCGCCTCGCTGGCCGGGGCGCCGGAGCAGACGGCAGCGCCCGCCATCCTCCCCGCGGTGCACGTGGTCGCCGCGGAGATCTCGCGGCCGCGCAGCCCCGAAGCGCGCACCCTCGCGGAGCAGCCTCCCGTCGCGCGCACCCCCGCCGTCACCCCCGACGCGTCGTGGTGGCCGGCCGGCCTGGACCGGACGACGGCGCTGGTGGCCGTGTGGCTGCTGGTTGCGGCGGCGCTCGTGCTGCGCCTGCTCGCGGGCACGGTGATGGTGTGGTGGCTGGCCCGCACGGGCGAGCGCATCGACGACCCGCAGTGGACCGAAGCCGCCGACCGCATCGCGCGCGGCTTCGACGCGCCCAGCGCGCGCCTCATCCGCAGCCGATGGACGGAGATGCCCATGACCTGGGGCTTCATCCGCCCCGTCGTCCTGCTGCCGGCGGACTGCGACGAGTGGCCCGCAGAGCGCCGCGACGTGGTGCTGCGGCACGAGCTGGCGCACGTGGCCCGCCGCGACGTGGCCACGCTGGCCCTGGCCCAGCTCGCCGTCGCCGTCCACTGGTTCAACCCGCTGAGCTGGATGGCGCTCCACCAGCTTCGCGCGGAGGCGGAGCGCTGCTGCGACGACTGGGTGCTGAGCACCGGCACCCGCGCCTCCACCTACGCGGCCCACCTGCTGGAGATGGTGCGCATCATCGGGCGCGCGCGCGTGCCCTCGGCGGTGGCGCTCCCCATGGCCCAGCGGTCCACCTTCGAGGGGCGCCTGCTGGCCATCCTGGAGCCCGGCGTGGAGCGCGGCGCGCCCGGACGCCGCCGCACGGCGCTCACGGTGGGCGGCCTCGCGGCCCTGGTGGCGGCGCTCGGCGCCCTGCGCCCGGCGGACGTGAGCGCGCTCGCCGTGGAGGCGGCGCCGGCGTACGCCGCGCCGGAGCACGCCGCGAGCACTCCCGCGCCCGCGCCCGAAGCCGAGCCCTCCGCTCTCACCTCCGCCCTGCGCGCGGTGCTGCCGCGCACCGCCGCCGAGCAGCCTCTCGCCGACACCCGGCCGGCGACCGCGCCGGTGCAGGTGGAGGCGAGCCCGAGCGTGGACGCGAGCGTGAAGGCGGGCGCCCAGGGAAGCAACGCGGCGTTGGCGGCGCTCGCCGGCGCCCTGGCGGACTCCGACGCGGGGGTGCGGCTCCACGCCATCCGCGCGCTGGGGTCGCTGGGGGACCCGCGCGCGGTGCAGGCGCTGATCCAGGCGCTGCGCACGGACGCGGACCCCGAGGTGCGCAACACGGCGGCGTGGGCGCTGGGGCAGATCGAGGACCGCGCGGCCACCGCCGCGCTGCTGCAGGCGATGGCCTCCGACCGCGCCATCGAGGTGCGCCGCACGGCCGCCTGGGCGCTGGGGCAGATCGAGGACCCGGCGGCGGTGGACGGGCTGGCCCGCGCCCTCCGCGACGCCGACCCCGAAGTGCGCGAGACGGCGGTGTGGGCGCTGGGCGAGATCGAGGACCGCCGCTCCGTGCCCGCGCTCTCCTCCGCGCTGCGCGAGGGGGACGTGGGGGTGCGCCGCCTGGCCGCGTGGGCGCTGGGCCAGACGGAGGCGCGCGAGGGCGTGCCCCCGCTGATGGAGGCGCTGCGCGACCGCGACCGCGAGGTGCGCGAGACGGCCGTGTGGGCGCTGGGCGAGATCGAGTCGCCCGACGCGGTGCCCGCGCTCACCGGGCTGCTGAGCGACCCCGAGCCGCGCGTGCGCAACCAGGCCGCGTGGGCGCTGGGGCAGATCGAGTCGGAGTCGGCCGTGGGCCCGCTGGGCACCATGCTGCAGTCGGACGCGGACGCGGGGGTGCGGCTCACGGCGGCGTGGGCGCTGGGGCAGATCGAGAGCTCCGCGTCGATCCCCGCCCTCTCCGCCGCGCTGCGCGACCGCTCGGCGCGGGTGCGGTCGCAGGCCGCGTGGGCCATCGGCCAGGTGGAGCCGGACCACGCTCCCGAGGCGCTGGTGGCCGCCCTGCGCGACGACGACGCGAGCGTGCGCAACACCGCCATCTGGGCGCTGGGCCAGATCGGCGAGCACGCGCCGCTGGAGGCGCTGATGCGCGACAACGACCCCGAGGTGCGCCGGGCCGCCGCGCGCGCCCTGGGCGGCGCCCCCAGCCCCCGTCCGCAGCCGCGGCCTCAGCCCCGGCCGCGCCCCCGTCCCCGTCCCATGTTCTAGGCGAGCGAATCCGATGAAAAACATCACGACGATCGCGCGGCGGCCCCTTCCCCGGGCCGCCGCGATGGCCGGGCTCGCCCTCGTGACGCTCCCCGCCGTGCTCGTGTGCGGCGTGCAGGGGCAGGGCGAGGCGGCGCAGGAGGGGCAGGCGCGCGCGTTCCTGGCGGCGGTGCGCGGCATCCAGCCGGTGGCGTGCGAGCTGGTGGTGCAGTCCGCCGGCAACCACTGGGGGATGGGCGGGATGTGGGACGACGCTCCCATGGCCGCGCGCCAGACGGAGGACACGCGGCGGGTGCTGGCCTGGGCGGGCGGCGGCACCGTGACGAGCGACGACCTGGCGGTCCTGACGGGAGGGCTGGGCGACGCGGACGCGTGCGTGCGCCGCGTATCCGCCCGCATCCTGGGGCGCCGGCGCGTGGCGGGCGGGGTGGATGCGCTCCTCGCCGCCCTGCGCTCCGGCGAGACGGCGAGGCGCGACGCGGCCATCGTGGGGCTGGGGTACGCGGGCGACGCCCGTGCCGTGGCCCCGCTCACGGCGCTGCTCTCCAGCGGCGACGCGGAGGTGCGCGGGGGCGCCGTGTGGGCGCTGGGCCACACCGAGAGCCGCGAGGCCGGCGCCGCCGTGGCCCGCCTGGCCGGCGACCGCGAGGCGCGCGTGCGCCAGGCCGTGGCGCGCGCCCTCGGCCGCCTGGAAGACACCTCCTCCGTCCCCACCCTCACCCGCCTCCTCTCCTCGGACTCCGACGCCGAAGTGCGCCGGGCCGCGGCGTGGGCGCTCGGGCGGATGGACTAGGCATCACGCAGAGCCACAGAGGCACGGAGAGCCGGGCCTCGCAGCGAAACCCGCACCTTCCGGACGACCGATGCACAGCTTCCGATCCGCGGGCCTGATGGCGATGCTGGTGGCGGCGCCGGTGGCGGCGCAGAGTGGAACTCACACGTCGGGCGCCACGCCCAGGGTGCAGGCGGTGGCGCGGACGGGCGCGGTGCTGGTGGATGGGCGGCTGGACGAGGCGGTGTGGCGGGGCGCGCCCGCGGCCACGGACTTCACTCAGCAGGACCCGCACGAGGGCCAGCGGGCCACCCAGCGTACCGAGATCCGCCTGGCGTACGACGACGACGCGCTCTACGTGGGCGCGCGGATGTACGACTCGCTGGGGGCGCGCGGGGTGCGCACGCGGCTCACGCGGCGGGACCAGACCTCGGGCGGCGACTACCTGCAGCTCGCCTTCGACACGTACCACGACCACACGGGGCGCACCGTCTTCACCATCAACCCGTCCGGGGTGAAGAACGACGCCGGGCAGGCATCCGCCTACGCCGACCCGTCGTGGGACCCGGTGTACGTCCTGGAATCGCGCGTGGACTCGCTGGGATGGACGGCGGAGATGAGGATCCCCTTCAACCAGCTCCGCTTTCCGCGCGACAGCGTGCAGAGCTGGGGATTGCAGGTGTACCGCTACGTGGAGCGGCTCAACGAGACCTCCATGTGGAGCTTCTGGAAGAAGGACGAGAACGGCGGCCCCGCTCGCTACGGGCACCTGGAGGGGGTGCGCGCGCCGCGCAGCCGCGGCCGCATGGAGATCCTCCCGTACGTGCTGAGCCGCGCCGCGTACGTCACCCCCACGCAGGCGGGAAGCCCCTTCCAGCGCGAGCGCGACTACGACGTGCGCGCGGGCGGCGACATCAAGTACCAGCTGAGCTCCACCCTCACGCTGGACGCCACCATCAACCCCGATTTCGGGCAGGTGGAGGTGGACCCGGCGGTGGTGAACCTCTCCGCCTTCGAGACCTTTTACTCGGAGCGGCGCCCCTTCTTCGTGGAGGGGAGCGGCCTGTTCGGGTTCGGCGACTTCTGGTGCATCAACTGCTCCAACGTGCAGTCGATGTCGCTCTTCTACTCGCGCCGGGTGGGGCGCGCGCCGCAGGGCTCCGTCACGCGCGGCGACGCGGAGTACGTCCACAGCCCCGAGAACAGCACCATCCTGGGCGCGGCCAAGGTCACGGGGCGCACGCGGGGCGGGCTGCAGGTGGGGGTGATGAACGCGGTCACCCGCTCCGAGCACGCGCTGGTGCAGGACACGCTGGGCGCGCGGCTCACGGAGGAGGTGGAGCCGGCGAGCAACTACTTCGTGGGGCGGGTGAAGCGCAACTACCGCGGGGGCAACACCACCATCGGCGCCATCGGCACCTCGGTCATCCGCCGCTTCGGCTCCGATGCGCTGGAGGGGCGCCTTCCCCGCCACGCGGAGGCGGTGGGGGCGGACTGGGAGATGTGGTGGAAGAACCGCGGCTACCACCTGCTGGGCAACGTCGCGCTCTCCAACGCCAGCGGCGATCCGCTGGCCCTGGAGCGGCTTCAGCGCTCGTCCGCGCGCTACTTCCAGCGGCCGGACCGGCAGAGCGGCGGCAACGGCGCCTTCTCGGACGTTCTGGACGCCGGGGCCACCTCGCTGCGCGGCTACGGCGGCTACCTGCGCATGGCGCGCGAGTCCGGCGACTGGCGCTGGGAGGGCGCCGTCAACTACCGCAGCCCCGGCTTCGAGGTGAACGACGCCGCCTTCCTCACGCGCGCCGACTTCGTGTGGACGCTGGCCAACGTGATGAGGAGCTGGAGCACGCCCACCCGCTACTTCCGCAACTGGGCGGCGATCGTGGGCGGGCAGAACGAGATGAACTACGACGGCGACCGCACGGCCACGCAGTTCCACGCCTTCACGGGCGGCCAGCTCGCCAACTACTGGAACGTCGCCTTCTATACCGAGCAGTACCCAGAGGTGACGGACGACCGCCTCACCCGCGGCGGACCCGCGGTGCGGCGCCCCAGCGGCCAGCTCCTCCACGCGCGGTTCAGCACGGACTCGCGCAAGCCGCTCGTCTTCTCCACCCGCTACAACTACGTCACCGACGCGGAGGGCGGGCGCCACCACGGGCTCAGCGGAACGGTGCAGGTGAGGCCCGCGTCCAACGTGCAGCTCACGCTGGGGCCGTCGTACGGCTACACGCGCTCCACCACGCAGTTCGTGCTGCGGCGCGACGACTCCACCGCCACGCACTTCCATGGGCAGCGCGCGGTGTTCGCGGACATCGAGCAGAACAACCTGTCGATGAGCACGCGGCTCAACTGGACCTTCACTCCCACGCTCACGCTGGAGCTCTACGCGCAGCCGTTCGCCTTCGCGGGCGACTACTCGCGCTTCAAGGAGTTCACCGGCACGCGCACCACCGACACCAAGACGTACGGCGAGGACTTCGGCACGCTGTGCTTCGACGACGAGGAGAACCGCTACACGGCCGATCCCAACGGCGACTGCGCCGGAGAGAGCTCCCCGCAGGCGTTCACCTTCCACAACCCGGACCTCAACGTCCGCTCGCTGCGCGGCAACGCCGTGCTGCGCTGGGAGTACCGGCCGGGGAGCACGCTCTTCTTCGTCTGGCAGCAGCAGCGCTCGGGCTCCGAGCCCTTTGGCGACTTCGAGCTCTCGCGCGACGCCGGGGCCGTCTTCCGGCAGCGGCCGGACAACATCTTCGTCGTCAAGGCGAGCTACTGGCTGGGCAGATAAAAAGCGGGGTTCACACAGAGACACAGAGGCACGGAGACGAAATCGTCCCCGTGCCTCTGTGTCTCTCAGGCGTAATGGTACCGGGCCTGGAGCACGTCGATTCCGCCGGCCAGGACGCGGTACACCAGGCGATCCTCCTGGGTGATCCGCCGGCTCCACACGTCCGCGCCCAGGTGGCGAAGCGGCTCCGGCTTGCCTTCGCCGTGATGCGGGGTGCGGCGCGCCGCCTCGATCAGCTTCAGCACCTTCCGCGCGACGCGAGGGTCCTCGTCCACCCAGTACCGCAGGTCGTCCAGCGCCTCGGGCTGCAGCTCCAGCCGTCCCTCCCACCCGGGTTTCTCCTGCCCCGCGTCACGCCCTTTCTGGCGCGGCACGGGGCTATCCTTCGAGCCCGACCGCGGCCGCGAGCGCCTCCACGGACTCGAACTCCTCGCCGCCCTGCTTCCTGGAACGCGCGAGCGCCGCCATCAGCCGGGCGGCGTTGCGGGGGGAACGGAGCAGATGCGCGGTCTCCTTCAAGCTCTTCAGCTCGCGGGCGGGGATGAGGGCCAGGTCCTCGTGGCCGCGCCGGCGCAGAATCACCTCCTCCCGGCTGTCCTCCACCTCGTCCCACAACTCGGCGAGCTTCTCTCGCGCGGCACTGTAGGTGACCACCACCATGGATGCGCTCCCTCTGCGTATCGCGTGCATCTGTTGTCCAGGCTTGTTGTACAAGTATCGCGCGGGCTGGGCCAGGTTGTCAATCAGCGCGGCGGCCCCTGGCCGGCGGGGGCGGGGGTATCCTTGCCGTCGCTTCGGCCGTGGCGTAGTGTGCCGGACACACACGTCCACCCGCTCCAGGCCCACCGATGCAACGAATCCTCTGCGCGCTCGCCGCGGCGGCGCTCGCCACCGTACCCGCCGGGGCCCAGGCGCGGCGCCCGCTGGTGCCGCTGGACCTGTACCACGTGCGCACCGCGTCGGACGTGACGCTGGCGCCGGACGGGGAGAGCGTGGTGTACGTGGTGACGCAGGCCGACTCCGCCACCAACCGGTACCGCCGCGACCTGTGGATCGCCCGCACCGACGGCACCGGCACCCCGCGCCGCCTCACCTGGACGGCCAGCGCGGGCACCGGCTCCCCCGCCTTCTCGCCCGACGGGCGGCGGCTCGCCTTCGTGAGCGCGCGCGAGGGCGGCCGGGCGCAGCTGTGGGTGCTTCCCCTGGCCGAGGGCGGCGAGGCGTGGCCCCTCACCGACCTGCGCACGGGCGCCGCGGGGCCCGTGTGGTCCCCGCGCGGCGACCGCATCGCCTTCACCTCCGCCCTCACGCCGGCCGAGCTGGACTCCACGCGGCGCGACACGGCGGCCGTCAGGGTGGACGCGGGCGCCATCCGCCGCATCGACCAGGACCGGCGCGCGGCGCTTGCGGCCATCCGCGCCAAGCTGCGCGACGATGCCCGCGACAACGACCCGCGCCTGGTGACCCGCCTCAACTTCATGGGCGAGACCTCCATCGAGGAAGAGCGCTGGCGCCAGCTCTACGTGGTGGAGGTGCGCCCGGACGCGCAGCCGGTGCGGCTCACCTCGGGCGCCTGGGCGAGCACGGCGCCGTCGTGGTCGCCGGACGGGGCGTCGCTGATCTTCTCCTCCGCCCAGCCGCGCGGGCAGTACCACGCCGACGTGGAGGAGGAGGCGGACCTGGTGGTGATCCCGGCCGGGGGCGGCACCCCGCGTCCCATCGCCGAGGCGGGGTACGAGGAGGGCACTCCACGCTACTCGCCCGACGGGCAGTACATCGTCTACACCCGCCAGCACGTGGACACGCCCTTCCGCACGGCCGTCAACAACGAGCTGGTGGTGATGAGGGCGGACGGCACCCAGCGGCGCAGCGTCACGGGGCCGATGGACCGCTCGGTGGGGCAGTTCGCGTTCGGGCCGGGCGGGTGGCTCTACTTCACCGTGCAGTCCGAGGGGGCGGTTCCCCTCTACCGCACGCGGCTGGACCGCATCGCGCCTCAGCGGGTGGCGGCGGGGCCGCGCGG
Organism: Longimicrobium sp.; assembly: GCA_036388335.1. Classification (GTDB taxonomy): domain Bacteria; phylum Gemmatimonadota; class Gemmatimonadetes; order Longimicrobiales; family Longimicrobiaceae; genus Longimicrobium. Next base: position 16,064 of record DASVSA010000198.1, on the reverse strand, counting down.
GGTGCTCTCGTTCGACGTGGAGGGGCGCACCGTGGCCTGGTCGCAGACGAGCCCGCAGCGCCCCAGCGACGTGTACGCCGCGGCGCTGGACGGCACGCGCGAGCGGCGGCTGAGCACCCTCAACGACTCGCTGCTGGCCCGCGTGCACGTGGGCGAGTACGAGGAGATCTGGTATCCGTCGTTCGACGGGCGGCGCACGCAGGGGTGGATCATCCGCCCCATCGGCTACACGCCCGGCTCGCGCCCGCCGCTGGCGGTGGAGATGCACGGCGGCCCGCACGCCATGTGGGGCCCCGGCGAGGCGAGCATGTGGCTGGAGTACCAGTCGCTGGCGGGCGCGGGGTACACGGTGTTCTTCAGCAACCCGCGCGGTTCCGGCGGCTACGGCGAGCAGGGGCTGCAGAGCATCCACCGCAACTGGGGCACGCCGCCGGCCCGCGACATCCTCATCGGCGCCGACAGCGTGATCGCGCGCGGCCTGGCCGACCCCGCCAGGCAGGCCGTCACCGGCGGGAGCTACGCCGGCTACATGACGGCGTGGATGATCGCCAAGGAGGCGCCGCAGCGCTTCCGGGCGGCCGTGGCGCAGCGCGGCGTGTACGACCTTTCGATCTGGTGGGGCGCCTCCAACACCTGGCGGCTCTTCGAGGGCGAGTTCGGCGGGCGGCCGTGGGAGCAGGCCGACATCGCGCGCGAGCAGTCGCCGCTCACGCACGTGGCCAACGTGCGCACCCCGCTGCTGATGCTCCACGGCGAGCAGGACTACCGCACCACCATCGCCGGTGCCGAGGCGTTCTACCGCGCCCTCAAGGTGCTGGGGCGCCCGGTGGAGTTCGTGCGCTACCCGCGCGAGGGCCACGAGCTCACCCGCTCCGGCGAGCCGGCGCACCGCGTAGACCACATGCTGCGCATCGTGGAATGGTTTGAGCGTCACGTACGCCCGGACGCGGGGTGACCCACGCTCCTCCGTGTCTCTGTGCCTCTGTGTGAGCCCACGCCGTAACGATGCGAGCGATGGAGACAGCACGATGAATCTGCCCGGGTCCGCGGTGGCGGAGGGCGCCGGCCTCCACCGGCTGCTGGTGGAGAGCGTGAGGGACTACGCCATCTTCGCGCTGGACGCGGAGGGGCACGTCCTCAGCTGGAACGCGGGCGCCGAGCGCCTCAAGGGATACGCGCCCGAGGAGATCATCGGCCGCCACTTCTCCACCTTCTATCCGCGCGTGGACCTGGAGGCGGGGAAGCCCGCGTGGGAGCTGGAGACGGCGGCACGCGACGGGAGCGTGGAAGACGAGGGGTGGCGCATCCGCAAGGACGGCACGCGCTTCTGGGCCAACGTGGTCATCACCGCCCTGCGCGACGAGGCGGGGACGCTGGTGGGGTTCGCCAAGGTCACGCGCGACCTCACCGAGCGCCGCCGCGCGGAAGACCTGCTGCGCCAGAGCGAGGAGCGCTTCCGCCTCCTCGTCCAGAGCGTCCGCGACTACGCCATCTTCATGCTGGACCCCGACGGCGTGGTGGTGAGCTGGAACACGGGGGCCGAGCGCATCAAGGGCTACACGCCGGACGAGATCATCGGCCGGCACTTCTCCGTCTTCTATCCCCCCGCGGACCTGGAGGCGGGCAAGCCGCAGTGGGAGCTGGAGACCGCCCAGCGCGAGGGGAGGTGCGAGGACGAGGGGTGGCGCGTGCGCAAGGACGGCTCGGTGTTCTGGGCCAGCGTGCTCATCGCGCCGCTGCACGGGAGCGACGGCACTCTGATCGGCTTCGCCAAGGTGACGCGCGACCTCACGGAGCGCCGCGCCGCCCAGGAGCGGCTGATGGCCGACGAGCGGCGCATCGCCGAGGCGGAGGCGGCGAGCCGCGCCCGCAGCGAGTTCCTGGCGGCGATGTCGCACGAGCTGCGCACCCCCATCAACGCCACGCTGGGCTACACCGAGCTGATGGAGATGGAGGTCGCCGGCTCCGTGACGCCGCGGCAGCGCGAGTACCTGGGGCGCATCCGCAGCACTCAGCAGCACCTGCTGGGCATCGTCACGGACCTGCTCAACTACAGCCGCATCGAGGCCGGCCAGGTGGAGTACGACCTGGCGCCCGTGCCGGTGGGCGAGATCATCGGCACGGTGCTCCCCATGGTGGAGCCGCAGGCCCTGGCCAAGGGCATCGCCCTGGTGCGCGGCCCCTGCGCCACGGGGCTGATGGCCGTCGCCGACCGCGCCAAGGCCCAGCAGATCGTGCTGAACCTGCTGGGCAACGCCGTGAAGTTCACCCCCGCGGGCGGCAGCGTCACCATCGGCTGCGCACTGGAGGGCGCCCTCGCCGTCATCACCGTGGCCGACACGGGCGAGGGGATCGAGCCGGAGCACCAGGCGGCCATCTTCGAGCCCTTCGTTCAGCTGGGCCGCTCGCTCACCAGCGGCCACGAGGGCACGGGGCTGGGCCTGGCCATCAGCCGCGACCTCGCCCGCGCCATGGGCGGCGACCTCACCGTCCGCAGCACGCCGGGCGAGGGCTCGGTCTTCACTCTGTGTCTCTGTGCCTCCGTGTGAGGAAAACTTCTTCTAGATGATTGCACGGCACGGTTTTAGCCTGTGCTTCCCGCAAACGGAAACATCTACCGAGCGGGGCGAAGATGCGCGCAATCTGGGGCTGGACGGGGGCAGGGCTGGTACTCGCGGCGGGAGTCGCGACCTCCTGCGGCCCGAGGGAAACGCCGGGGCTCACCGAGACGGAGCCGGCCCGCGAGGAGCGCGCGGCTCCCCCCGCGGCACCTCCGGCCGCGACCGTCCAGAACACGGACGAGCTGCGCGCACGCATCGCCGCCCGCGCCGACTCGGCGGACCGTGCGCTGCGCAAGCTGCGCGGCCTGACGCGCGAGGAACGCTCCGATCTGCGCAAGGACGTGAACGCCCGCCACCTCGCCGCGGCGCAGGCGGCCGGCCCGCGCGCCTCCAGCGAGGCGGAGATCGCGCGGCTGCGGCGCACGGGGCGACTCGTGGAGCTGGCCGATTCAACGAAGTACTGGGTGCTCCGCGACCTCACCTACTCCGTTCCCTTCGCCACGCCGGACGCGCGCGGGACGCTGACGGAGGCGGCGCGCCGCTTCCAGGCGCAGATGGACTCGGCGGGGGCGCCGCGCTTCCGCCTGACGGTTACCTCCGTGCTGCGCACCGACGAGTCGCAGGCCGACCTGCGCAAGCGGAACCCGAACGCGGCCGCGGGGGTGAGCGCGCACGAGTTCGGCACCACCATGGACATCTCGCACATCCGCTACGCGCCGCCCCCGTCCGAGCCCGGCCTGCCGCCCGAGCTGGCGCAGCTGCAGGACTCCCTGCTGGCGGACGTGGCCAGGAAGCACGCGGCCACCCTGCAGGGCGAGCTGGGCCGGGTCCTCCGCGACATGCGCAGCGAGGGGAAGCTGCTGGTGATGATGGAGCGGCAGCAGCCGGTCTATCACACGACCGCCAGGCGGTAGCTCACACAGAGACACAGAGGCACAGAGATAAGTTCATCTCTGTGCCTCTGTGTCTCTGTGTGAGCCCCTTGTAGTGTCGGCGGACAGCATCTATCTTGTAGATGTGGAACTCGTTGAAGGATTGCTACAACTACAAGAGCATTATGACGTTGCGAGAGGAGATCGAGCAATCGCTCGAAGAGCGGGCGACGGCGGTCTTTCGGTTGTCGCTGAAGCGCATGAGCGTGGAGCAGCTCCGGCGCGCGATCGCGGCGCCCACGGCGGCCGGAACGGTGGTCGAGGTCCTGAACGCGGCGCCTGAAGTCGGTCTCGCCCAGGAGACGGCGACCACCCGCGCGCTGGCGCGCGGCGCCGTCGCCAAGCAGGAGATGATCCAGGAGGCGGGCGGGTGCCTGTCGTCGGGAGAGGTCGCGAGGCTGCTGGGCGTGACGGCCTCGGCCGTCAACCAGCGCCGCGCCCGTCAGATGATCCTGGCGGTTCCCCTTTCCGGTGGGGAGTGGGGCTTCCCCGCGCGGCAGTTCGAGGGCCGCGAGGTGCGCCCCGGCGTGGCGGAAGTCGTCAGGGCCGCGGGCGAGATGAACCGCTGGGTGCTGCTCTCGCTCCTGCTGGATCCCGTGGGCGAAGCGGGGGAAGCCGCCCTGGACGCGCTGGATCGCGAGGAGGTACGCGCGGAGGTTCGCGCGCGGCTCGGATCGAACGAGGACGCCGCGGAGCCCTGATGGCGATCGCGCTCCCGGACAAGCCTCCCATCGTCATGGTGCCTGCCTCACGCGTGCTGTGGCGGGTGCACCAGACCGCACTGGGGGCGCTCTGGTTCGGGCGGAGCAGGCGGTACCGGTTCGACGACCCGCGGCGGCTCTTTGGCGTCGCCTACCTGGGCGAGTCGCCCGCGGTGTCGGTGCTGGAGACCCTGGTCCGCGGCTGGGCGCGCTGCGCCGTGGACCAGCAGGAGTGGGAGGCTCGCTCCGTGTCGCGCGTCCACCTCGCGGAGAAGCTGCGGATGCTCCAGTTCGAGGGCGACAAGCTCCCCGTCTTCGGTGTCGGGGTAGAGCGGGCGAGCGCCGCCGGGTACGCGGAGTGCCAGCGCCTGTCCGCCGAGCTCCAGCACGCGCATCCCGAGCTCGACGGCATCCAGTACCGCTCCCGCTGGGACCCCACGAAGCTCTGCTGGGCCCTGTTCGACCGCGCCTCCCACAAGATCGCCCGGGCCGATCCGTCCGAGCCGCTCGCCGGCAGCGCGATCGGTGACGAGGTGCTCGACAGCTACCGGATCCTCCTCGTCTGAAGCTCGTCTCCGTGCCTCTGTGTGGGCCTATTTCCTCGTCGCCTCGTAGAACTCGATCAGCCGCTCGGGCGGGGTGGAGGCGATGGAGCGCGCGACGACATCCAGCGGGAGGTCTTCGAGGCGGCGGAAGCGGAGGCAGGACTTGCCCATGTCCAGCTTCTTCCCCGCCTTCGCGAACTCGTCCGCCAGCCAGGCGGCGTGCGCGGGGTCGGAGTAGGCGCCCATCAGGTAGAGGGCGTAGTGGTTCTTCTGGGCGGCGAGGGCGGCGTAGGGCAGGGGCTGCTTGTTGTAGGTGCCCGGGTAGCGCTCCAGCGGGATGCCGTAGCTCAGCATCCCGAATCCCACCACCTCCCGGTACCCGTCGGGGAGGTTGCGCAGGATGATGTCGCGCATCGTGGCGACCACCTCGCGGCGGTCTTCGGGGAGCTCGGCGAGGTACTCTTCCGGGGTGGTGGCGCTGGACTGGGGCATGGCGGGGCGCCTCGAAGTCGGGATCCCGTGGGTTCATCCCAGGAGGATAGAGCTTTCGCGCGGCGGACGCCACACCAATCTCACACAGTGGCACAGAGGCACGGAGACGAGCTTCATCTCACGGGTTGCGCTCGATCCCTTCGCCGACGCGGTGGTACGGGGGGAGCGAGACGGGGAGGCGGCCGCGGATGGGGGCGGTGCCGAGCAGCGCCCGCGCCGCGGCGACTTCGCTGGCCGCGTTGCTGTCCCAGGCCAGGAGGTAGGCGGGGACGGAGGGGAAGCCGCCCAGCAGGTACGGGCTCCCCAGCGACACGGCCACCACGGGGCGCCCGGATGCCGCCACCCGCTCCACCCACGCGCCGAACCCGCCGCCGATCCCCAGCGCGCGGTACTGCACGGGCGAGATGGCCACGCTCGCCACCACCACCTCCGCCGCGGCGGCGCGGGCGCGGAGCGAGTCGAACACTGACGCGGGGGTAGAGGGCCCCACGCGTGCGCGCTCCACCACCAGCCCGCCGGCCGTGAGCTCGCGCTGGAGCATCTCCCCCTCGCCCCCGCGGCTCGCGTAGGTGACGTGCAGCACGCGCGTCCCGCGGCGGATGGGGACCGCGCCGTTGCGGTCGCGCACCAGCACGATGGAGCGCTCGGCGACCGCGCGGGCCACGCGGGCGTGCTCGGGCGTGCCCACGACGCGGGCGAGCGGCGGCGAGGCGGCGCGCGGCCGGTGCAGACCGGCCCTCATCTTGGCCCTCAGCACCCGCCGCGCCGCGTCGTCGATGCGCGGGCGGGGGATGCGCCCCGCTTCCACGGCGCTCACGATGGAATCGACCACCTCCTCGTGGCCGGGAGGCTGCAGCAGCGCGTCCGCGCCGGCCAGGAGCGCGCGGATGCTGGCCTCGGCCACGGGGTAGGCGCGGGTGACGGCGCCCATGTTGAGCGCGTCGGTGAACACGATCCCGTCGAAGCCCAGCTCTCGGCGCAGGAGCCCGCCCACGATGCGCGGCGAGAGCGACGCCGGGGGCGCGGAGGGGCCCTCCACCCCCTGCACGGCGATGTGGCCCACCAGCACGCCGTCCATCCCGGCGCGGGCGGCGGCGCGGAAGGGGACCAGCTCCACGCGCTCCAGCCGCGCCGCGTCGCCGGAGATGGCGGCCAGGCCCACGTGCGAATCGACGTTGGTGTCGCCGTGGCCGGGGAAGTGCTTGCCCACGGTGAGCAGCCCGCCCTCGCGCGCCCCGGCGATCCACGCGGACGCCATGCGCGCCACCCCCTCCGGCGACTCGCCGAAGGAGCGCACGTTGATGATGGGGTTGGCGGGGTTGGAATTGACGTCCAGCACCGGTCCAAAGGTGAGGTGGATGCCCACCGCGCGCGCCTCGGCCGCCGTCACGCGCCCGGCCTCGCGCGCCAGCCCCTCGTCGCCCGCCGCGCCGAAGGCCATCGCGGGGGGCATGGAGGTGCCGCCGGGGGTGAGCCTCATCCCCGGCCCCGTCTCCAGGTCCGACACCACCAGGAGGGGCACGGCCGCCCGGCGCTGCGCCGCGTCCAGCTTGGCCGCCAGCCCCTGCGGCGTGCCGATGGACACGATCAGCCCGCCCACCTCGCCGCGCCCCACCCACTCGAGCATCCGCCGGGCCTCCTCCGCGTCCGCCGCCGGCGCCCGCCCGCTGATCCACGGAAACACGAGCTGCGCCACCCGCTGCCGCGTCGTCATCCCCGCCAGCGTGCGCTCCACCCACGCCTCCCCCGCGTCGGGCGCTTCGACGGTGGGCGGGGGTGAGGGCGGCGGCGGCGGAGCGATGGGCGGACGAGCAGGCGAGCAGGCGGCCAGCAGCACCGCCAGGAAGCTCCAATTCTTCATGGATTGTACGCGATCGGAAGTCATGTGAGGAGGTTCGCGGCGCGAGTCGCACACATCGGGCCGCCGCTCTTCTCCGTGTCTCTGTGCCTCTGTGTGATCCAGTTGTTGACACCCGACAAGACCCGCGCCTATACTGCTGTCGGAACCCGACACCACCAGGGCGGAGCCGGATCATCATGCGCTGGATGAAGCGTTGGCGAAAGCGGCTGCGGGCACTGGTGCGCAGAGACGCGGTGGAGCGCGAGCTGGACGAGGAGCTCGCCTTCCACCTGGAGCTGGAGACCGCCCAGAACCTGCGCGCGGGGATGAGCCCGGCGGAGGCGCGGCGGCAGGCGCTGCTGGCGTTCGGCGGGGTGGAGAAGCACAAGGAGGAGGTGCGGGACGCACGCTCGCTGGCGTGGCTGGGCGGGCTCTCGCTCGACTTCAAGCTGGCCTTCCGCATGCTCGGCAAGTACCCGGGGCTCACCCTGGTCGGCAGCCTGGCGATGGCGTTCGCGATCTTCGTGGGCGCCGGCACCTTCCACTTCGTCAACCAGTTCATCGACCCCACGCTCCCCATCCGCCAGGGCGAGCGCGTGGTGGGAGTGCGCTACTGGGACCGGGCGGGGAACGCGGAGGAGCTCCTCCTTCCCCACGACCTGCGCGTGTGGCGCGAGGAGCTGCGCACGCTGCACGACCTGGGCGGCTTCCAGACGCTGGAGCGCAGCCTGGCCGTGGGCCGCCAGGCGGGGGAGCCGGTGCGGGTGGCCCGCATGAGCGCCGTGGGCTTCCACGTGGCGAGCACGCCGCCGCTGCTGGGGCGGGCGCTGGTGGATGCGGATGCGCGGCCCGGCGCGGACCCGGTGGTGGTGCTGGGGCACGACGTGTGGCGGTCGCGGCTGGGCGCCGACCCGTCCGTCGTGGGCCGCACGGTGCGGCTGGGCGGGGAGCCCGTGACCGTGGTCGGGGTGATGCCGCGTGGCTTCGCCTTCCCGCGCGACCACGCCGCGTGGGTGCCGCTGCGGCTGGACGAGCCGGGCGCCGCCGGACCCGTGCGGGTGTTCGGCCGGCTGGCGCCCGGGGCCACCCACCGCGAGGCGGAGGCGGAGGCGGGCGCCCTGGTGGCACGGGCGGCGCGGCGCGACCCCGCGCGCTACCGGCACCTGGGCGTGCAGGTGCTGCCGTACGCGGAGTCGCTCTACAGCATGCGCATCGGGCTGATGATCCGCCTGATGATCTACCAGATCAACGTGTACGCCGTCCTCTTCCTGGTGCTGGTATCCGCCAACGTCGCCCTGCTGATGTTCGCGCGGGCCGCCACGCGCGAGCGGGAGCTGGTGGTGAGGAACGCCCTGGGCGCCACCCGGCGGCGCATCGTCACGCAGCTCCTGGCGGAGTCGCTGGTGCTTGCCGCCATCGCCACGGTGCTGGGCCTGGCCGCCGCGGGGCCCGCCATGCGCTGGATCGCGCGCAAGCTGGAGGAGATGGGCGGCGAGCTCCCCTTCTGGTTCGCCGTGGACGTGTCGGCGGAGACCGCGATCTACGCGGCGGCGCTGGCGCTGGTGGGCGCGGCCGTGGCGGGCGGGGTGCCGGGGCTCAAGGCCACGGGGCGCGGGATGCAGTCGCGGCTCAAGCAGGCGGGCACCGGGGCGGGAGGGCTGCGCCTGGGCGGCATCTGGACGGCCATCGTCATCGTCCAGATCGCCGCGACCGTCGTCTTCACGGGCGTGGCCTACGTGGTCGTCCGCCAGGCCTCGCGCACCGTGTCCGGAGACCCGTACTTCCCCGCCCAGCAGTACCTTGGGATGAGGATCGAGATGGACCGCGAGAGCTCGGCGGCCGACACTTCCTTTGCGAGGAGCTACGCCATGCGGGTGGCGGAGCTGGAGCGGCGGATCGCGGAGCACCCCTCCGTGGCGGGCGTCACGGTGGCCGAGCGGCTCCCCATCGCCTCCCACGCCCCGGCGCCCATCGAGGTGGACGGCGCCCCGGCCCGGCACCCGGTGTTCTCGGGCGCCGTGGAGCCGGGCTTCTTCGCCACCATGAACGCGCCCGTGCTGGCCGGCCGCGCCTTCGCCGCGCGCGACCTGGGGGAGGGCGTCCACGCGGTGGTGGTGAGCGCGGCGTTCGTAAAGGACGTCCTCGGCGGTGGGAGCGCCGTCGGCCGGCGGATCCGCTACGAGGACCCCGAGCGTCCGGGGGAGCCGGGGCCGTGGTACGAGATCGTGGGGGTGGTGAGGGACCTGGCCGCGGACCGCGCGGGGTCGCTGGCCCTGCAGGACCCGCCGGGCGGGCGCGTGTACCACCCGCTGAGGCTCGATCGCGGCGGCATCTACCCCCTTCACCTGGTCGCTCACGTGCGGGGCAGCCCGGGCGCGCTGGTTCCCGTGCTCCACGGGATGGCCGAGTCGGTGAGCCCCACGCTGCGCCTCCATGAGCCCGAGACGCTGGACCGCGCCAACCGCGACCAGGACATCCTGTGGAGGCTCTACGCCGACCTGGTGCTGCTGGTCAGCGCGGTCGCGCTCCTCCTCTCCCTGGCCGGGATCTACGCGGTGATGTCGTTCACCGTCGCCCGCCGCACGCGGGAGATCGGGGTGCGCGTGGCGCTGGGTGCCCGGCCCCGGCGCGTGATCGGCGGCGTGCTCGGGAGGCCGCTGGTGCAGGTGTGTGCGGGAGTCGCCCTGGGCTGCGTGCTCGTGGCCGCCCTGGTCTGGGGCCTCACCGAGGGCCGCGCCACCGCGCGCGACACCCTCCTGCTCCTGGCCTGGGGCGCGGGGATGCTGGGCGTGTGCGGCCTCGCCTGCATCGGCCCCGCCCTGCGCGCCCTCCGCGTGGAGCCCGCCGAGGCGCTGAGCGCGGAGGTTTAGCTCGCCGCCGCCTCCTGGTACCTCCGCAGCTCCTCGCGAAGCCCCGTCAGCAGGCGCGTGGCAAGCTCGGATGCGTGGGCTTCGGTGAGCGGCTTCCACCATTCAGGCGACTCGACGCGGTACTCCAGCGGCGGCTGCCCGGCGGTGTGCCACCGGAGCCACACGGCGGCCTCGGAGGACTGCAGCACGGGCCGCTTCTCCTTGCTGCGGAGCTGCTCGTGCACGGCGCGGAACACCGCCTGAGTGGCCTGCTCCCAATCCGCCCTGTCGTTCTCCGCTGCGGCCATGGTTCCTTCGTGGGGATTCGTGAAAGCTCGCTGATCCACGCGATTATACCGCCGCGCCCGAGGCCACGGAAGCCCTCATTCTCCGTGCCTCCGTGCCTCCGTGCCTCCGTGCCTCCGTGCCTCCGTGCCTCCGTGTGAGCCCCGCCGTTTCAGCGGCCCGCGGCGGGGCGCCAGGGGTTGCGCGGGTGGGAAGCCACTCACCACGCCGCGGAGCTTGACGGCGAGCGCCCCGTCGGGGCGGGCCGCGTGCACGCGGAGCGGCACTACGGCGGACCACCGCATGAGCAAGCAGAACAAGGGGATCTGCACCATGATCCCTGGCCTGAAAAAGCTCGGAGCAGCAGATTTCCTCATGCCTGCGGCAGGGAGCGGATCGGTTATTCCCCCGGGTGCACGAGGCTATCGATGTCTGAATCTCCCCATGTGCGGCGACGCCCGTCTCCGTCTCACCTCCCGTCGGGCTCTGGCGGCACGTAAGTACCCGTGGAAGGCGTCGGTGGGAACCGAATCTCGCTCCAGATCTCCGGCGACGGATGATGTGCCCGCAGCCATGTGACGGTGCGATGCAGATCCGACTTCACCTGGCGTTCCCAACCGTTTACCCAGCGGGCGAAGCGCACGAGGGCAGAACGGTCCCTTTCGACGTCCAACTCCCCGGATTGCAGCAGATCCACAACGCGTTGGAAGAACCACGCTCTCTGCGAGAACGATGGCGCCCGCACGTCTTCTAAGGCAGACTCATGACGGAGCCATCGCGTGAGGAGCGTATCCACGCGTCCGCGAAGCTCGCCGATCCTCAACGCGGGGTTACCCACGAGGCCGACGATGATCCCGAGCGTAGCCCTCCTGACGGCTAGTGGAGGGTACCGGAGGCGGAACGCACCGTGCGGCAGAACCCTTTCGCAGGTCTCGAGCGCGAGGTGTCCAAGCGAAGGAGTCTTCAGGTAGCGGGCGAGGCGGCCGAGGCGCCAGATCGCGTCCTCCGAGCCGGCAAAACGATTGCACCAGTGGAGTACGTCCACTACGGAGTCCTGCGGCAGATCAGGTTGATCCGCGATGTACTTCAGCGGGTAGACGGCCTCCACGTTGTCCCGGTTCAGCCTGAGCCAGCGCAGCACCGGCTCCCGGATCACGGCGAAGGAGCCACCCGCTTGGAGCCAGCTTTTGTATACGTACCCCGCCGCGTCCGTGGTAGCATGCTCCTTCAACCATTTTGGCAGGGTGTTTTCGATGAGAGCCATGTCACCTGAAGCCTCCAGCCAACTCTTGTAGACGAAGTTCGCAACCTCGGCAGTGGCGTATACCTTCAACCAGTCGCCGATCGAGTCCCGTACCAGCTCCCGATCCCCCCCAGTGTCCAGCCAGCTGTTGTAGACGAACTGCGCAACCTCGGCAGTGGCGTGTACCTTCAACCAGTCGCTGATCGAGTCCCGTACCAGCTCCCGATCCCCCCCGGCGTTCAGCCAGCTGCTGTAGACGAAGCTGAGATTCCGATGCCGCTTGAACCTACGGCACCACTGCTCGACCACTGGCCGGGCATCTTCCGTCTCGAATCCCTCCTCCAGCCAGGCAACCAGAAGGTAGTGCGTCTGGAACTCCTCCGGATGCATCCACAGCCAGTCACGTGAGACGTCCCGCAGCTCCCGCGTGAGCCTCAACCCGTGCGTCAGCACGAAGTTCGACATCTCCGCCGCAGCTCCCGCGCGGATCGCGGCCGATACTAGGGACCCACGCAGGGAGGCGTTCAAGCGGGCCGGCACGTTGCGCGTGACCCACCGACAAAGGTTCCCTACCGAGAGCTGGAACTGGATCTCGCGCTCCGCTCCCACCCACACCTCTGGAGTGGCGCCGAGAAGCGCGATCCGCCCCTCCTCTGTGAGCAGGCTGCCGCGAAGCAGCTGAATGCTTGCCCCCCTCCACGCGTCCGGCGCGCGCTTGAGCTGCTCGTGGAATACACCTTCCCAGGGCACTGCATTGAGAGGCGGCCGGTCTCCCACGCGCTGGAGAGCCGCCACGGCCGAGCTTAGGGCCCTCGCGCGCGCGGCGAGGTCGAAAAGGCCGTGGGCAAACTCCGGGACGGTGAACGGCACGGTTCGCAAGTAGGCGAGAAGCACCTGATCCGCGAGCACGTCGTGGATCGCTGCCCACTCTGAACCAGTCCCGGAAGCGTCCGCGACACGCTCAATCCACCCGTCCACCGCCAGGTGGTCCAGGAGGAGACCGAAGCGGTCCTGCGGCAGCTCAAGGAAGCCCCTCGTTGTCAGGGGAAGGAGGGTGAAGAGCTGCGCGACTTCACGGTCCATCGTCCTCTCCGGGAAGCTCTTCGCAAGCCGGTCCAGAACCCACTTCCCGAAGTCCGGCTCGTCCACGAGGCCCTGGAGATCCGCCTTGCGGCCCTGGTCCACGAGCCAGCAGAGGAACACGGCGAGCACCGGCACCTCCCGGCAGGCGGCGACGTACTCTGCCCGTGTGACGAGGTCGCGGTGCCCGAGGATGTGGCGGACCGTGGCAGATCGGTATCCCCGCAGCCACTCCTGCGCAGCGGTTCCGGCAGGCGGGGAGAGGTCGAGGTGGGTGTAGTCGTGGAATACCTGGAATGAGGGCACGTAGGAGCCACGGCAGTTCGCCACGTACCTGAGCCGCAGCCGATAGGAGAGGTTAAGGTTACTGAGCTCCGTGGCGACCTCGGGGAACCCGGGGTGGGTCTCCACGTAGTCGAAGAGGATCAGAACCCTGTCGTCAGGAGTGAGGTCCCCGGCGATCTGGACGAGTGCTTCGGCGCGGAGGTTTGGCCCAGCCCGCAGCACGGTCCACCCTTCCTCGTGGGCGCGCCACGCGAGCTCCAGTGTCAGGCGGGTCTTCCCGTACCCGCCTGCGCCGCTCACCAGCAGGCCGTGCGTCCCTTCGCCTTCGATCGCGGCAAGGAGGGCCGGCTCGTCCGGCGTGGGAACCCCAGGAGGCGCCGGATGGTTGGCCAGGTGAGCCGCACGGCTGTAATAGGGTAGACGAGCGGAACGCAGGTACTCACGGAAGCGGCCGCTCGACGCATGATTGTCGAGAGGAACCAGCCCCGCGGGGCGGGTGCGGCGGAACCAGCGGAGCCGACGGTGCGGAGGTAGCCGGACGAGGAAGTCGCCCCAGTCGAGGACCTCCACATCGATATCAGTTAGGTGGGCGAGGTGAGGATACGCGGCCATCCTCTCGAAAAACCGCTGGATCTCGCCCGTGAGAGAGTCCTCCTGGTTCGCGTTCTTTAGACGCGCGGTCGTACAGAAGACATACCGGCGAACAGGGCGGTCCCCATCATACCAGGGGCGATATTGCGCCTGCCCCCGCAGCGGTCCGGCGGGGTCCGCCAGATTTCGCTCAAGGGACCGGCGGACCTCCTCCCACCTCTGTCGGACGGCCTGCTCGCTGTCTGTGCCCACCACTTTGCATTCCACCACAGTCTGCGTCTCCCCGCTCGCGCGCAGATCGATCGCACCATCCTTTCCCCCGGCCGGATAACACTTCAGCCCTGGGATTTCCGGCTCGAGAGTCTCCTGCACGAACCGCTGGAAGGCGTCGGGGAGGTCGCCGGCCGCCCGGGTAGGATCCAGCTCGTCAATCTGGAAGCGCGGATCGGTCATGGGTGCACAGAGAGTGAAAGGTCCAGAGGAGCGGTTGCCGCCATGGGCAGAGAGCGCGCGGAGCGAGGGTGTGCCTGTGGAGGGGAGAACGCCACCGTCTGCAGAGGATAGTCCCATTTTACGCCCGTTACAAGCAGAGGAGGCCGCCCCGCTCGCGAAGGGGTCCCCCACCGTTTCAGCGGCCCGCGGCGGGACGCCAGGGGTCGCGCGGGTTGAAGTGCTCGTACACCGTGCGCGACACGGCGCGCAGCAGGCGCGAGCCCTCGTTCCCCTCCTGGTATCCGGTGTCCGCCTGGTTCCTGGTGATGACGGCCAGCACGTAGTCGCCGCCGGGCGCGTTCACCAGCAGCACCTCGGAGCGCGAGCGGTCCACGAAGCCCTGCTTGGACGCGGCCTGCACCGTGGGCGGGATCTGCGAGAGCGCCTCGCCCTTCCAGTAGCTGTTGGTGAGCATCCGGTACATCTCCTCCGACGCGCGGCGGCTCACCGCGCGCCCCTGACGGATCATCACCAGCGCCTCCGCGATCTCGCGCGGCGTGGTCTGGCCCCAGCCGTACTTCGAGCGCGCCTCTTCGCGCCCCGGCGTGCGCGAGTTGACGCGCGTGTGGCGGAAGCCGTGCGCCGCCAGCCACTCGTTGACCGCCGCGCCCCCGCCCACCTCCGCCTGGATCCACAGGCTCGCCACGTTGTCGCTCACCGTGAGCATCAGGAAGGCGAGCTCGCGCAGCGGAAGCGTATCCCCCGGCGCCATGTACGCCACCACGTCGGTGCTCTCCACGTAGCGGTAGTTGAGCGTGTCGGGGCGCGGCACCCGGGCCTCCAGCTCCATCTTCCCCTGCTCCACCCGGTCGAAGAGCGTGAGCAGGATGGGCACCTTGATCATGCTCGCGGTGGGGAACACGGAGTCCGCGTCCATCTCCACGCCGGCGCCCGTCCGCAGGTTGCGCACGTAGATCCCCACGTCGCCGCGGAAGCCGCTCACCACGCCGCGCAGCTTGGCCGCGAGCGCCGCGTCGGTGCGCGCCGCCTGCGCGTGGAGGGGTGGGGCGATGAAGACCAGGAGGAGGCCCAGGAGTACGAGTCGGCGCATGCTCTGTGGGGTCGAAGTGTGGATCAGCGGACGAAGGTGCCGGGCCCGCCCTCCATGCGGAGCGCCGTCCTCCCGGCCACGGTCGTCACGTACAGCGTCCTGGTCGCGAAGGCGGGCTTGATGATGCTGCCGGGCTGGAGGTCCACCACCATCGTCCGCACCGCCGCGTCGGGGACCGTGTACCACCTGCGCGCCACCGACGCGGCCGGATACGCCACCCCGATGCGCCGCAGCCGCGCGCCCTTCCACGCCGCCACGGGAAACTCCACCCTCCCGCCCTGCACCGTGGTCCCCGTGACGGTCCTTCCGTCGGAGAGCTCCACCGCCACGTCCACGTTGCGCCACCCCGCGCCCGACTCCGGCTCCGTCACCCGCACCACCAGGGGAGCCGCGTCGCCCAGCCGCTCGTAGTGCGCCTCCGGCCGCGTCTCCATGCTCGCGGACCCGAACGAGGGCGGAGGCGCGCTCTCCGACACGAGCACCACCCGGTTCCCCCGCCGCGACCACTTGCCCTGCGCTACCTGGTCCAGCGCCCCGTACGTGAGCGCGAACGCGAACCGCCCGTCGCGCCCCAGAACGATCTCGGCCGCCATCTCGCGCACCCCCCGCAGCGAGTAGCGCCCCGCCAGTGAGTCCTGCGCCCACCCCGCCGACGCCAGGACCACCAGGAGCAGCGCGAGCGCGAAGACGCGAACGCGCCCTTCTCTCTGTGTCTCCGTGCCTCTGTGTGAGGTCAAATCAGTACTCATCACCGGCACACGGGCGGCGGGTCCAGGCTCTCGTCGCGCGCCATCGGCCTCACGTCCAGGAACTGGACCTTCGCGGGCTCCGTGGGCGCCAGGGTGATGGTGACGCGCAGATCGCCGCTCGCGCACCGCATGCGCCACCGCCCGCGCAGAGCGTTCTCGGCCACGAAGGGCCCCTCGTTGCGGCACTCGCCGCCGGCGGCGGTGCGCAGGCGGTCGAGAGCGGCGCGGCGGCGCTCCTTTGGCTCGTCGAGGAACAGGTTCATCGCGGCCACGCTGTCGGCCAGGGGCTCGCTCCAGCGCGCGACCAGGCGAGAGACCTGCTCGCGCCGCTCCAGGAGCACGGGGGCGGGCTGCGGGGCGCGGGGGGT
>DASVSA010000197.1:0-5632 GCA_036388335.1 Longimicrobium sp. | reverse complement strand
CCTGATCTTCAACATCGTGTTCTTCGTGGTGCTGATCTCCGCGCTCACGCAGGGGGTCAGCCTGCCCTTCTTCGCGCGCAAGCTGGGGCTGGAGGTGCCTGCCGAGCACGCGCCGGCGGTCACGCTGGAGATCACCTCCCTCCGGCACGTGGACGGCGACATCGTGGAGTACACCGTGGCACCCGAGTCGCGCGCGGCGGGCAGGCGCGTCCGCAGCCTGGCGCTTCCCGACGGCGTGGTGCTGGCGCTGATCGCGCGCGGCCAGGAGTTCATCCCGCCCCGCGGCAGCACCCGCGTGGAGTCGGGGGACCACCTGTTCGTGGTGCTCCGCTCGGAGGTTCGCCAGCTCGTGGACCGCGTCTTCACCACGAGCCCGGGATCGGAGGGTGAGATCCCCGCCGTCGTCGAGTTCCCGCTGCGCGGCACCACGACCGTCGGCGAGCTGGAAGAGTTCTACGGGATCCGCATCGACGCCCCGGAGTCGTCCACCCTCGACACGGTGGTGCGCGGGCGCCTGGGGCCCGATGGCGTCCGGCCAGGCAACCAGGTGGTGTTCGGTGAGCTCGCGCTCTCCGTGCACCGCATTGGCGACCACGGGGAGATCGATCAGCTCGGCCTGACGATCCTGACGACCTAGAGCTCACACAGAGACACGGAGGCACAGAGAAGAAGTCATCTCTGTGCCTCCGTGTCTCTTGGTGCGGAACAATAATGTCGGGTAGTCGCCCCCACGCATGTGTTGGAGTTTGGAGGGGGCCCGAATTCAATGTCGGGTAGTCGGGGCCCGCACGCGTCGAAAACACCATCACAACAATCTCGGGTAGTTGAGCCAGGTTCTGCTCGCCCGTCCACCCCGCCCACATCTTCATGGTGGGAGGCGACGACATTGTCACAGATGAATACGGTCCCGCGCCTGAAGTGAGCGCCTGAACCTCTCTCCCTCTCCGAGTGCTCCGAGATCGAGTGCCGGTTGCTCGATGCGTATCGTTCGGATCTGGGCACCGAGGGCGGTGGGCGAGACATTGGCCCCCCATATGAGAGTAGAAGGGCGGCCCCCGAGTAGGTGCCGGTCCCACGGTAAGGCTCGAGGAATGTGGCTGCCGAGGCGCCGGTGCTGCCGACGTCCCCGCCCCTCTCTCTGCCCGTCCGAGGTGGTGATGTACGGGCCGCTTCAGCTGCTCCCACTCCGCGCTCTTCGGGTCCCGGGCAGCCGGCGCTGCGGGCGGATTCGCGGCGAAAGGTGCGCCCACCCGGTGATGCCGAGCGGGTCTGGAAATCGTGCGCGTCGGCGACAGGATGGGTGACCGATGGGGACCTGGTCCCCTACCTGCGGACTTGGTTTCGGTGGAGCAGCCCCGGCATACTCCAGCCACGCCCGCTCGGCGGACATACAATCCACCCCGCGAATTCGCCAGTTACCCGCGTCTCCTCGCGTTTCGGCGGCCGACGCTTGGATGGGCAGGTGAGTATGGGTAACCTTGTTGCGGCGGATCCAAGAAAGCCGACTTTTACCCCGGTTTCCTCGTCCGGCACGGCTGAGGCCGCCTAGAGGGAAAGGATTCGGGTAGGCAGAGATAAGCCGTTGCAGCGCGCCGCTGCGGCGGCTTATCTGCTGTGCGTCTACGCGAGTCGACAGCGACGATCACCCGCGACGCGAAACCATCGGGGTAGTCGAGAGGGTTTCAAGATCGCACCCACCATCGTCCGCGAACATCCTACCACTCAGGGGATGCGTTTCACCCCCGAACCCTGGTACGCGAAGCTACGCCCGGTGACGTTACACCCACGTTCGAGGTCTTTAATCCCGAGCCCCTTATTCATCGAGCGGTTCCAGTCCAGCCCGCCGCATCTCTTGATAAAAGCCGGAACAAGGGGGTGACGCGCTCCGCGCCCCTCGCCGTGCCTCCCAACTCGGTGACCGTGTCCCAACCCCACACCCGTCGGATGGACGGTACGTTCAACCGGACGGGGCAAGCGAACACTCCATCCCGTGTTCCGAGTAGCTAAGATGCGATCTGCCGCCGCGTTAGCGGGTGTCCTTGCTTTCCTCCCAATCCACCTCACCGCCCAGGCTACGCCTGAGTCTGCACGCCCTACCCTTCGCGTCACACGGGCCGAGGCTGGGATCCGTATCGACGGCCGGCTCGACGACCCAGCGTGGGCCGCCGCCGAAACGGTTTCCGCTTTCACACAGAATGACCCGGAGGAAGGACTCCCGGCGAGCGAAGCAACCACCGTCCGCATCGTGTACGACGACGAGGCACTCTACGTCGGCGTCAGGCTCCACGACCGCGGAGAGATCTCCACCCGCCTCGGTCGACGGGACATGGGCTCGGGCGACTCGGACTGGTTCGGTCTCGTAGTCGACTCGTACCACGATCACCAAACCGCGTTCTCGTTCCAGGTAAATCCTTCCGGCGTGCGCCGCGACGCGGCGAGGACTGATACCACCGAGGACCTTTCATGGGACGCGGTATGGCAGGCGGAGACCACGCGCGATTCGGCGGGCTGGTCCGCGGAGTACCGCATCCCGTTCAGCCAGGTCCGCTTCAACTCTCGGAACGAGACCTGGGGCATCCAGATGGAGCGAATCATCGGGCGGCGGAACGAGTATGCCGTATTCGCGTTCACCCCGAAGCGGGAACGTGCCGGCATCGCTCGCTTTGGCCACTTGGAAGGGATGCGCGACGTGCGGACGGGGAAACGCCTCGAAATCCTCCCGTACACGGTCGCGCGCGCCGAGTACATCGACCCTGGTGCGAATCCATTCCGAACGCGGGACGAGTACAGCACTTCGGCTGGACTGGACGTCAAGTATCGCATCACCTCCAACCTGACGATGGATGCCACTTTGAATCCTGATTTCGGCCAGGTAGAAGTGGATCCCGCCGTCGTGAATCTGTCTGCCCTGGAGACCGTGCTAGAGGAGAAGCGCCCGTTCTTTGTGGAAGGTAGCGAGATATTCCGCTTCGGCGGCGGCGCTCTTCCGACCGGTGGCGGCCTCTTCTATTCGCGGCGCATAGGCGGGCGCTTCTCACCACTCGTCCCGCCCACGGTGCTTGCTGACGTGCCGCGAGAAACCCGAATTCTAGGTGCCGCGAAACTCACCGGGAAGACACCGGGCGGGTGGTCCATCGGCATGCTGGATGCCGTTACGGACCGAGAGGAGGCGCGCTTTCGTGACAGCGAGGGCGATCATGCACTCGTGGTCGAGCCGCGGAGCAATTTCTTTGTTGGGCGCCTCCGTCGGGAGATGCACGGCGGGCGGAGCTATGTGGGCGGGATGTTAACCTCCGTGAACCGCTCCCTGGAAACGGAAGAGCTATGTGCCGTATTCCCTTTCCTCGCCGTTTCCGGCGGGCTCGATTTCGCGCACCAGTTCGCGAATCGGAGGTGGGCCCTCTCCGGTTTCGCTGCACTAGGCGGCGTTCGGGGCGACACGCTGGCCCTTACGCGGGTGCAGCGGCGTCCGTACCGCCTCTTCGAGCGGCCGGATGCCGATCACCTAGAGCTGGATCGCTCGCGCGAGGCGCTCGCCGGCGTCGCGGCCGAGCTCAGACTGCGGAAACAGGCGGGTGCTCACTGGCGTGGCGGCGCGGCCGTTGCCACGATCTCGCCAGAGTTCGAGAGCTCCGAACTCGGCTCGCAACGCCGGGCCGACCGAATCGACGCCACCGGAGATCTGACATACCTTCAGCAGAAGCCCGGAAACCAGCTCCGCTCGTACCAACTCACGGCACGCTTGCGGCGGGAGTGGGCATACGATGGCGAACACAACTACTCCTCGTACGTCCTGAGCTCCAGCGCGCAGCACAGGAACTATTGGGCTGGGGAACTGCAGTTGGGAGCATCGCCGCGTACCACCGATGACCGCCTGACACGCGGAGGCCCGCTTGCGGCGCGGCCCGGGTTCTGGCGTGTGTCCGCAGGGTTGAATTCGGACCAGCGCAAGCCACTTGTGGGGAACGCCGGGGTTTTCTTCCAAGACGATGACGCGGGCGGACGCATCCTGGAGGCGCTGGTGAACGTCCAGGTCAAGGGGTCTCCTCGGTGGAATCTGACTGTGGGACCCTACTTGAGCCGCACGGTGACGTCTGCTCAGTATCTCGCGTCAGTGGCTGACATGACCGAGAGCGGGTTGTACGGCCGCCGCTACATCTTCGCCGGGCTGAATCAAACCACGGCGTCGCTCAACGCGCGCTTCAACTACACGTTCAATCCAGACCTGACGCTGGAGGTGTTCGCGCAGCCGTTCGTGTCCGGCGTGGATTTTGGTGAATCGAAGTACCTGCTCGCGCCGCGAACCCTCGATTTCGCGCCAGATGCCTCCGGGGCGGTAACCGGGACCGACTTCAACATCCGCTCTCTCCGCGGCAATGGGGTGCTCCGCTGGGAGTGGCGCCCCGGCACGACGCTCTACCTCGCCTGGCAGCAACAGCGTGAGAGCTACACGGAAGAAGTCGGTGACTTCCGTTTCCGGCGCGACCAGGACGCGCTGTTTCGTACTCGGCCGGACAACGTATTCGTGATGAAGGTGAACTACTGGATCAACCAGTGATTCGCCGGCCCTCGGCTTCGAGCCGCCGCTGCGCAACGCAGAACAAGGCAAACAGCGCGGCCCGTCGCTTAGGGAGGTTTGCGGCGCGACGCTCCGGGAGGTACCCAGGCACGCAACCTTCGGGGTGTGCACTATCCATGAGCAAGATGAGTTCAGATCCAGAGACGGTCAACCTGATGCGGAGCCGTGACCGCGACGCTACCGCGTTGGTGGCGTTCGCTCGGCGCCCGCTGGTATTTGGATCGTTTCTAGGGCTGTGGGGGTTTACTTTCCTGATCTGGACACTCGCGTATCGGCTGGGGAGCTGGGGCGAGGCCCTTACCCTTGAGCTGATCGGTGAGGACGTCGTGCTGCGGGCGATCGGGTGCCTGGCGGGAACCGCTGTAGGCTGGTGGGTCGCAGGGAGGGTGAATCCCTCCTGGTGGAGCTACGGCGCGGGTGCGGCGTCGCTCGTAGCGCTCGCGTGGGGGTACCCCGTGCTGGCGAACTACGCATTCGGGGGCATGCGCACTCCCTACGAGGTATTCACCAGTTTCCCGAATCAATTCAGTACCTACGCGATTTTCGCCGTTCTCGGACGCGAAGCGCGCCGGCTGCTGAGGCGCGAACGTGAGAGAGTCGACCTTACCAGGCTTGCGGCGCGCCTGGCCCAGACCCGTACACAGTCGTATCAGGCGCGGCTGCAGCCCGAATTCATCCTCCAGTGCCTCGACGCGATAACAGCCCGGATACACACCGACCCCGCCGATGCGGACCGGCTCCTGCTCGACCTCAGTGACCTGCTGCGCCTGACGATTCAAAGGCTACGCGACGAGTGGGTAACACTCCGTAGCGAATGTGAGTTCATCACGGTGTACTTCGCCCTCGCGCGCGACGTGCACGTCTGCGGGGGTACGCTCACCGTACACGTACCCTCCGCACACGAGAACGTCATGGTTCCGGCGGCCAGCCTTTCAGCGCTCTTCAACTCGCTGCAAGCAGCTCGCCTGGACTCGCTGCTTGATGCGGACGTCCTCCTTTCCACCGACCCGCGTGGGGATCGTCTCAAGGTCGAACTTGCCTGGGCCCCCCCCC
>DASVSA010000196.1:0-1669 GCA_036388335.1 Longimicrobium sp. | reverse complement strand
CCGGAGCTGCTGGCCCGCGCGCAGGACGCGGTGGAGGGGCGCGCCGGCCCGGTGGCGATCCTCTACGGCCGCGAGGACCACGGCCTCCCCAACGAGGCGCTGGACCTCTGCCACCGCACGGCCCACATCCCCACCAACCCTGACCACGCCTCGCTCAACCTGGCGCAGGCGGTGCTGGTGATGGCCTACGAGCTGTGGATGGCCGCCGAGGGCGAGGCGCAGCCCTTTCGCGGCCCGCGCCGCGAGGCGCCGCCCCCCACCGTCGAGTTCCTGGAGATGCTCTTCTCCGACGCCGAGCGCGCCCTGTGGGCCGTCGACTTCTTCAAGAGCCGCCAGACGGAGTCCGTCATGCGCACCCTCCGCGAGCTCGTCCACCGCTCCGACCTGGACGCCCGCGAAGCCGCCTTCCTCCGCGCCATCTCCATCGAGGTCGTGAAGTACCTGCAGCGCACCGGGGTGTACAACAATGCATTCGAGAACAAGGACACGGAGGCACAGAGCTGACTTCATCTCTGTGCCTCCGTGTCTCTGTGTGAGCCCTAACGCCGCGCGCGCAGGTGCCGGAGGGTGAACTCCACCGGGTCCGCCTCGCCGGCCGGGATGCGGAGCTGCGGCGGGATGCCGATGCCGTCGATGGGGCGCCGCGGCAGGCGGCGCGAGCGGGAGGTGGGGATGCGCAGGCGGCGCCACCCCGGCAGCCACAGCGAGCGCACGTTGCCGTAGTCGCCCACGCCCTTCGTGTTCCCGGCCCCCGCCACCGTCACCTTGCGGCTCTGCATCGCGTCGAGCACCAGGTTCTCGCAGCTGCTCGCGCACTCCGCGTCCACCAGCACACCCACGGCGCGGGGCTGCGGGTACACCGTGTCCATCCGCAGCGTCGTGTCGGCCACCCAGGGGACGAAGCGTCCTGGATTCGCCTCCATGCGCGCGACCACGGCCGCGGCGGTGCGCCGGATCCCCTCCGGCATCACCGGGTCCGTGCTCCACTCCCTCATCGCGGCGAGGTTCCCCTCCGACGACCAGACGTCGTTTCCCGTGATGGCGATGGGCCCGGTGTAGAAGAGCGGGACGATGCTCTCGTACGTGCAGGTGCACCCTCCGCCGTTCCCGCGCACGTCCACCAGCAGGTACGGAGTGCGCAGGAGCCTTGCCCGGCTGGCGGCCACCAGGCTGTCGACGGCTCCCTTGTAGGCCGCGTCCAGGTCGGGAATCCGCAGGATCGCGGTGCTGTCGTCCCTGAACCGCAGCGTCGGCCGGCCTGGATCTTCGGGCGCTGGCGCGTCGGCGGAGGCCGGCGCCGCGGCGCTCGACGGGGGCGGCGGAGGGCCGGCCTGCCAGAGCATCACGTGCGGGTCGCGGAAGAAGCGCACCCAGCGCTGGAGGCCCTGGGCCACGCACACGCGGTGGTCCTCGGAGGTGCGCACGACGGCGCGGACGCTGTCGGTGAGCGCCGCGAGCTCCGCCTCGCGCCCGGCCACCTTGGTGCGGTACCCGGGATAGTCGCGGCGGAAGACCGTCTGCAGCGAGTCGAGCGCGGCCTCGCACGAGGCCGGCTGCGCGGCCGGCTGGGCCGCCAGGGCGGAAGCCGCCAGCGTGGCGGCGAGGGCGAGAAGGATTCGCATGGCGAGTCGCGACGTGGGACAGAGACACAGAGGCACAGAGACGAAGT
>DASVSA010000195.1:0-1894 GCA_036388335.1 Longimicrobium sp. | reverse complement strand
TCTTTTTCTTCTCTCTCCGCGTCTCTGCGCCTCTGCGTGAGACCCGCTGTTCCGCAGGTTCACGCCACGCGGCTAGCGGGGAGGAGGTCGGCGTAGACGGTGGCCGTGGCAGGGGCGATCGGGAGGCGCACGGTGAAGGTGCTTCCGACGCCGGGTGTGCTCTCGGCGCGGATCCGTCCGCCGTGCTGGTCCACGATCATCCGCGCGATGGCGAGGCCCAGCCCCGTGCCGCCGCTCCGCTCGCGCGCGGCGTCGGCGCGGTAGAAGCGGTCGAAGACGCGGGGGAGCTCCGCGGCGGCGATGCCGCTGCCCGTGTCGCGCACCTCCACCTCGATGAACCCGTCCTCGCCGTCCGCGGGGAGCACGGTGACGGCGACCTCGCCCGCCTCGGTGAACTTCACGGCGTTGGAGACGAGGTTGAGGAAGAGGCGGCGCAGCGGGCCCGCGGCGCCACGCACCACCAGCGACTCGGGCGCCTCCAGCCTCACGTCGATCGGCTTGCCGCCCGTGAGCGCGTGCCCGATGTCCTGCACGTCGCGCAGGATGGGCACCAGGTCCACGGGGGCCACGGGGAGGTGCACCGACGCCTCCTCGCTGCGCGCCAGCGTCAGCAGGTCCTCCACCAGCGCCAGCATGGAGCGGGTCTCCTCCAGGATCTCGCCCATGGTGTCGCGCAGCTCGTCGGGCGAGCGGGGGCGGGCCAGCGCCACCTCCGCCGTGCCGCGGATGGCGGTGAGCGGAGTGCGCAGCTCGTGGCTGGCGTCGGCGGTGAAGCGGCGCAGCGCCTCCACGGCGCGCTGAAGGCGGCCGAGCATCCCGTTGTAGGCCTGCGCCAGCTCGCGCAGCTCGGCGGGGTGCTCCGGCTCGTCCACGCGGCGGTCCAGCGCGGCGATGCCGATCTCGCGCGATGCCGCCACCAGGCGGTTGAGCGGCTGCAGCACGCGGTTGGCGACGGACCAGCCCGCCAGCGCGGCGGCCAGGCCCGTGAGGGGGATCAGGAAGAGGGCGATGACCGAGAAGGCCCGCAGCGCCTTCTTCTCCACGTCGCCCGTGCGCGCCACCACGATGTCCACCACCTGCCCCGTGGCCAGGCGCGTGCGGCGCCTCAGCGTCTCCACGTCGCCCAGGGCGGAGGGGATGCGGTCCTCGCGCACCTCCACGCGGGGGATCTCGGAGGGGGCGATCAGCTGCTCGGCGGCCGCCGCCGTCTGGCGCAGCGACTGCGTGCCGGTGCGGGCGAGCGACTGGCGCAGGATGGCGTAGGTGATGCCGGCGAAGAGCGTGAGCCCCGCCAGCAGGATCACCGAGTATCCCACGACGATCTCTCGCCGCAGCGACGGCGGGCGCCGGTTCACTGGACGCGCTCCGGGGTGCGGATGGCGTAGCCCACGCCGCGGACGGTGTGGATCAGCTCCGGGTCACGCCCCAGCTTGTTGCGAAGCGCGTTCACGCACACGTCCACGATGTTGGTCCCCGGGTCGAAGCGAATGCCCCACACGTGCTCCATCAGCGTGGCGCGCGAAAGGGGGCGGTCGGCGTTGCGGAGGAGGTACTCCAGCAGCGAGAACTCGCGCGGCGTGAGCTCCACCGACTGGACGCCGCGGCGCACCTCGCGGGTGGCCGGGTCCATCTCCAGGTCGCCCACGCGCAGGGTGGCGGGCGCGCCGGCCACGCGCCGCCGCAGCAGGGCGCGCAGGCGGGCCGTGAGCTCGCTGAAGTCGAACGGCTTGGTGAGGTAGTCGTCCGCGCCGGAGTCCAGCCCCTCCACCTTGTCCTCGGTCTGGTCCTTGGCCGTCAGCAGCAGCACCGGGAGCGCGATGTTGGACGCGCGCAGGTCGCGCACCAGGTCGAAGCCGGTGCGCCCGGGGATCATCACGTCCACCACGGCCGCGTC
>DASVSA010000194.1:0-13365 GCA_036388335.1 Longimicrobium sp. | reverse complement strand
ACACGCACTCGCCGCTGCAGCGCGAGCAGCTCGACTACGTGAGCGCGCGCAGCAGCACGCTCACGGGGATGTTCGGCGAGCGGTACCTGGAGGCGGCGCTCAACACGCCGCAGGGCAACCGCAAAGTGAACGCGGAGCTGGTGGGCGGGAGCTACTTCACCACCGTGGGGGTGGGCGCGGCGCTGGGCCGCGTGTTCACGGCGGCCGAGGACAGCTCGGCGGCGAGCAGCGCCGTGGCCGTCATCAGCCACCGCTGGTGGCGCGAGGGGTTCGGCGCGGACCCGTCGGTGGTGGGGCGCACCCTCCGCATCAACGGGCAGCCGATCACGGTGGTGGGGGTGGCCCGCGAAGGTTTCGCGGGGGCGTTCGCCGGCTTCGGACCGCAGATCTGGATCCCGCTGGCGCAGATGGGGCCGCTCACCGGCACACCCATCGGCCGGTACAACGGGAGCCTGTACGTGGGCGGCCGGCTGCGCGACGGAGTCACGGCGGACGCGGCGCGCGCCGAGCTGCGCCTGCTCGCCGCGCAACTCACCCGGCAGGACCCGGCGGCGGGGCGTGACCCGGTCACCTTCTCCATGGACGGCTCCAGCGGGGTGACCGTGGAGCTGCGCCAGAAGTTCGGGATGTTCGCCGTGGCGCTGCTGGCGGTGACGGGGCTGGTGCTGCTGATCGCGTGCAGCAACGTGGCCAACCTGCTGCTGGCGCGCGGCGTGGCCCGGCGGCGGGAGATGGGGGTGCGGATGGCCGTGGGCGCGGCCCGCGGGCGACTCGTCCGCCAGCTGCTCACCGAGGCCGTGCTGCTGGCGCTGGCTGGCGCGGGGGCCGCGGTGCTCGCCACCTGCGCGCTCACCAGCTTCGCCGTGTCGCGCATCCCGCCGGAGATCCCCATGGCCCTGCGCCTGTCGCCGGACGTGCGGGTGCTGGCGTTCGCGCTGGGCGGCGCGCTGGTGGCGGCTCTCCTCTTCGGCGTGGCGCCGGCGCTGCGCACGGCGTCGGCGGACGTGGTGACGGCGATCAAGGAGGGGTCGGTGGCGCCGCGCGGGGCACGGCTGCGCAACACGCTGGTGGGGGCGCAGGTGGCGCTGTGCATGGTGCTGCTGGGCTCGTCCGCGCTCTTCCTGCG
Organism: Longimicrobium sp.; assembly: GCA_036388335.1. GTDB lineage: Bacteria > Gemmatimonadota > Gemmatimonadetes > Longimicrobiales > Longimicrobiaceae > Longimicrobium. The sequence continues at coordinate 12,239 of DASVSA010000194.1, read as the reverse complement.
CTCGCTGGGCGCGGCGGGCAACATCGACCCCGGGTTCGATCCGGCACACGTCCTCAACCAGTCCGTGGACCTGCGGCTGGGGAGCTACGACGAGACCACGGGGCCCCTCTTCTACCAGCGCCTCCAGTCCGCCGTGCGCGGCCTCCCCGGCGTGCAGTCCGTCGCGCTCCAGCACTCGATCCCCCTGCAGGGCGAGAGCCGCGAGACCCGCGTCGTGCTCCCCGGCGAGGGCGAGGACGCGCCGGGCCACGCCACGCACTTCAACACCGTGGGCGCCGGCTTCTTCCGCACCATGGGGGTGCCGGTGCTGCGCGGGCGCGAGTTCACCGCCACCGACCGCGCGGGCGCTCCGCTGGTCGTCGTCGTCAACGAGACCTTCGTGCGCCGCCACCTGGGCGGCGGGGGCGTGGGCAGCCGCCTGAGCCTGGAGGGGCCCAACGGCCCCTTCGCCACGGTGGTCGGCGTGGTGCGCGACGGGAAGTACGTGGGCCTGGGCGAGGACCCGCTTCCCATGCTCTACCAGGCGTTCGGGCAGAGCTACGATCCCGAGATGACGCTGCACGTGCGCACCTCCGGCGACCCGGCGGCGCTGGCGGCGGCCGTACGGCGCGAGACGGCGGCGCTTGATCCCGCGCTCCCCCTCCCCGCGCCCAGGACGATGAAGGACCAGCTTCGCCGCGCCCTGCTGCCGGCGCAGCTGGGGGCGGCGGTGCTGGGCGGGATGGGGGCGCTGGCCCTGGTGCTGGCGGCGGTGGGGATCTACGGCGTGGTCTCGTTCGCGGCCCGCCAGCGCACCCGCGAGATGGGCATCCGCGCGGCGCTGGGCGCGCCCCGGCTGGCGGTGGTGAAGATGGTGATGGGCGCCAACCTGCGCGTGGTGGGCGTGGGGCTGGCGGTGGGCACCGTGCTGGCGCTGATCACGGGCCGGCTGGTGTCGGGGATGCTCTACGGCGTGGCCCCCGCCGATCCCGCCCTGCTCGTCGGCGCCCCCGCGGTGCTGATGTCGGTCGCTCTCCTGGCCTCGTACCTCCCCGCCCGCCGCGCCGCGCGCGTGGACCCGATGGTGGCGCTGCGGTCCGAGTAAAGAAGTCTCACACAGAGGCACAGAGACACAGAGGAGAGAGCATGGGCACGCTGTTCCAGGACCTCCGCTTCGCCTTCCGCACGCTGCTGCGGGCCAGGGGATTCGCCACGGTGGCCATCCTCTGCCTGGGGCTGGGCGTGGGGGTGAACACGGCCGTCTTCTCGATGGTCAACGCGCTCCTCATCCGCCCCTTCCCGTTCCACGACCCGGACCGCGTGGTGACGCTTTACGCCTCCAACGCGCGGCTGGGCTACACGGAGTCGGGCGTGTCGCAGGCGGACCTGGCGGACTGGGTGGCGGGGGCGCGCGGGACCATCCGGGAGACGGCCGCCTTCTACGGGCGCACCTACGCCGTGGCGGGGCCCAGCGAGGCGGAGCGGGTGGAGGGGAGCACCATCAGCCCCAACCTGTTCGGGCTGCTGGGGATACGCCCCGCGCTGGGACGCTCGTTCCTCGCCGACGAGGCGCGGCGCGGCGGCCCGCGCGTGGTGATGCTGAGCGACGCGCTCTGGCGCCGCCGCTTCGGCGCGGACCCGCGGGTGGTGGGGAAGAAGGTGGTGCTGAACGGCGCGCCCGCCGAGGTGGTGGGGGTGATGCCGCCCCGCTTCAAGTTCCCCGAGACCGCGGAGCTGTGGACGCCGCTCGCTCCCGATCCTTCGCAGCCGCGCGGCGAGCGCTACATCGGCACGGTGGCGCGCCTGCGCCCGGGCGTGACGCTGGAGCAGGCAAACGCGGAGCTGGGCGGGGTGGCGCGCCGGCTGGCCGCCGAGCACCCTCAGAGCAACACCGGGTGGGGCGCCCGCGCCGTCTCGTACCGCGACGACATGGTGGACGGGCCGCTGCGGGTGATGCTCTCGCTGATGCTGGGTGCGGTGGGGCTCGTGCTCCTCATCGCGTGCGCCAACGTGGCCAACCTGATGCTTGCCCGCTCCGCCGGCCGCGCGCGCGAGATCGCCGTGAGGACGGCGCTGGGGGCCGGGCGCGCCCGCGTGGTCCGCCAGCTCCTCACCGAGAGCGTGGTGCTGGCGCTGGCGGGCGGGGCGCTGGGGGTGTTCATCGCCAGCGGCTGGACAAAATGGACAGTCTCCCGCATCCCCGAGGAGCTCCCCTACTGGATCAGCTTCGACGTCGATTCCACCGTGCTGGCCTTCACCATCGGCCTCAGCGCGCTCACGGGGATTGTGTTCGGCATCGTGCCCGCGCTGCGCGCCACCGGCGGCGACGTGCAGCAGACGCTGAGGGACGGCGGGCGCGGGGCCTCGGCGGGGCGCGGGCGGCTGCGCGGGGCGCTGGTGGTGGGGCAGATCTCGCTGGCGCTGGTGCTGCTGGTGGGCGCCACGCTCATGATCCGCTCCTTCGTGGCCGCGAGCCGCGCGGAGCTGGGCTTCGACACCTCCAGGGTGCTGACGGCGCGCATCTACCTGGCGGGCGAGCGCTACACGCCGCGGGCCGCCCGCGCGGGCTTCCTGGACGCGGCGGTGCAGCGCATCGCGGCGCTCCCCGGCGTGAAGGCCGCCGCCGCCACCAACGCCATCCCCGGCGACGACGGGGGCGAGCTGATCGACCTGGAGGCGGAGGGCGCTCCCCGCGCGCCGGGCGGCGAGTTGACGGGCGAGCTGTTCGGCGGCACGCCGGCGCTGTGGGACGCCCTGGGGACGCCGCTGCTCGCGGGGCGCGTCTTCACGGCGGCCGAGGGCGCGGACACCGCGGCCACCTCGGCGGTGGTGAGCCAGTCGCTGGCCCGCCGCCTCTGGCCCGGGAGGGGCGCGCTGGGCCGCCGCTTCCGCATGGCGCAGGAAAAGGACGTGTGGTTCACCGTGGTGGGCGTGGCGCGCGACCTCCACTACGAGGAGGTGGGGGAGGAGACGCCGCAGTCCAAGCTGCAGGTGTACGTGCCCGCGGCCCGCCTCCCGTACCGCACCTTCGCCTTCCTGGTGCGCACCGAGGGCCCGCCCGCCGCCGCCGCGGCCGGTGCGCGCCGCGAGCTGCGCGCGCTCGACTCCACCCTCCCCACCTTCGACGTCCGGACGATGGACGAGGTGAGGCGCTACACCACCTGGGCGCAGCGCCTGTGGGCGTCGCTGTTCGGCTCGTTCGGCACGCTCGCGCTGGTGCTCGCCGCGGTGGGCGTGTACGGCGTGATGGCGTACACGGTCTCCCAGCGCACCCGCGAGATCGGCATCCGCATGGCGCTGGGCGCGCGCGGCGGCGACATCGTGCGCCGCGTGGTGGGCGAGGGCGCCGTGCTGGCCGGCGCGGGCGTGGCGCTGGGGATGATCGGCGCGCTGGGCGCCGCCCGGCTGATGCGCGGGGTGCTCTACGGCGTGGCCCCGGTGGACCCGTTCGCCTTCCTCTTCATCCCCCTGCTCCTGGGCGGGGTGGCGCTGCTCGCATGCTGGCTCCCCGCCCGCCGCGCCAGCCGCGTGGACCCGATGGTGGCGCTGCGTTCCGAGTAGAAGAGAAGCCTCACACAGAGACACAGAGGCACGGAGATCACTTGATCCAGTGGTCATCAACGGTGCGGGCCATCGCGGCCATGTGGGTGGCCACTTCGGGGCGCGGGCGCGACGGGTTGCGGACGAAGATGGCCAGGAGGATGTGGCCCCGGCCGCCAGGGAGGGTGATCACGCCGATGTTGTTGATCGCGCCGGTGGCGCTATCGCCGCCCCACGTACCGGTCTTGTGAGCGACGACGGTGCCCGCGGGGACGCCCGCGGCGATGCGGTCGGCGGGGTTGCTGGTGCGCGTCATCCAGCCGATGAGCCGGGTGCGGCTGGCGGGGGAGAGCGCGGGACCCGTCCAGATGGCGCGAAGGAGCGCCACCGCTCCATTGGGCGTCATCGTGTCGCGGACGTCAGTGGCGCTCACGAGGTCGTCCATGTCGCGCCGGAGCTGCGGGTAGGGGCGATCGATGCGCACGCCGCGGATACCCGCGCGCGCGAGCTCCGCCGTCACGGCGCGCGGGCCACCCATCAGGCGCTGGAGGACATCGTTGGCGGTGTTGTCACTCACCGACACGGCGTTGCGCAGCAGATCCTCCACGGTCATGCGGGTGCCGTTGGGGTTCGCCTCCCGCACCGGGCTGTGGCCTACGCTCAGCGCGGACGCCGGGATGTCGATGGTGTCGCCCAGCCGGATCTCCCCGCGATCCACGCGACGCAGGACGGCCACGGCGAGCGGCAGCTTGGTCACGCTCGACATGAAGAAGCGCTCTCCGGCCCGCATCCCGACCGATTCGCCCGTCTCCAGGTGTACCGCACGCAGGCCGACCGTGCCACCGGTCGCGCGGGCGTGTGCCTCCAAGCGCGTTCGTAGCTGCGGAAGCGTGCTGTTGGAGGTCTGGGCCTGGACCGGAGCTGCGCAGCCGAGCAGGGCCGCGATGAACAGCGTGGAACGGAGGAGGTGATCGGGTCTCATACGGTTGCGCTCGGGGTAGATTGTACGAAGTCTTTCGTACTAACACGCGTGCAGCGGGTGCCTGCCGGGTTCCGTGCCTCCAGTGTATACGAGTTGCTTCGTAGTTGCAAGGGGAGAGGCTTGTACGCCGGCTGCGGCGACTGAAGTCGCTGCAACGAAAGCACGAAATCCGCCTGCGCGGACTGGATCCTCAGATCCAGCGGGAACCCTGTAGTCCCCCCAGGGGGACTTCGTGTAGTTGTTGCAGCGACTTCAGTCGCCCGTGTCCCGTTGACTCCACGAACCTCATCGTATTAACATAGCTCCAACGGCTCCGCTTGAGAGCCGATGCACCCGCTCCCCGAACGCCATGCCACGCCGGGACCTTCCCCTGCCCACCGAAGGCGAGCTCCGCATCCTGCGCGTGCTCTGGAGCCGCGGCGCGAGCACCGTGCGCCAGGTGCTCGACGCGCTGCCGGGCGAGGAGACGGGCTACACGACCGTGCTCAAGCTCCTGCAGATCATGTACACCAAGGGGCTGGTGATCCGCGACGAGCGCGAGCGGACGCACGTGTACGCCGCAGCCGTCCCGCCGGAGACGACGCAGCGCCAGCTCGTGGCCGACTTTACCGAGAAAGCATTCGGCGGGTCGGCGCTGGGGCTGGTGATGCACGCGCTGTCGCCGGAGGTGGCGTCGCGCGAGGAGCTGGCGGAGATCCGGCGGATGGTGGCCCGCCTTCCGGCCCCGGAGGACGAATGAGCGCGTGGGCGCACGTGGTGGGGTGGGCGCTCGTCCACTTCCTCTGGCAGGGCGCGCTGATCGCGCTCGGCTTCGCGGCGGCGAACCGGGCGGCGCGCCGCTCCGCGCCCGCGGTGCGCTACGGGGCCGCGTGCGTGGCGCTGGGGCTGATGATGGCCGCGCCGCTGGCGACCGGGGCCTGGCTCGCGGGCGCCGCGCGTCCGCAGCCCGTGGCCGCGCTGGCCGGAGAGGGGTGGAAGGCGCTCCCGTTGGCCGAGGGCGCAATCGGGGCGGGTGACGCGCGGATCGAGCCCGTGGGACTCGCGCCCGCGCGGCTGGTCCGGCGCACCTCGCTGGCCATCGAGCCGCTGGTGCCGGGGCTGGCGGTGGGGTGGGCGGTGGGAGTGCTCCTCCTGTCGGTGCGCCTGCTGGGCGGGTGGCTCGGGGTGCGGCGGCTCGCGCGGCGCGACCTCCTTCCGGTGGCGGCTGAATGGAGCGCGGCGCTGGCCCGGCTGCGCGCGCAGATGGGGATCCGGCGGGCGGTGGGGCTCTGGATCTCGCCGCACGTGAGCGGGCCGGCGCTGATCGGGTGGCTGAGGCCCGTGATCCTGCTGCCGCTGAGCGCGTCGTCGGGGCTCACGCCGCGCCAGGTGGAGCTCATCCTTCTCCACGAGCTGGCGCACGTGCGGCGCTGGGACTACGCCGTGAACCTGGCGCAGCGGCTCGCGGAGACGCTCCTCTTCTACCATCCCGGCGTGTGGTGGGTGTCCGCGCGCATCCGCGAGGAGCGCGAGCACTGCTGCGACGACGCGGTGGTGGAACGGGCCAGCGTGCGCGACTACGTGCTGGCCCTGCTCGCCATGGAGGAGGCGCGGCGGCCCGTGCCCGGCCTGGCGCTGGGTGCCGGGGGCCCGTCGCTGGTGGCGCGCGTGCGTCGCCTGACCAGTCCCGCCCGCCGCGCGGACGCGGCCGGGCGCACCCCCGTGGCCATCGCCGCGGCCGTGGCGCTGCTCGCGCTGGCGGCGGCGCGCCCCTCCCCCGCCCCCGTCGATGCCCCGTCGAGCCAGCCTTTCTGCGGGGCGGATGCGGCGCCGGCCGGGCTGACGCTCTGTGCGGGGCTGGGGCGGGAGGCGGCGGGGCTGCTGCGCGGCACCGGGCACGCGGGCGCCGTCATCGTGCAGGACGTGGCCACGGGCGCGGTCCTGGTATCCACCCAGTCCGCGGCCGGCGGCGACTCGGTGGACGTAACGCGCGCGGCGCTCCCCGCCTCGCTGTGGAAGCTCGCCATCGCCGCCGCGTGGTGGGACCGCGGCTGGCCGATCGAGGTGATGGAGTGTCCGGCGTCGGCCACGGTGGCGGGGCGCACCATCACCAACGCGGGGCGCGCTCCCACCCTGCGCATCCGCGTGCCGGAAGAGATGCTCGTCTACTCGTGCAACACGGCGGCGGTGGAGATGGCGCTGCGCCTGAGCCGCGACGGGGGGACGGCCCGGCTCGCCGCGCAGCTCGGCCGCATGGGGTTCCCCGTGGCGGGCCCGGATGCGCCGGAGGCCGCGGACCCGTCCTTCTGGGCCAGCTCCTCCCCCGGCTTCCGGCGGGCGATGGCCCCGCTCGCCGCGACCGTCCACGTCGGCGACCTGGCCGGCCTGGCGCTGGGGAGGGAATCCGCCCGCGTCACCCCGCTCCACTTCTCGCGCTTCCTGCAGGCGGTGGGCAACGGCGGCGTCATGCGCGCCCCGACCATCGAGGCCGCGCTCGCCGGCAGCGGCGGCGCCGTGCGGGTGATGACGCCCGCGACCGCCGCGAAGCTGCAGCGCGCGATGCTGCGCACGGTGGAGGCGGGGACGGCGCAGGCGGCGGCCGGCACTCAGCCGGGAGCCTGGCGCCTGGGCGGCAAGACCGGCACGACGGGCGGCCGCGACGGCTGGTTCGCGGGCCTCGTCTTCGACCCGGCGGGACGTGCGCGCTACACCGTGCTCACCTACCTGCGCCACGGCGGCCCCGGCGGCGAGCGCCCCACCCGTCTCGCCGCCGAGGTGGCGAAGCGCGCGATCGGCGAATAAGAAGGGCTCACACAGAGACACGGAGACACAGACAAGACTCTGTGCCTCCGTGCTATTTCTACCGCTCGCAGCGCAGCGCGCCGGCTGGGTCGATGCGGCTGGCCCGGCGCGCGGGGAGCCACGCCGAGGTCACCGCGACGGCGACGAGGAGGGTGGGGACGAGCGCGAAGACCAGCGGGTCCTGCGCGTGCGTGCCCACCAGCAGCGAGCGCAGCACCCCCGCCAGCGCGAACGCGGCCATCAGCCCCAGCACCGCGCCCGCCCCCGCGACCGCCGCCCCCTCGGCGGCGATCTGGCGCACCACCCGGCCCCGGCTGGCTCCCAGCGCCATCCGCACGCCGATCTCGCCCGTGCGCTGCTCCACCCCGTACGACAGCACGCCGTAGATCCCCACCGCCGCCAGCAGCAGCGCCGCGCAGGCGAAGACGGCCAGCAGCGCCGCGTTGAAGCGGGGCCCGGCCACCGCGGCGCCCAGCAGGTCGTCCAGCGTCTGCACGCGCTCCACGGGAAGGTCGCGATCCACGCGCCACACGCGCTCGCGCAGGGCCCGGGCGATGGCCGCCGGGTCGCCGTCGGCGCGCACCACGAGCCACATGTCGTTCATGGGGAACTGCGCCTGCGGGTAGTAGGTGGCGGGGTCGGCCGGGCGGCCCACGCCGCGGAACGGCTCGTCCGCCACCACGCCCACGATGCGGAACTTCTCGGGCTGCCCCGGCCACCACGTCTGGCCGCGGTCGATCGTCTCGCCCAGCGCGTCGCGCCCGGGGAAGTGCTCGCGCACGAACGCCTCGTTCACCACCACGCTCCCCGGCGTCCCGAAACGGTCGGCGTCCGACACGTCGGTGCCGCGCACCAGGGGGAGGCCCACCGCGCGGAAGTAGCCGGGGGCCACCGGGCGGATGCGCGACTCCGGCCGCATCCCGGCCGGCTGCTCGGGGCGGCCCACCAGCGCGAAGCTGGAGGTCCATCCCTCGCTCACCGGGTGCTCGAAGGCGAACGACACCGCGCGCACCCCCGGCGCTGCCGCCACCTCGCGCCGCAGCCGGTCGTAGAACGCGAGGACGCTCGCCGGGTCCGAGTAGCGTCCCTGGGGGAGCTGGACCTGCACGAACGTCACCCCGTCCGGCCGCAGGGGAAGGCGCGCGCCCTCAAGCTGCCACAGGTTCTTGACGAGGAGCGCGGCGCCGATGGCGAGCACGGTCGCCAGCGCCACCTCCGCCACCACCAGCCCCTGCCGCATCCTGCGCCGGCGGCGGCTGGGTGTGGAGCCCCGCCCGCCCTCGCGCAGCCCGCCGAGCGAGGCGGCATCGTCGCGGTAGCGCAGCGCGGGGAGCGCGCCGAAGCCAAGCGCCGCAAGCGCCATCACCAGCACCAGGAACGCGGCGACCGGCCGGTCCAGGGCGATCTCGCCCGCGCGGGGGATGGCGCTGGGCACGAACGCCACCAGCGTGCGCATCCCCGCCCACGCCACCGCCACCGCCGCCAGGCCGCCGGCCAGCGAGAGGAGGACGCTCTCGGCCACCCACTGCCGCGTGAGCCGCGCGCGCCCCGCCCCCAGCGCCGCGCGCACGGCCATCTCCCGCTCCCGTGACTGGGCGCGGGCCAGGAACAGGCTCGCCAGGTTGGCGCACCCGATCAGCAGCACCAGGAGCACCGCGCCGAAGAGGGTGAGGAGCGCCGGCCGCGCATCCGCCACGATCGCCTCGCGCAGGGGGATGACCACCGCGCCGCGCCGTGCGTTGTCGGACGGCCAGAGCTGCTCCAGCCGCTTCGCCACGGTGGACGCGTCCAGCCCCGCGCGCTCGACGCTCACGCCGGGCCGCAGCCGCCCGATCACGGTGTAGCGATGAGTCCCCCGCGACTCCTCTGCGGGCCCGGGGACGACCGGCAGCCAGAGCTCCGTCTCGGGAGTGAGCCGCGCCTCGTCGGGGAGGATGCCCACGACGGTCGTGGGCGCCCCGTCCAGGACGACGCGGCTCCCCACCACCGACGGCGACCCGCCGTAGCGGCGCTGCCACAGGGCGTGCGTGAGCATGGCCACCGGCTCCGCGCCGGGGCGCGTGTCGGCGGCCAGGAACGGGCGGCCGAGCACGGGCCGCATCCCCAGCGTGGGGAAGGCGCTCACGGTGACGAACTGCGCGCCGATCCGCGCCGGGCGCGCGCCCGGGGCGGTGAGGGTCACGTCCTCGCCGCGCACCGCCGCCAGCTCCTGGAAGGTACGGAGCTGCGCGCTCAGGTCCAGGTAGTCGGGGTACGACGACGGGGGCGACACCTGCTCGGGGTCTCCGCTGGTGGCGAGGCCCTGGATGGCCACCAGGCGCTCGGGCTCGGAGAAGGGGAGCGGGCGCAGGAGCACGCCGTTGACCATGGAGAAGACGGCGGCCGCGGCGCCCGCGCCCAGCGCCAGCGTCAGCACCACCACCGCCACGAAGCCGGGGCGGCGGCGCAGGGAGCGCGCGGCGTACCTGAAGTCGGTGCCGATCATGTCGTTCGCTCCGTGTCTGCGCCACAGCCAGAGCGCGTCGGACGACGCGCCCAGCGACCGCCAGATCAGCCGCGCGCGGGCGCGCTCCGGGTGCTCGCCGCCCCGCTCCGCCCGCCGCCACGCCCACGCCAGCTCGCCCTCCCACTCGGCGATCCACCCCTCGCGCAGGTGGGCGGGCACCAGCCGGGCGATGGCCTTCACCACCCCGAGCCCCGGAGGCCCCGGCATCAGGCCGGCCTCGGACGCAGGCCGCCGGGGACGTACCCCCCCTTCACGTCGGGATGCCGCGCCAGCGCGTCGCGCAGCACCTCGGCGCCGGTGCCCGTGAGCTCGTAGTAGCGGCGCGGCGGGCGCCCTTCGTCGCGCGCCCTCTCCACCGCCTCCCACTCCGAACGTACGCACCCGGCATCCTCCAGGCGCCGAAGGATGGGGTAGACGGTGCCGCTCTCCAGCCCCGTCGCGTCCAGGATGTCGAAGCCGTGCCGGAACCCGCGTGAAAGAGCCAGCAGCACGAGCGCGGTGGGTCGGGTCAGTCGCAGGGGCACGGGAGGCGGGGAAAGAGGGGCGGGCCGTTTCTATCTCTACATAGGTAGAAAAAGCGGGCGTTGTCAAGACGTTCCTTTTCTCCGCGCATCCATGCGAGGCCCGTTTGCTGCAGCACCGCGCTCTTTCACGTCAACCCACGAGGACCCTCTTGCTCCACGTCCACAACGGCGACTTCACGCGCGACAAGCTCGCGATGTCAGGCGTCCCGGGCGCCCACGTGGTCGTGGCGGATGCGCTCCACGACGGGCCGCTCCTCCCCATCGGCGCGCCGGAGCGGCTGCGTGCGCGGGCCGCGTTCTGGGCCGCGGCGGGGTGGGCGAGCGAGCGCGAGGTGCTCGGCACCCTGGAGCGCTGGGATCACGATCTCGGCCGATGGGCGGAGCACGACGAGGTGGTGCTCTGGCTGGAGCACGACCTGTTCGACCAGCTCCTGCTCGTGCGCCACCTGGCGTACTTCGCGGAGCAGACCCTCGGGGAGACGGTCCTGAGCCTGATCTGCATCGGCGAGTACCCGGGGATGCCCGCGTTCAAGGGGCTGGGCGAGCTCTCCCCCGAGCAGCTCGCGCCGCTGCTTGGCACGCGCGAGGCCATCACCCCACGCCAGCTGGACCTGGGCCGGCGCACGTGGCGGGCGCTCACGGAGGACGGCCCGCCGGGGGTCGAGTCGCTCGTGCGCGAGGAGGATCTCTCTTCCCTGCCCTTCCTGGGCGCCGCGTTGCGCAGGTTCCTGGAGGAGCTTCCCGATGTGGAAAGCGGCGTGAGCCGCATCGAGCGCGCGGTGCTGGAGGGGGTGCGCGATGGGATCACGGACCCGGTGAAGCTGTTCCGCGCCGTCCACGACACCGACGACGTGTTCTTCATCGGCGACTCGTCGCTCTGGCACTACATCCGGGTGATGATGGCCGGCCCGCACCCGCTGCTGGCCGCCGAGCCGTCCCCCGGCGGCGGCCCCGCGCCCTTTGGCGCCCTCTCGCTCACCGCAGCGGGCCACGACGTGCTCGCCGGCCGCGCCGACCGGGTGCGGCTCGCGGGCATCGACCGCTGGTGGGGCGGAGTGCACCTGAGCGGCCACGAGGTGCCCTGGCGCTGGGACCGTCGTGTGGGGCGCGTCGTTGCGGCCTCGCAAGGATACACGGGGGCTCAACGATGAGCGGCGATCCTCTCCGGCAGATCGAGCAGAGCTGGAGGGCGAACGCGCCCGCGTGGACCGAGGCCGTCCGCAAAGGGCGCATCGCGAGCCGCAGGCTGGCGACGGACGCGGCCATCGTGGAGGCGGTGATGGCCCACGCCCCGCGCCGCGTTCTCGACCTGGGATGTGGGGAAGGATGGCTGGCCCGCGAGCTGTCCGCGCGGGGGGTGGAGACGGTCGGCATCGACGCGTCGGCGCCGCTGGTGGAGGCGGCGAACGAGGCGGGCGGCGGGGATTTCCACGTCTGCAGCTACGCGGAGCTGGCGAGTGACGGGCCCGCGCGCTTCGGGGCCTTCGACGGCGTCGCCGCCAACTTCGCGCTGATCGGCGATCCGCTGGACGACGCGCTGGCCGGCGCGCGCGGAGTGCTGGCCCCCGGGGGCGTCCTGGTAATCCAGACCGTGCACCCCTGGTCGGCGCGCGGCGGCGACCCCTATCGCGACGGGTGGCGCACCGAGCGATTCGCCAGCTTCGGCGAGGGCTTCACCGAGCCGATGCCCTGGTACTTCCGCACCCTCCAGTCGTGGTCCCAGGCGCTGGAGCGCGCCGGGCTCCGCATCCACGAGCTTCGCGAGCCCGCCCATCCGGAGACCGGCGACCCCCTCTCGCTCATCCTCACGGCAGCCTCACACAGAGACACAGAGGCACAGAGATGACTTCAGCTCGCGGCCGCGGGTGACGGCTGGGGGCGATCCTCACTTCGCGTCGCCACGAGCATCCCGAGGGCCCAGCCGATC
>DASVSA010000193.1:0-8484 GCA_036388335.1 Longimicrobium sp. | reverse complement strand
GTGAGCGCGATGCCCAGCAGCAGGGTGAAGAAGATGGCCGTGGAGAGCGCCTGCCAGCTCACGCCGTGCCGCAGCACCGCCGCCAGCCAGAGCGAGGCCACGGTGAGCTCGATGAGCGGGTACTGGATGGAGACGCGCGCGCCGCACGCCCGGCAGCGGCCGCGCAGCAGGATCCAGCCGAGCACCGGCACGTTGTCGAACCAGCGGATCTGCGTGCCGCAGGAGCCGCAGCGCGACGGCGGCGAGATCACCGAGAGCCCCTCTGGCCAGCGGTACACGCACACGTTGAGGAAGGAGCCGATGCAGGCGCCCAGGAGCGCCGCGTAGCCCCAGATCAGGTAGTCGGACGTCAATGGATGGTCAGCGAAGGAGCTCGTGGAGGAGGATGGCGCCCGCCGCCGCAACGTTCAGCGACTCGGCGCGCCCGCGCAGGGGGATGCCCAGCGTGAGTTCGGCCCGGCGCAGGGTGTCGGCCGACACGCCGGCGCCCTCGTTGCCCAGCACCAGCGCGGCGCGCCGGGGGAGAGAATCGGGAGGCGGCGCGCCCACCGCGGAGGCCACGGTCACGGCGCCCCGCCCGCGCAGCCAGGGCTCCAGCGCCTCCCAGTCCGCCTCCACCACGGGGAGGCGGAACGAGGAGCCCATGGCCGCGCGCACGGACTTGGGGTTCCAGGGGTCCACCGTGCCGGGAAGCACCACGACACCCGCCGCGCCCAGCGCCTCGGCCGTGCGCACCAGCGTGCCGAAGTTGCCCGGGTCCTGCACGGCGTCCAGCACCAGCACCACCGCCGGCTCCGCGTCCATGGGGATGGCGTCCAGGGCGGCGCGGGGGATCTCGGCCACGGCCAGCACGCCCTGCGGGGTTTCCGTGTCCGCCCAGTCGCGGAATGAGCGCTCGTCCACCTGGTGGACGGCGATGCCGCGCGCGGCGATCCCGCCGGGGAGCGCGGCGCCGCGGGGCGTGTCCCCCAGGGTGGACGACGCGACGGCGAAACGGACCCTAACTTTGGACGCCAGAAGGTCTTCCACTGCGCGCACCCCTTCCACCAGGAAGAGGCCCTCTTCCTCGCGCGCGCGGCGCTGCCGAAGGGTCTTGAGGAGGCGCTCTTCGCGGCGGCTCAGCATTGCGCCGCGCATGGTCCGCGTCTTGCTTTTCCCATGGCCGCCAAATCACCCGTCCAAAGCATGGAGATACCGATGGCACTTGCACTTAGGGCTCGCGCACGGCAGGGTGCCGCCGTGCTTGCGCTGTGCGGCGCGGCGAGCGCCGGCGGCTGCGCCACGATCAGCACGCAGCAGGAGGTACAGCTCGGCGCCGACTACTCGCGCCAGATCAACCAGCAGCTCCCGCTGATCGGCGACCGGGCCACGCTGCAGTACATCAACACCCTGGGGCGCCAGCTGGCCGCCGCGGCGGACCCGCGTGGCATCCCTTACAACTTCTACGTGGTCAACTCGGACGCGATCAACGCCTTCGCCGTTCCGGGCGGGCACATCTACGTGAACCGCGGGCTCATCGAGCGCGCCGACAACGTATCCGAGCTGGCCGGGGTGCTCGCCCACGAGATCGGCCACGTGGCCGAGCGGCACAGCATCGAGCAGCTTCAGCGCGCGCAGGGCGCCAACACGCTGCTCACAATCCTGTATGGAGGCATCCTCCGGCGCAACCCGGGGCAGGTGGAGCAGGTGGGCGTGCAGGCCGCCGGAAGCGCCGTGTTCGCCGGCTACAGCCGCGACGCCGAGCGCGAGGCCGACCGCGTGGCGGTGCCCTACCTGGTGCGCACCGGGTACAACCCCAACGGGCTCCCCAGCTTCTTCCAGGAGCTCCTGACCGAGCAGCAGCGCAACCCCAGCCGGGTGCAGCAGTGGTTCGCCACGCACCCCACCACGCAGGAGCGCATCACCAACGTACGCGCCATCATCGCGGCCACCCCGGGCGCCACCGGGCGGCTGACGACCGACAACCAGGCGTACCAGGCCTTCCGCAGCCGCGTTCGCTCGCTGACGCCCGCGCCGCGGGATCGTCGGTGAGCGGGGGGCGCGGCGGCCGGCACGTCCGGGTCCGCGCCCTCGTGGCGCGGGCCCGCCGGATGGCGGGGGCCGTGGCCCTCCTTCCGCTGCTCGCCGCGTGCGTGAGCGAGCAGCGGGAGCAGCATCTGGGCGACCAGATCGCCGCGCAGATCAACACGCAGATCCCGCTGGTGCAGGACGCGCCGCTGAATCACTACGTGGCCGACCTGGGGCGGATGCTCGCGCGGCGCAGCGCGCGGCCCGACGTACCGTACCGATTCTACATCGTGGACACGGAGGGGGTGAACGCCTTCGCCCTCCCCGGCGGCCACATCTACGTGAACCGCGGCCTCATCGAGCGCACGCGGAACGTCTCGGAGCTGGCCGGGGTGCTCGCCCACGAGATCGGCCACGTGGCGGCGCGGCACGGCGCCGAGACGCTTCAGCGGCAGATGCGCACGCGCTCCATGTCCGGCATCCTGTACAAGGTGATCCTGGACCGGGAGCCGATCCTGGACCAGGAGGCGCTGGACATCGGCGGTGCGGTGTGGTCGGCTGCCCACTCGCGCAGCGACGAGCAGGAGGCCGACAAGCTGGCGGTGGGGTACCTGATCGCCTCCGGCGTGGACCCCAACGGGATGCTGAGCCTCTTCAACGGCTTCGTGAAGGAGGAGGCCGCGGTGCCGCAGGGGGTGGTGGCCCAGTGGTTCTCCACGCACCCGGCCACCATGCAGCGCCTCAAGATCACCCGCGACGAGATCCGCGAGCGGCTGCCGGAGGTGAAGAAGCCCCTGGCGACGCAGGTGCCTTCGTACGAAGATTTCCTGCGCCGGCTACACCAGCTCCCGCCTCCGCCGCCGCTGATGCCGGCGGGCGTGCTGAGCCCCGGCGGGCCGACGCCCTTTGGACGGAAGTAGTCTCACACGGAGGCACAGAGAATGGTTCATCTCTGTGCCTCTGCCCATCACCCCTTTGCGCGCGCACATGAACATTCCCGTGGCCCTTACCATCGCCGGCTCCGACTCGGGCGGCGGCGCGGGGATCCAGGCCGACCTCAAGAGCTTCCACGCGTTCGGCGTGTTCGGCACCAGCGCCGTGACGGCCATCACGGTGCAGAACACGCTGGGCGTCACCGGCGTGCACCCCATCCCGGTGGAGACGGTGAACGCCCAGATCCGCGCCGTGGCGGACGACCTGCGCCCGGCCGCCTGCAAGAGCGGGATGCTGGCCACCGCCCAGCTGGTGCGCGCCGTGGCCGCCTCCATCCGCGAGCACCGGCTCGCCCACTACGTGCTGGACCCGGTGATGGTGGCCAGCAGCGGCGACCGCCTGCTGGACGAGGACGCCGAGCGCGCCGTGGCCGAGTCGCTGGTGCCGCTCGCCGCCCTGGTCACCCCCAACCTGGACGAGGCGGCCGTGCTGGTGGGCTTCCCCGTGGACGAGCTCGAGGGGATGCGGCGGGCCGCCTCCGCGCTTGTGGAGATGGGCGCCGCCGCCGCCCTCCTCAAGGGCGGCCACCTGCGCTCCACCGAGCTGGTGGACGTGCTCTTCGACGGCCGCGAGTGGCACGAGTGGCGCCGCCCCAAGCTGGACACGCGCAGCACGCACGGCACGGGCTGCACCCTTTCCGCCGCCGTCGCCGCGGGCCTGGCGCACGGCCGCCCCCTCACCCGCGCGGTGGAGGACGCCCTCGATTACGTGAGCCGTGCCATGCGCGCCGCCCCCGGCCTCGGCGCCGGCCACGGCCCCCTCAACCACATGGTGTAGAGGGGAACTCCAGTCGCTGGCTCGCGTTGACGGAGGCCCTCACCCCCCCAACCCCCCTCCCCCAAACTGCTGGGGGAGGGGGGCGATTCCCACAGATCCGTGCCTCGCGGCGGCATCGCCGGGGCAGCGGTTCAGACTGCGGCCGGGTCGCCGGCCGGCGACGCGGATGCGCCTCCTCGCCCAGCTGTTTGGGAGAGGAGGCCGGGAGGTGAGGGCCTCCGTCCGCGCGCTCCAGCACCTGCTCGCCCCGCGCGAACTAGTCCCCTCTCCCATCGTGTTTTATGGGAGAGGGTGGCAGCTGTAAGCTGCCGGCTGAGGGCCCTCAGAACGACAGCCCCACCGTCAGGTACGCCCGCGGGTCCGGCCGGTCCTCGCCGGCGCCCACGGGGCGCAGGGGGACGCCCACGCCCACGCGTACCGGCACCGGGGGGAGGTACGAAACGCTCAGGTTGATCCCCAGCTCGGCGCCGGCGGAGGCCAGCGTGTTGCCGGCCCGCGTGTCCGGCGCGTCGAAGCGGCCGAGGCAGTCCTCGCTGCACCAGGTACGCCCCGCGTCCACGAACAGCGTCCCCCACACGCGGTCCAGGTACACGGGGAGCAGGCCGCGCCCGCGCTCCACCAGCGCCAGGGGAAAGCGCCACTCGGCGGATGCTGCCACGGCGCGGTCGCCGAACTGCACGCCCTCCCCGTACCCGCGCACCGGCAGGTCCAGGTCGTCGCCCAGGGAGACGAAGGTGGAGAGCGGGAAGGCCGGGACCCCGCCGCCCTCGCCGCCCAGCGAGTAGCCGGGGGTGAGCGAGCCCTGGTCCGCGCCGCCCGCCACGCGCAGCCCCAGCACGTGGCGCGAGAATCCCCACGCGCGGAAGGGGAGGTAGCCCTGCGCGCGCCCCGTGGTGCGCAGGTAGCCGGGCGTCGCGTCGTCGATGTCCACCGACTCCAGGTAGCGCCGCCCCTCCAGCGATCCCGCCACCACGAAGCCGTTCTCCGGGCTCACCGAGTACGCGTAGCCGCGCGAGGTGGAGTAGCCCAGGGTGGCCGCGCCTCCCGTCGCGGTGGGGAGATCCAGCACAGTGGAGTCGCTGAACGAGTACTCGCGCTTGCTGGCGCCCACGCCCAGGCTCAGCCAGCCGAACGAGCGGAAGCGCGGGCGGGTGAAGGTGGCCACCAGCGAGCCGCTCCGCTCCCGCTCCAGCAGCTCCATGGGCACCAGCTCGCCGCCGGGGCCCGTCTGGACGATGGTGCCCGCGAAGTCCCAGTCCTGCCCCGCCGACGCGCCGATCACCGGGTTGCCCAGCCCCGCGAACAGGTAGCTCGCCTGCAGGTTGGTGCGCAGCTCGCGCGGGTGCACCTCCACCGTGGCGGCGTAGGTGTGCCGCCCCACCACGTCCTGCCCGCCCACGGCCGCCCCCAACGCGATCCCCAGCGCCTTGTGGTCGCGGGTGATGATGGGGCTCCACGCGGAGGGAAGGAGCGACGGGATGGGTGAGTAGCGGCGCACGGTGCCGCCCGCTGCGCGCTGCGCCACCGCGGGGCCCACGCCGGTATCCCGGACCTCGGGGCGCAGCGGCGGCGCCTCGCTCCACCGCGCCGGGTCGAACGGGATGCGGGCCAGGTGGTAGCCGTCCGCTCGGTAGAACGTGAGCGCGATCCAGCGCCCGTCCGGCGACACGTCGGGGTCGAAGGCGCCCGTCAGCACGTTGGTCACGCGCCGCAGGCGGCCCTTGGTGAGGTCGTACGCGTAGAGGTTGGAGATCCCGCTGCGGTCCGAGCTGAACACCACGTAACGCCCGTCCGGCGACCACGACGGCGAGCTGTCCACGGCCCGGTCGCGGGTCACCTCGCGCACCACGCTCCCGGTGGCCGCATCCAGCACCACCACGTCGTACAGCGCTCCCGTGCGCCAGCGCGACACGGCGATGCGCGTGCCGTCGGGCGACCAGCGGGGGCGCGTCCAGTGCACGTCCGGCGACGCGGGCACCAGCTCGCGCAACCCGGCGCCATCCGCCTCCATCACCACCGGCACCGTGGTTCCGCCGCCGCCGCGCACCGCCACCACGCGCCCGGTGCCCCGGTGCACGTCCGGCTCCGACAGCCGCGCGCCGTGCGTGAGCCGGTCGCGGTCGCCGTTGGGCCGCACGACGTACAGGTCCGAGAAGTAGCGGTACGGGTCCACGGCATCCACCATCGCCGTCACCAGCGAGCCGTCGGCGCGCCAGGCAGAGGGGCCCAGCGAGGTGCGCGGGTCCAGCACGCGGACCCCATCCTCGCTCCACAGCCGGGTGGAGGTCTCTTCGCGCCCCGTGGAGTGCGAGTACGCGATGGTGCGCCCGTCTGGCGACCAGCGGGGGGCCTCGGTGTTGCGGCCCTCCCTCACCAGGATCTCGGGCTCGGTGAGGCCGGTGCGGCGCAGCGAATCGGCCAGCGCCGTGTACTCCACGCGCAGCGAGTCCTGCCACTCCCGCCAGGCGCGGCTGAAGCTCTGGCCGTACGCGCGCCGCGCAGCCCCGTCCGTACCGTATGAGAACAGGACGCGGCGGCCCATCATCCTCACCCATTCGCCGTGCCTGGCGTCGCCGTAGCGGCGGCCCATGAAGTCCATGAAGAGCGACCCGTACGCGTACGGCGTGCTCCCGCCGGGCCAGGAGACCGGGTGGCCCGTGGCGCGGTCGATGGGGAAGAACTCGTCCTCCAGCACCGCCGTGCGCAGCGTCGTGTCGTACAGCGTCGCGCGCACGCGCCCGGCGCGGGTGAGGCGCGACTCGAGCACCGTCGCCAGCCCCTCCTGGCTCCAGCGCGGCACCAGCACGTTGGGAAAGGTGAACACGTTGCGCCCCAGCGCGCGGCGGATCGCCCGCGGCAGCCCTTCCGCGTAGTCCAGGTGGAAGATGTGAGTAAGCTCGTGGGTCACCACGAGCTGAAGCCAGTCGTCGTAGAAGGCCAGCTCCGGCGCGTCCACCGGCGGGTGGGCGAACACCACGATGCGGTTGCCCGGCAGCGGCGTGGCGTACCCGTTGGAGTAGTCCACGTTGTCGCTGAGCACCAGGTCGATCTTCCCGCGCGGCGGCGCCACCAGCCCCGTGGCCAGCGCCGTGTACGCCGTCTCCGCGCGCTCCGCCGCCCTCCGCCCCAGCGGCTCCAGCGCCGGCGTGAAGTGAACGCGGAAGTGCTCCGTGTCCAGCGTGCGCCACCGCTCGTTGGGCGGAAGCTGCGCCGCCAGCGGCAGCGCGAACAGGAGCGCCGCCAGCCAGGCCAGAGGCCGTGTGCTTCGGAGTAGCCTCTTCACCTCTCTCCGTGTCTCTGTGTTCTCTGTGTGAGCCCGGCTGTTCCTTACCGCGCGTTCGCCCGCTCCCGCAGGTACGCCTCGATGGCCCGGAAGTGCGCACGTGCGATCCTTTCCTGCACCCGTGGATCGCGCAGCGCGGCCTCCTGCTGCGGCACCATCAGGAAGGTGGACTCGGTGAGCGTGGACGGCATCCAGGTGGGCCGCACCAGCGCCAGGTCCGCGCGGGCGATCCCCAGGTCGCGCAGGCCCAGCTCGTTCACGATCTCGCGCTGCATGTGGCGCGCGAGGTCAAGCGACTGCGGCGCGTTGTAGAACGCCGTGGTCCCGTTGTTGGTGAAGGGGTTCACCCCGTCCGGGAAGGCGTTGTTGTGCACCGACACCATCAGGTGAGCCCCGGCGCGCTCCGCCAGGGGGAAGCGGTCGCCCAGCCCCACCGCCGCCGTGTCCGGCCGCGTCTCGGTGACGCGCGCGCCCGCCGCGCGCAGCATCGGCACCAGCCGCCGCACGATGGCCAGGTTGGCCTCCGCCTCCGTCAGCCGCGTGGGGCCGATGGCGCCGCCCGGCGGGTGCCCGGCGTCCACCGCCACGTGGATCCCCTCCAGCGGGCGCCGCGCGCCGATGGCCGGCGGACGGCGCACGCGCACCACCAGCGTGCCGTCGCGGTCATAGAAGGTGCGCCACCCCCACGCGGGCCTCGCCAGCTCCATGCGCACGTAGTACAGGTCGTCGCGCCCCTGCTCCCAGTTCACGCGGCGCACGAAGGGGTCTTCAGTGCCGTAGTAGAGCCAGTTGGTGCGCGACTCGCCCCCGTACACGTCCACCGTCAGGTAGTTGGCCTCGGCCATCACCCGCGCGGGGAGCCGCTCGCTCATGGCGATGCGCAGGTCCACCCACTCCTCCTGCGGCACCACCCGCACGGCGCCCACCGTCCCCCTCGCCTCCGGCGTCCCGTAGGGAAGCAGGCGCACCGAGCGCGCCTCCACCCACACGGACTGGTCGTCGGTGAGGCGCACGCGGTACGCTCCCTCGCGCTCGCCGGTCAGCGTGAAGCGGGTGCCGTTGGGGAAGGTCCAGTGGTACGGAGTCCCCGAGCCGGGGACGGCGGTCGCCACCACCAGCGAGTCGGGCCGGGTGCTGGCCGCCACCCCCACCCGCGTCTCGCCCGGCGAAAGAACCGCCAGCGACAGCTCCAGGGGGGAGCGCACGGTGTCGCCGCCGCTCACCAGCTCCACCGTGGCCGTACCCGCGCGCCCCGTCTCGGCCAGCGTGGGGATGCCCACCTGGCGGTCGCGGGAAAGGAGCGGCGCGGTGGCCGGGAAGCTCCCCACGTACTCGGTGAACTCGCGCGTGGCCGAGCGGTCCTGCCCGAACCCCTCGTCGCGGTCCATCGCCCGCGACTCCACCAGCGGCACCGTGGACCCGTC
>DASVSA010000192.1:0-17969 GCA_036388335.1 Longimicrobium sp. | reverse complement strand
ACTCGGCCGAGGGGCGGGCCGTGCCCGGCTCCTTCAGCCACACGATGATCTCGCCGTTCCCGCCGATCTCCTTGAGCGACTGCGCGAACACCGCCGCGTCGCCGGTGATCACCTCGCCCTTGGGGGTACGCAGGGTGGCGGGGGCTACGCTGACGGAAGCCACCGGCGCGCTGGGCTCCAGCGGGAGCGGCTCGTCGCCGCAGGCGCCGAGCAGTACGGGGAGCGCCGCGAGGGGCGCCGTGGCGAGCCGCCAGGCCCGCCGGGGAGAGCAGGGTCGTGCGGAAAACACGAGTGACGCGAGGGAACGCATCCGTCCTCCAGATGGTTGGGAAGATGTTGCCGCGAGAGGTGAGCTGATGGTAACGCACGTTTCCTATGCAAGTCAAGTCCGGAAATGGATCGTTACGGAGTTTACACGGGAGCGTGAGATGAAGTCATCTCTGTGCCTCTGTGTCTCTGTGTGAGCCCATTCCGTTCCGGCACTGGACAACCGGCCCGGCTGTACCGACCTTTGTAGCCGCGACACGCTCCCCGCTCCGTCCCGCCGCCGGTCCGCATGCCCCCACCCCTGGCCCGTTCAGTCCGCGCCCTGCTCACGCTGGGTGCAGCGCTGGTGCTTGCCTCGTGCGACCTCCCGGCCGCGCAGGTCCCCGCCGTGCCCGTGAACCCCCTGCGCGCCGAGCCCGCGGCCCCCGCCGCGAAGCCCGCCATGACGGGGAAGTTCCGCGTCGCCTACCGCGCCGTGGACGATTCGACGTACGCGCGGTGGCAGAACGACTTCCGCGATGCGCGCTTCCTGGAAGACGTGGCCGAGTGGCTCAACGGGTGGATCGCCCTTCCGCACGACGTGACCATCGGCTTCGACCGCTGCGGCGAGCCCAACGCGTACTACCACCCCGAGACGCGCACCGTCTCCCTCTGCTACGAGCTGGTGGCGGACCTGGACGACGCGCTGGCCGCCGATGGCGACGAGGAGGGCGCGCAGGCGGTGAGCGACGCCCTGCTCTTCACCACGCTGCACGAGGTGGGGCACGCGCTGGTGGACGTGCTGGACATCCCCATCGCCGGGCGCGAGGAGGACGCGGTGGACCAGCTCGCCGCCGTGATGCTGGTGGATGGGTCGGACGAGGGGAGCGAGGCCGCGGTGAATGGCGCCGCCGGCCTGGCCACCGACGACGAGGAGCTGGACACGCTGGCGTTCGCCGACGAGCACGCGCTGGGCTCGCAGCGCTTCTACAACGTCCTCTGCCTGGTGTACGGGCAGCACCCCCAGGGATACGCCGGCTGGGTGACCGACGGCACCCTCCCCGGCGAGCGGGCGGCGGGGTGCGTGGAGGAGTACGCGCACGTCTCGCGCAGCTGGGACCGGCTGCTGGAGCCCTATCTGAAAGACTGAGAGAGCGGGCTCACACAGAGGCACAGAGGCACAGAGATGACTTCATCTCCGTGCCTCTCTGTTTTCTCCGTAGTACATTGTCGTGGCTGCCTGCCCGTCCACCTCCTGACGACACACGATGCTCCTGCGATTCGTCGTTGTTGCGTTGCTGCTGGCCGCGTGCGGCGGCGGGGAGCGCGCGCGGGTCACCGTGGCCGCGGCGGCTTCGCTGCGCGAGGTGATGACGGAGCTGGAGGCGGCGTACGAGGCGGCGCACCCGGGGGTGGAGGTGCGCACCACCTTTGGGGGATCCGGGGCGCTGCGGCAGCAGATCGAGCAGGGAGCGCCGGTGGATCTCTTCGTGTCCGCCGCCGCCGCGCCCATGGACGCGCTGGCCCGCGCGGGGCGGTTGGACGCGGCCACGCGGCGCACCTTCGCGGGCAACGAGCTCGTGCTCATCGTCCCGGCGCAGGGCGGCCAGGCGGTGGGCGGGTTCGCGGAGCTGGCGAAGCCGGGGGTGAGGCGAGTGGCGCTGGGTGCGCCGGCCTCCGTGCCCGCGGGGGAGTACGCGGAGGAGGCGCTGAGGGCCGCGGGAGTGCTGGATGCCGTGCGCGCCAAGGCCGTGTACGCGCAGGACGTCCGCCAGGTGCTCGCCTTCGTCTCCTCCGGCAACGCGGACGCGGGGCTCGTCTACCGCACCGACGCGGCGGTCACGCGGCGGGTGAGGATCGCCGCGACGGCGCCCGCGGGGTCGCACCGGCCCATCGTGTACCCCGCCGCGGTGCTGGCGGATGGGCCCAGCCGCGAGAGCGCGCGGGCGTACCTCGACTTCCTGATGGGCCCCGAGGGCCGCGCGGCGCTGCGCCGGCGCGGGTTCCGGGTGGAGTGAGCGTGTTCGACTGGACGCCGGTCTGGCTGTCGCTGCGGGTGGCGCTCTCGGCGCTGGCCATCGTCTTCGTGCTGGGGACACTGGCCGCCCGCTGGACGGCGCGCCGCCACTTCCCCGGGCGTGACGTGGTGGACGGCCTCTTCCTCCTCCCCCTGGTGCTCCCCCCGGTGGTGACCGGCTTCGCGCTGCTGGTGCTGCTGGGGCGCAACGGCCCCGTGGGGCGCTTCCTGGAGGCGGCGTTCGGGGTGCGGATGGTGTTCACGGTGCACGCGGCCATCCTGGCGTCGGCCGTGGTGGCCTTCCCGCTCATGTACCAGAGCGCCAAGGCCGCCTTCCAGTCCGTCGATCCGCGCCTGGAAGACGCCGCGCGCACCCTGGGCGCGGGGGAGGCCCGCGTCTTCCTGGCCGTCACCCTCCCCCTGGCCTGGCCCGGCGTGATCGCGGGGATGGCGCTCGCCTTCGCGCGCTCGCTGGGCGAGTTCGGCGCCACGGCCATGGTCGCCGGCAACATCCCGGGCGAGACGACCACGGTGCCGCTCGCCATCTACTTCCTTGCCGACGCGGGCGACCTGCGCACGGCGGGGATCTACGCCCTGGGGATCAGCGCCCTGAGCATGGCGCTGGTGGTGGGGCTCAACGTGTGGACCCGCCGGCGCACCCCGCGCTGGCAGCGGGCGGGGGGACGGTAGCGGTGCTCGAGGTACGCGCGGCGCGGCGGCTCCCCGACTTCACCCTGGATGTGGACTTCCGGGTGAGCGGCGAGGTCCTGGTCCTCTTCGGCCCCTCCGGCTCGGGGAAGACGATGACGCTGCGCCTGGTGGCCGGCCTCGACCGCCCGGACGCGGGGGAGATCCGCCTGGGCGGGCGCGTGCTCGTGTCGCGCGAGCCGCGCGTGTGGGTGCCGCCGCGCGAGCGCCGCTGCGGCCTCGTCTTCCAGGACTCCGCTCTTTTCCCCCACCTGACCGTCGCCGGCAACGTGCTCTTCGGCGCACGCTCCGCGGACGCGCGCGCGCGCCTTCCGCGCCTCCTGGAATCCTTCCACGTCGCCCACCTGGCCACCCGCTACCCCAGTGAGCTCTCGGGCGGCGAGACGCAGCGCGTGGCCCTCGCGCGCGCGCTCATGGCCGAGCCCGAGGTCCTCCTCCTCGACGAGCCCTTCTCCTCCCTGGACGAGGACGCTCGCCGCACCGCCCAGGACGAGGTGCTGGCCGCGCACGCCGAGTGGCGCATCCCCTTCGTCTTCGTCACCCACGACCGCGCCGAAGCCGAGCGCGTGGGCGACCGGATTCTTTTTCTGCGCGACGGGAAGGAAGAAAAACGTTGATCACACGGAAACACAGAGAAGTTCTCCTCTGTGGCTCTGTGTCTCTGTGTGATCCATGCACTCTTTCACACGTCCACACCGCACACTTTCAGCCATCCGTATCGCAAAGTGGCCACCTCCGAAGCCTCTGCGGGAGGCGGACTTAGCGCGGACTTGACGGGTGAAAAGTTTCGCAAGTGCGCGCCCCGTGCACTTTTACGAGGTGCGGCAAGAGCCTTGCTTCGGATTTTGTTCGGTATTATTAATGAACCCGGGAGAACGCCGACGAACTTCTTGGATCGGAGCACGGAGGGACCTGTGATGGACGACCAGAGGACGCGGGACCCGCACGAAGCCAACATCCGTCACCTGCGCGACACGGCGGCCGCGCGCGTGGAGGGGAGCTCGCTGCGACGCGTGGCGCGGGAGATCGGGATGAGCCCTACCGGGCTCAAGAAGTTTCTGCTGGGCACGGCGCCGTATTCGCCCACACTGCGGCGGCTCCGCAAGTGGTACCTGCAGTACGGCGGCGCCCTGCCCGGCGCCGTGGAGGAGGAAGCGGTAGGCCACGCGCTCGCGGTCCTGACCCAGGACCTGCCGCCGGGCGCTCGCGGGCCGGTTACCGACGGGGTGCTGGAATCCCTTGCCCGCGGCTACGACGCCAGCGGCCGCGAGCACCCGCGCTGGGTGTATGAGCTCCGCACCCGCTATCAGAAGTCCGCCTGATCTCACACAGAGACACAGAGGCACAGAGATAAGTTCTTCTCTGTGCCTCCGTGTCTCTGTGTGAGGCCTAGAGGGCCCGATCGTACACGCGATACGTCTTGTACTGCTCGAACCCCACCTTTTCCAGCGCCTGCCGCATCAGCAGGTTGTTCTCCAGGATCCACGACGCTTCGCCGGTGTTGTAGCCCTTTTCGCCGGCCACCTGGA
This sequence comes from Longimicrobium sp., assembly GCA_036388335.1. Taxonomy (GTDB): domain Bacteria; phylum Gemmatimonadota; class Gemmatimonadetes; order Longimicrobiales; family Longimicrobiaceae; genus Longimicrobium. The sequence continues at coordinate 13,469 of DASVSA010000192.1, read as the reverse complement.
AGGTGCGCAGGTACATGGCCGCGCCGATCCCCGACGACGTCTGCAGCTCCGGCCTCAGCCCCAGCGTCATGATGCGCGCGGAGCCGATCTTCCGCCTGTGCCACAGGAACTTGAAGAGGCCAAAGGGAAAGAGCTTCCCGTCCGGCAGGTGCCGCAGCGCCTCGTTGAGGTTCGGCAGGGTGAGCGAGAAGCCCACCGGCCGCCCCTCCTTCTCGGCGATCATGCACAGGTCCGGGTCCACCACGGACTTCATGTCCTTGGCCAGGTAGGCGAACTCCTCGTCCGTCATGGGCACGAAGCCCCAGTTGCGCGACCAGGCGGAGTTGTAAACCTCCTGGATGATCCTCACCTCTTCGTCCAGGTGCTTCATGCGCAGCGAGCGCAGCGTGACCCCTTCGCGCCGTGTCATCCGCTCCACCCCGCGCACCAGCCGCTCCGGCGGAACGGCGCTGCCGATCCAGTAGGCGAGCAGGTCCATGCTCTTGGCCAGCCCGGCCCCCTCCAGCAGCGCGCCGTAGTAGGGCGGGTTGTGCGACATGGTGACGGTGGGCGGCGTGTCGAAGCCCTCCACCAGCACCCCGGGCGACGAGACCTCCTCGTTGGTGGAGAGGTTCACGGGGCCGCGCAGCGTGTCCATCCCCCTCGCCTTCACCCACCCGGCCGCCGCGTCCACCAGCGCCCGCGCCACCGCCGGGTCGTCCACAGCCTCGAACAGGCCGAAGAAGCCCACGCGGTCCTCGTGGAACTCGTTGTGGCGGTGGTTCACGATGGCGGCGATGCGCCCCACCACCTCCTTCCCGCGCTCGGCCAGGAAGTAGGCGACGTCGGCGTGGAGGTGGAAGGGGTGCTTCTTCCGGTCCAGCGCCGCCTCCAGCGCCATGCGCAGCGGCGGAACCCACTGCGGGTCGCGGGCGTTGACCTTCCAGGCCAGGTCGATGAAGGGGCGAAGCGACTCGCCCCGCGGGACCTCTCGGACCCGCAGGGCGGTGGACGGTACTGCGGAAGCGGTGGCCGTCATGGGGATCAGTGGGAGGATGTGCTGAGTCCTGAGTTCCTAGTGCTCAGTGCCTAGTGCCTAGTAACTGCTGTTCAGGACTCAGGACCCAGGACTTTGCACTGTGTTTCTCAGCGAAGCCCGAGCTGGCGCCCCACCCGGGCGAAGGCGTCCAGCACGAAGTCGAGCTGGTCGGTGGTGTGGGTGGCCATCACCGAGGTGCGCAGCCGGCACGCGTGCTCGGGCACGGCCGGGGGCAGCACCGGGTTGGTGAACACGCCGCCGTCGAAGAGCGCCTTCCAGAAGACGAAGGTGCTCTCGATGTTCCCCGACGACACGGGGATGATGGGCGTCTCCGAGGTCGCCGTGTCGAAGCCCAGCGAGCGGAGGCCGCTGCGCAGGTAGTCCGCGTTCTCCCACAGCCGCGCGCGGCGCTCGGGCTCGCGCTCCATCACGTCCAGGCAGGCGAGCACCGTGGCCACCGCCGAGGGCGGCATGCTGGCGCTGAAGATCAGCGGGCGCGCATGGTGGCGCAGGTAGTGGATGACGTTCTCCGGCCCCGCCACCGCGCCGCCGATGGAGGCGAACGACTTGGAGAAGGTGACCATGGTGAGGTCCACCCGGTCCTGCATCCCGAAGTGCTCGGCCGTGCCGCCGCCATTGGGTCCCAGCACGCCCACCGAGTGCGCGTCGTCCACCATCAGCCGCGCGCCGTACTCCTCCACTACCGCGGCCACGCCGGGAAGGTCGACGATGTTCCCCTCCATGGAGAAGACGCCGTCCGTCACCACCAGGACGCCATTGGCGCCCGCGTTGCGCTCCAGCGCGCGCCGCAGCCCCTTGAGGTCGCCATGCGGGTAGCGCACCAGCTCGCCGCCGGCCAGCTGCGCGCCGTCCACCAGCGAGGCGTGGTTCAGGCGGTCCTGCACCACCACGCTGCCGCGCGTGACCAGCGCGGAGATGACGCCCAGGTTGGTCTGGTAGCCGGTGCTGAACACCAGCGCGGACTCGGCGCCCATCAGCGTGGCCAGACGGTGCTCCAGCTCCTCGTGCAGGTCCAGCGTGCCGTTGAGGAAGCGGCTCCCCGTGCACCCGGTGCCGTAGCGGTACAGCGCCTCGCGCGCCCGCTCCAGCACGTAGGGCTCGTGAGTGAGCCCCAGGTAGTTGTTGGAGCCCACCATGATCTTGCGCTCGCCGCGGATCACCACCTCGGTATCTTCCGAAGCCTCGATGGGCTGGAAGTACGGATAGAGGCCGCGCCCCATCATCTCTCGCGCAGCGGTGTAGCGGCTGCACTTGTCGAAGAGGTCCGAGGTCCGCCGGGTGGTAGTCGCCGTCGTCGCCACAGTTGCCATCAAAGCCATCCCTGAGTTCGGTACCACCGCGCCGTCTCGGCCGTCCCACGGCCCAGCGGCATCGCTTCGTCGGGCGGGAGCAGCGCTTCCGAGCCGGAGAGATCGCACTCCCACGCCTCGGCCAGCACCTCCTCCGCCTTTTCCCGGTTGAAGACTCCCGCCCCGCCCAGCAGGTCACCCCAGCGCCCCGCCAACGTCCCGGCCGCGCGGAACAGCGCGGGGGGGATGGGGATGCGGAGCGGGGTGGTGCCCACCGCGGCGGCGATCTCGCCCAGCAGCTCGCCGAAAGGGTGGGCGCGCGGCGCGGCTACCGCGTAGGTGCCGGGGGCGGCGCCGGCCGCGCGCGCGAAGGCGCGCACCAGGTCCGCCACGTAGATCAGCTGGGCGCGCCGCTCGGGGCCCGCGGGGAGCGGGGCCAGGCGCCGCTTCACCAGCCTGAAGAGGGGGAGAAAAGATGCGCGGTCGCCGGGACCGTACACGGCGGGCACGCGCAGCACCACCACCTCCACCCTGTCTCCCGCGGCCGCGCGCGCTTCCGCCTCGCCGGCCAGCTTGCTGCGTCCGTACGCCGTGATGGGCGCGGGTGTTTCGTCCACGCGGCGGGGGCGGCCGTCCACCGCGGGCCCGCAGGCCGCGAAGGAGCTTGCATACACCAGGCGCCGCGGCCGGTTTCCGGCCCGCAATACCCCGGCGACCACGTTTCGGGTCCCTTCTGCGTTGGCGCGGCGGAACGCCGCCTCGGAGGGGGCCGTGGTGGCGCCGGCCAGGTGGAAGACCGTGTCGGCCCCATCCGCCGCCGCCGCGAGGGCGTCCACGGCGTCCAGGTCGCCCATCCGGAGCTCGGCTCCCAGCGCGCGGAGGCGGGCGGTGTCGCTGGTGGGGCGCACCAGCGCGCGGAGCTTCCATCCCTCCGCGGCGAGGTGCTCGGCAAGGTGGCCGCCCACGAAGCCCGTGGCCCCGGTGATGAGCGCGATCCGTTCCATGGGTGTCGGGAAGATGCTCACGGACGGGGCGAAACGCAACGATTGCGGCCCCTGGGTATAACAAAAGAGGATCGGGCTTGTGCGCCCCATCCTCGGCCCGGACCACTCTGAAATGCGCCCGGAAGGTAGGATATGTGCGGGGGAAAGTCAACGTCTGGGGAGTGCGTGAGTGCGTTAGTGCGTGAGTGCGCTTGAACTGCGTGCGTTAGTGCGTGAGTGCGTGAGTGCGCTTGAACTGCGGTTTAACGCACTCACGCACTAACGCACTCACGCACTTCCCTCACACCCGGTTGGCGCGCAGCTCGTCCAGCGGGTAGTGAGTTCCGCGCCACTCGATGCCCCGATGGAGGAGGGCGTAGAGGGTGGCGTTCCAGAGCACGGTGATGAAGAGGAGGCTGAGGACGGGGGTGAGGATGCCGCCCCAGACGGGGGCACGCTGCTCGCGCGCGGCGCCGCCGTAGATGCCCAGGATGATGGCGACGGTGAGGGCGTAGAGGAGGCGCGTGGGGCCCGTGGTGATGAAGACGGCGATGAAGGGGAAGACGAAGGTGGCGAGCTGCATGATGGTGGCAAAGATCACGACCGAGATGCGGTAGTCGACGCCGGCGAAGCCGTTCTTCCGCAGCCCGTGCACGGCCTCGCCCACGGTGCGGTACCATTCGACCGAGATGTGGTCCACGCCCACCAGGAAGTCCTGCCGCAGCCCGTTCTTCTTCACCAGCTTGCCCAGCTTCATGTCGTCGTCCGGCCGCATGGCGATGGCGCGGTGGGTGCCGATGCGCCGGTACGACTCCGCCCGGACCAGGTTGAAGGCGCCGATGCCGATGTGGCTGGCGGAGCGCGGGTTGCGCGCCTGCCAGGGGCGCGAGAAGAGGAGGAAGCAGATGCCGAAGAAGACGCCGAACGCCCTCAGCAGGAAGCCCGGCATGTCGATGTGCGGCGCCATCGTCAGGTGGTCCAGCCGCTCGCGCGTGAAGTAGCTGGCCGCGCGGCGGATGGTGTCGGGCTTCATCACGATGTCCGCGTCGGTGAACAGGATCAGCTCCCCGCTCGCCTCCGCCGCGCCCAGCTCCAGCGCGTGGTTCTTCCCCAGCCACCCCTTCGGCAGCTCGCGCACGTGCACCACGCGCAGCCGCGGGTCGTCGGCGGCCAGCGAGTCCAGGATCGCCCCCGTGCGATCCGTCGAGCGGTCGTCCACCACCACCAGCTCCAGCCCCGGCAGGTCCTGCGCGAGCATCGAGCGCACCGCCTGCTCCATGTTGCGCTCCTCGTCCCGCGCCGCCACCACCACGGAGACGCGCGGAAGCTCGCCCTCCGCGAGCGGCTCCACGTCGCGCAGCAGCCGCATGTGGCCGCGCCCGTGCAGCAGCAGAATCACCATCCCCATGAACAAAGAGGCCGTCGTGGCGGCCATCCAGAACAACACGCTCTGCATCCCTTCTCTCTGTGTCTCCGTGCCTCTGCGTGAGATCTCGGTTGAGTCTAGCGGCACCCGACGAGCCCGGCCACCCGGCGCGGAGATTGCACCTCCAGCCGGGTCTGTGTCAGGCGTCCAACCGGGAGGAAAGCATGGCCGACATCGACGTGGAGCGGGAGGGGAACAGCGTGTGGCCGTGGGTGATCGGGGTGGTGGCGCTGGTGCTGCTGGCGGCCGCCCTGTGGAGCCTGCTTACCACCGACGGAACCGTGCGCGTGCGCCAGGCCACCCCCGCGGCCGTGCCCACGGGGACGTAGACGCGCAAAAAGGGGCGGCGCGGCGCTTGTTTCCCGGCGGACGGTCGCTATATTCCCCGAAAACGCGTGCGGGCCCGCCGGGGCCCGGCACGGCCAGGCGTCGGCGCGCGGGGGAAGGTGCCTCCGCGCGCCGACTCCGTAGCAGGCCATCCAACGGAGGCTGAATGGCGAAGCAGGAAGGGTTCGAGGTCGAAGGAGTGGTCACCGAAGTGCTCCCCGACCGCAACTACCGCGTGAAGCTGGAGAACGGCCACCAGGTGCTGGCCTACGCGGCGGGCCGCATGTCCAAGAACAAGATCCGCGTGCTGGAGGGAGACCGCGTCACCCTCAGCATGTCCCCGTACGACCTTTCCCGCGGGCGGATCACCTACCGGCACAAGTAAGCCGCCGCGGCTCGCGCACCCCACTCCCAAGACACCATGGTTTCCGCGGATTTCGCGGGGGCGCACCCTCGCGCGCCCCGCCGAATGAACCCTGCGCACCACTTTTTTCCGACCCGTCCGCAACACCGTGGAGTTCGCTCACACAGAGGCACAGAGACGAGGTCATCTCTGTGCCTCTGTGTCTCTGTGTGAGCTAAACGAGGCCGCGGGGATCGAGGGGCTCCTCTATCCCCGCTTCACGAAAGGTGCGCACATCGCGCAGGAGTGCGCAGGCGGACTCCACCAGCGGGAGGGCCAGCAGGGCGCCGGAGCCCTCGCCCAGGCGCAGGTCCAGCCGCAGGAGCGGGGCGAGGCCCAGCGATTCCAGCACCGCGGCGTGCGCTCGCTCGGCCGAGAGGTGCGAGGCGACCAGGTAGCCGCCCGCCGCGGGGGCGATCTCCGCGGCGGCCAGCGCGGCGACACCGGTGATGAAGCCGTCCAGCACCACGGGGATGCGCCGCGCAGCCGCGCCCAGGATGGCGCCGGCCAGCGCGGCGATCTCGTAGCCGCCCGCCGCCGCCAGCTTGCCCAGCGCGTCCAGGCCGGCGCCGCGGGTGCGCTCGGCGGCGCGGCGCACGGCGTCGGCTTTGCGGGCCAGCGCCGCGTCGCCCACGCCGGTGCCGCGCCCCACTGCGTCGTCCGCGGAGGCGCCGGTGAGGAGGGCGAAGAGGGCGGCGGCCGAGGTGGTGTTGCCGATCCCCACCTCGCCCACCGCGAGCACGTCGCACGGGCCCAGCAGGCGCACCGCGTCCATCCCGGCGAGGAGCGCCTGCTCGGCCTGCGCGCGCGTCATGGCGTCGTGGCGGGCCAGGCTGCGCGTGCCGCGCGCGACCTTGGCGTGCACCAGCCCCGTGGCCCCGCCGAAGTCGTGGTCCACCCCCACGTCCACCACGCGCAGCTCCACCCCCTGCCGCCGGGCCAGCGCGTTCACCACGCCCCCGCCCGCCACCATGTTGTAGCAGAGGCGCGCCGTCACGCCCGGCCGGTACGCGCTCACGCCTTCCTCACACACTCCGTGGTCCCCCGCGAACACGAGCACCGCCCGCCGCTCCGCCACGGGAAAGTCGCGCCCCTGGATGGTGGCGAGGCGCACGGCCAGCTCCTCGACGCGCCCCATGCTCCCGCGCGGCTTGCTGAGCGCGTCCAGCCTGGCGCGCACGCGCTCCGCGATGTCGCCGGCGACGGGGGCCACGCGCGCGGCGAGCTCCGCCACCGTGGCGGGCGGCGCATCCTCCTCCACCGCCTCCGGCGCGTTCTGCGTGGACCCCAGCAGGGCGCGCAGGGGGTCATCCTCCCCTGCCCCACCCCACCCGTCGAAGTGGACCAGGCGGGCAAGCTCCTCGCGGTCGCGCCAGCCGGTGGCCTCCAGCATGGGCGTGGCCGGGAACTCCACCGGGTAGCCCACGCACAGGAAGGCGACGGGGATCACCCCCTCGGGCAGCGCCAGCTCGGCGGCGAGCTCGTCGTTGTCCACGATGCTCACCCAGCCCACGCCCACCCCCTCGGCGCGCGCCGCCAGCCAGAGGTTCTGCACGGCCAGGCAGGTGCTGTACACGTCCGTCTCGCGGATGCTGTCTCGCCCCAGCACGTGCGGCCCGCCGCGGCGCGTGTCGCACGTCACGCAGATGCCCAGGGGCGCGTCGAGCACGCCCTGCAGCTTCAGCGCGAGGTACTTCTTGCCGCGGTCGCCGCGCCAGTGGCGCGCGGCGCGGTCGTTGGCGCGGCGGAAGAGGTCGTAGATGCGCGCGCGGCGCTCGGGCGAGCGCACCACCACGAAGTCCCAGGGCTGCATGAAGCCCACCGAGCCGGCGCGGTGGGCGGCCCCCAGGATGCGCAGCAGCGTCTCGTCCGGAACCGGGTCCGGCCGGAAGCTGCGGATGTCGCGGCGCAGCGCGATGGCGTCGTAAACGGCCTGCTTCGCCCGGGGCGCGAACTCGCCCGGGACCGGTGTGTCAGTCAACAGTGAGGCCGTCGGTGTGAAGGGGCTCGCCGGCGGCGCGGCGGAGGCCGGTGGAGGGATCGGTGCCGATCTCCAGGCGCCAGCAGGCCGCGTTGGGCTGCGGGATCTCCCAGAAGCTCTCCCGCGGCAGCCCCAGGAGGTGAATCAGGAGCACGCGGTTGAGGTGCCCGTGGCCGGAAACGAGCACGGTCGCTCCGTCGTGCGCGGCCAGGATGGCGCCCAGTGCCGCCGTGCCGCGCATCCGCACGTCCTCCAGCGACTCGCCGCCCGGGAAGCGCACCGTCCATGGCGACTGGCGCCACTGCCGCTCGACGGCGGGGTCGCAGCGCCCGCCCGGCCCCGGTGCCTGCCCCTGCCAGAGCCCGTACGACAGCTCGCTGAGCTCCCGCACCTTCATCAGCGGAACGCCGGTGCCGCGCAGCACCGCGCGCGCCGTGTCCGCCGCGCGCCGCAGCGGCGAGGTGTACGCCGCGCTGAACGCCACCCCGCCCAGCCGCGCCGCCAGCGCCTCCGCCTGCTCGCGCCCCACGCCGTTGAGCGGCACGTCGGTGGTGCCCTGGTAGAGGTTGAGGCGGTTCCAGTCCGTCTCGCCGTGGCGGATCAGGTAGAGCTCGGTGGACATGGCGGGTCCTGGTGCTGAAGGGCAGACCGATGAACGGGAACAGCGAAGTTTTTTCACCGGCTGCTTGTGCGCTGGCCGGAGCCGGCGGATCTCACTGGCCAGATCATCCAGGAGCGCACACACAACGTCGCGCAGATCGCTCACCTGCTCGTCCGGCACGCCCCGGTGCGTACTCAAGGTCGTGCCGGACGCCACGCTGAACCTGCATCCCCGCGATGGAGCTCTTCAACGCCTCGGGGGCCAGCGCGGCGTCCGTGTGTGCCGGTGGTGATTGGCCGCGCCGAGGGCGCGGAATCCGTGGGCGGCATTGAAGGCGACCACTCCCTGGCGCGCCGCGTCGTAGAGGAGCTTGAACTGACCGGTGCGGCTCACTCGCGGCGCGGCCGCGTCCTCGTACGACTCGATCGCCCGCCGCCAGAATCCCAGCACCTCCGGGTCGTCGGCTTCCAGCGCTTCCGCCCACCGGTCGGCGACGAGGTGCTCGATGATCGGTCCGCTCACGCGCTCAACGCCTCCTCCGGCGACCCTACCACCCATTCGGTGGAGCCGGCGAGAACCCGCTTCAGGTAGCTGGTGCCGGCGCGCATCCGCTCCTCGTGGAGCTCGGCGGGAGTATAACGCTTCAGGTCGATCTCGCGCCCCAGCACCATCCCGGCCTCCGAGGCCGCCATCCCCAGCGCCCCGGGGTCCGATGCGTCGGCGATCACGAGCACGTCCACGTCGCTGTCGTGGCGCATCCTCCCGCTGGCGGCGGACCCGAAGACGAACGCCCCAAGCACGCCGGGCACGTCCTGGAACAGGTCCCCGATCACCTCCGCGGGTGCCGCGAAGGTGCGGATCAGCTCCCGCGGGGTGTGCCAGCCGGTGTGCCGGGTGGCTTCGTAGACGACCCGCTGGCCTTCCTCCCCACGCGTGACCAGCCCCATCCCCTGGAGCGTATCCAGCGCGTTCTTGAGCGACTGCCGCGACAATCCGAGGCGGCGCTCGAGCGCGCGGAAGTGCAGCCGCGATCCCGGCCGCGCCGCGAAGTGCACGATCACCCGCCGAATGGCCGCAGACCCGAGGAGCGGCTGCAGCGCCATCCTCTCTTCCTCACATGAAGGGATGTTACCGTCCTAACAGATAGACAATCAGCGGTCGGTGTCAATCGCGGACGGTGAAGGCTTCCGTCGCATGACGTCAAGCTCAAGAGCCATCGTGGGGTCGAAGTCCGCGACGTGCTCGTCCGGGTAGCCACGCTGGTTGCTGACGATGCGCGTCGCGCCGATCTGGTAGTCCACGCAGTGGTGCGTGTGGCCGTGGATCCAGAGATCGGCGGAGCCATCCATCATCCACTCAAGGTCGCTTGCGTAGGCGGCGTTCAGGGTGTCGCTGCGGCGCGACGGTGCGCACGACCGGATGCTGGGGGCATGGTGCGTCACCACCACTGTGGGACCCGCGAACGGAGCGGACAGACGTTCGCGCAGCCAGCGGACGCTGCGCAGGTGGATTGTACGCGCATCGCCAGGGCCGAAGCGGCGAAAGCGGGGTGAGAGGCGGATCAGCCGAAAGTCGTTCATCGACGCCTGCGCGGCGGCGGCCGAACGAATCCGCTCATCGAACAGGTCGAAGTCCGTCCAGAGGGTACAGCCGAGGAAGCGCACTCCGGAGACCACCACTTCCGCATTCTCCAGGAAGTGGATCGAGCTTCCAGCAGCCTCGCGCGCGAGGTCTTCCGTGAGCTTGGGAACGGCGTGGCGATAGAACTCGTGATTTCCCGCCACGTACACCACTGGCATGCCGCCGAACGCGGCGCGCGCCCAATCCAGCCCCCGCAGGCCGAGAGCCACGTCGCCGGCAAGCACCACCACATCCGCTCCGGCGGGCGGCGGATCGAACGGAGCAAACTCCGTGTGCAGGTCGCTGAGGATGCGAATTCTCATGCGTTCGGGCGGTGGGTACGAGTTCGTGACTCGCGTGCCTTGCAAGGCGTCAGCATGTGTGGGGCGCCCGTCGGTCGCGGGTACTGCGACGGTAGCAGCACGCATCTCGCATCGACCCCCAACAGCTGGCGCCGCAAACCGCCATGCGCAACACCACGTTGTAAGGAGCTTGCTGGATGAAGGGACTCCGCGAATGGTGGGGCCGTCGCAAGAATCCGGCGTCGTCCGGAGACGCAAAGAAGGACCCGCTGGCTGAGCAGTTCGCCGCGGTCGTGAGAGACGACTGGAGGGAAAGGGTCGCCGAGCTGCAGGCCAGCTGCCCGCACGAGAACACCTCCATCGTCGGTTCGCCGGGCGGGGAGGTGCGGACCGTGTGCACGGACTGCGGATTCCAGGTCACAGAGCAGCCCGGCGGATAGCGGGTCCCGGGTGGCAGGTCAGGTCCGGGTCCCTTTCGGAGAACCGGTGACGCTACGGCTGTTGCGCGGGCGCAACACGAGTGCATCCTTGCTCCCCGCTATCACTCGGTTTTCTGGGGGCACGGCGGGTGCTGATGGCGCGTGATCCCGCAGATCCCCCGCCACCGGACGACGATGCCCCCCATCCTGCAGCAAGCCCCCGCCGCGCCCACCCCTCGGCGGTCGCTCGGCGCGTATCGCCCGGTCCAGTTGCGGGACCTCGTGAGGCTGGGCCGCGACAACGACGGCGGGTACGTCGTGAGCGAGCGGGTGTGCGCCGCCACGCGGACGATCCTGGCGCTGGGGATCTCCACCGACTGGTCGTTCGAGTCCGCGTTCCATGCCCGGAACCCCGCCGTGCGCGTGATCGGCGTGGACGGGTCCGTCTCGGCCCAGGTCTTCCGGCGCGGGGCGAAGGCTCGCCTTGCGGCGGCGCTGCGCGCGCTCTCCCGCCTCCGCTACCGGGAGATGCGCTTCGAGATCGCGGAATGCCGGGAGCTGCTCCGGCTCGCGCGTGGCCTCGAAGACTTCTTCGGGCAGAACGGCAGGTTCTGCGAACGGTTCATCACCGCGAGCGAGTCCCCGCGCTCCATCACCTGGCAGTCGCTCATCGCCGAAATCCCGGCCGAGGTGCGGGATGTGGGAGGCGTCTTCGTGAAGATGGACATCGAGGGCGCCGAGTACGAGGTGCTCCCCGAAGTGCTCCGCGACGCCTCCTCGCTCTCCGGCATGGTCATCGAATTCCACGACTGCGACCTGCACTGGGACGCGTTCGCGGATCTCATGGACCGCGCGATGACCGACTTCGTGGTCGTCCACGTGCACGGCAACAACTGGCGCCCGCTGATCCCCGGCACCGCGGTTCCCAGCACGCTGGAAGTGACGCTCCTGCATCGCCGGCTGATCGGGGAAGAACCGGCGTCACAGGCATCGTATCCTCTCGCCGGCCTGGACCAGCCGTGCCACCCCGATCGTCCCGACTACACGCTCAGCTTCGATCAACGGCAGCCTCACACGGAGACACAGAGAGGAGCCTTCAGATCCGCTTGATGATCTGGTTGTATTCCTCGTGCGAGCCGATCCAGAACCACACCACTTCCCCTTGTGCCAGATGCCCAGCGCGCGGTACGCCGTCCCGCGGTGGGTCCCCGCATTCACGGCGTACACGTCCGGGGTTCGAGATCCCTGGAGGCGTGGAGCTTCACCGTGGGATCGAACGGATTCGCCCGGAAGCGCGTGTAGGCGTCCCGGGCGATCCGCTGAACCGGCTCTGGAAGCTTCTCGAACGCCTTCTTGAACCGCGCGTTCCGAACGGATCTCACGGCGGATCGCACTCCATGGGCTCCACGCGCCCGGCTTCGAGGTCGCGCAGCGCCTCCGCCGCCCAGTCGTCGAGAACGGCGAGCGACTCGGGCGAGCCGAGGGTGGCTTCCCACTGCGCGTCCTGTATCTCCTGGAGCAACTGCGAAGCGAGCGGATCCTGAACGGCATCGGGGAGCGCGGCAGCCTTCGCGATGGCGAGCTCGAGCAGTCTGGTCATCGATCGACTCCGGTTCCAGGTTCCCCGAATGATGCATACACCGCTGCGGGGCTGCAAGTTACGCGCAGAACCCGGACATCGGCCGTGGAGCAGAGTGCGTCGGGTGTCCGCATGCGTCCGCTCGCGCTCCTCTCTGTGTCTCCGTGTCTCTGTGTGAGCCTATCGGGCCGTTTCGTTCACGCACGTCACTCTGGCGCCGCCGCCGGGGAAGAGCTCGGCGCGGGTGATGCCGCAGGCGGAGATGTGCAGGGCGAAGGTGCGGCGCAGGGGCACGTCCATCCAGCGGGCGAGGATGGCGTGGATGACGCCCGCGTGCACGACCCAGAGGTGCGAGCCCTCTTCGGGGAGCTCCGCGAGGGCCGCGGCGATGCGGGCCTCGAAGGCGGCCAGCGACTCCCCCGCGGGGGGCGCGACGGCGGCGGGGTCCTCGCTCCAGCGCTGGATGAGGTCGCCGTCGCGCGCGACGCACTCGTTCCAGGTGAGGCCGTCCCACGCGCCGAAGCTCATCTCGCGCAGGCGCGGGTCCGTCTCCACGAGCGCGCCGGGGAGGGCGAGCGCGGCCGTCTCGCGGGCGCGCAGGAGGTCGCTGGCCACGACGCGGCCGAACTCCTCGCCGGCCAGGTGCGCGCCCAGGCGCTCCGCCTCGCCACGGCCGAGCGCGGAGAGCGGCGGATCGCCCCAGCCCTGGAAGCGGCCCGCCTCGTTCCAATCGGTGGAGCCGTGGCGCACCAGGGTCAGGCGGAGCATTCGGCCTCCACCGCGCGAATGAGCTCCGCGTTGTCGAGCGGGGTGCGGGCGGCCACGCGGATGTGGCCGGGGAGGCCGAACGAGGTGCAGTCGCGCACCCGGATGCCGTGCCCGGCGAAGAGGCGCGCGGCGAGCCCCGGCGCGTCGCCCACGGACGCGAGCACGAAGTGGGTGGAGGTGGGCACCGTGGGGATGCGCAGGCGCGCGAAGGCCGCCTCCAGCCTCTCGCGCTCGGCGCGCAGGCGGGGGAGGGTGAGGGCGGCGTACTCACCACCCGCGTCGCTGAGGGCCGCGACGGCGGCGGCCTGGGCGAGCGTGGAGGCGGACCAGGGGACGCGCCCCCGCTCCACGGCGGCCACCAGGTGCGCCGGGCCGACCGCGAAGGCGGCGCGCACCCCGGCCAGCGCGTGGTCCTTGGTGATGGAGCGCAGGTGGAGGACGGCCGGGTGCCCGGGGAGCGCGGGGGTGCCCAGCGGCTCGGCCAGGAAGGCGTCGAAGCTCTGGTCCACCACCAGCAGCGTGCCGGCGGCGGCGCAGGCATCCGCCACGCCGCGCAGCTCGCCGCGGGAGATGCGCTGGCCCGTGGGGTTGTTGGGGGTGCAGAGGAAGGCGAGCCGCGGCCGGTGCTGCACTACCGCTTCCGCGATGGCCACCGCGTCCAGCGCGTAGCCGGGCGGCGGCGCGATCCCGTGCAGCACCCGCGCGCCGCAGAGCGAGGCCGCCCGCGCGTAC
>DASVSA010000191.1:0-12083 GCA_036388335.1 Longimicrobium sp. | reverse complement strand
CGAGGGGCTCAGTGCCGCGAGAGCCGGGTCCATTGTTGCTCCTGTGAGGACCGGTGTCCGAGTGCCGCGCACGGTGGTACGCGGGCATCAACGCGCGAGTTTCTCACACAGAGACACAGAGGCACCGAGATGAAGTCATCTCGGTGCCTCTGTGCCTCTGTGTGAGGATATCAGGCCGCCGCGGCGGCGCCGGGGGTGATCAGCTCCCGCACTCGTGGCATCACCTCGCGCCCGTAGAGCTCGATGCTCCGCATCATGACGTCGTGCGAAAGTGCTCCCGCGCTGTACTTCATGTCGAAGCGCGCGATGTCCAGCGCCTGCGCCGTCGCGGCGATCTTGCGGGCCACGGTCTCGGGAGACCCTACGTACAGCGACCCCGACTCGATCTCGCGCTCGAACTCGGCGCGGCTGGTCGGCGGCCACCCGCGCTCGGCCCCGATGCGGTTGCGCATCTCGCGGTACGGGAGCCAGAGCTCCTCGCGCGCCCGCGCATCCGTCTCGGCCACGTGGCCGGGGGAGTGCACGCCCACGGGCAGGCGGCCCAGTCCCCGCTCCGCCAGCGCCCGGTGGTAGAGGTCGATGTACGGGGCGAAGCGCCGCGGGTCGCCGCCGATGATGGCGAGCGTGAGAGGCATCCCGTACCGCGCGGCGCGCACCACCGACTCCGGGCTCCCGCCCACCCCGATGGAGACCTTGAGCGCGCCGTGTTCCGTCGAGGGAAACACGCGCTGGTCCACGAGCGGCGCCCGGGTGGTGCCGCGCCAGGTGAGCGGCTCGCCCGTGCGGTCCTGCTCCAGGATGGCGGCGAACAGGTCCAGCTTCTCCTCGAACAGCTTGCCGTACTGATCGAGGGCGTACCCGAAGAGCGGGAACGACTCGGTGAACGAGCCCCGCCCCAGGATGACCTCCGCGCGGCCCCCGGACACGGCGTCCAGCGTGGAGAACCGCTGGAACACCCGCACCGGATCGTCCGAGCTGAGCACCGTCACGGCCGAGCCCAGCCGGATGCGCTCCGTCTTCCCGGCGATGGCGGCCAGCAGCACCTCGGGCGCCGACACGGCGAAGTCCTCCCGGTGATGCTCCCCCACTCCGATGAAGTCGACCCCCAGCCGGTCGGCGAGCACGGCCTCCGCGATCACGTCGCGGATCACCTGCGCGTGCGGTACGGCGCTGCCGTCCGCGGTGCGCGTGACATCACCGAAAGTGTCGAGTCCAAGCTCCAGATGCTTGTTCATGGCCTGCTCTATTTCCAGGAGGAGACCTGGAGGCATCCACTTGATCCTCCAGGCGTGCCCGAGTGGCACATACGTCTTCCCTTCAAGAATCTCGTTTTCAAGACATTTGGGCAAAACGAAATCAGGGATTCGCCGCCGCGTGGAGTCCCAGCCGCTTGAGGAGAGCCGTGGCGATCCGCTTCTCCTCCGTCGTGATCCCCGCCATCGCGCCACGGATCACCTCCGCGTGCTCCGGGAAGATCCCGCCGATCAGCTCACTCCCTGCCGCCGTCAGCTCCGCGTAGCACACGCGGCGGTCCTCCGCGGAGATACGCCGCTGGATGAGGCCACGCTTCTCCAGCTTGTCCGCCACGGGAGTGACGCTACCGCTCGTGACCAGCACGCGCTCCCCCACCTGCCCCAGCGTGAGCGGCCCCTTGTGGTACAGTGCCTCGAGCACGGCGAACTCCGTGGGCCGCAGCCCCTGCCGCTCGACTTCCCGGCGCGCGCGCTCACCCACCGCGCGCTGCACCCGGTTCAGCACTACCCACAGCTTCAGCGCGGCGGCGGTATCCTCGTCATGGTTTATCATCTTGATATCAAGATAATTGCGTGCTCACCAGAACACAAGGCCTCACACAGAGACACAGAGGCACAGGGACGACGTTCTTCTCTGTGCCTCTGTGTCTCTGTGTGAGCCCCGTTGTTTCAGCGCGGCGGGAGCAGCGCCGCCACCCGGTCGGCGAGGGAGGCCAGGCGGGGGTCCCCGCCGCCAAGCTCGCGGAGCAGGTCGGCGTCGGACCAGGTGAGTCCGGGCGTGGGCGCGGCCGTGAAGTGCTCGTCGAACAGCGCGAGGATGCGGTAGCCGGCGGCGCTGACCTTTTCCAGGTCGGGTACGAAGCGCTCGTCCCCCCCCTCCACGGCGCGCTCCGCCAGGAGCTCCGCGTAGCCGATGATCTGGCCGAGCGGCGTGCGGAGGTCGTGGAGCAGCGCGGGCGGCAGCGTGGTCATGGCACGGCTTCCGGGAGGGGGCCGCGGGCGAGCAGGGCCTCCATCTTGGCGAGAAGGCGCGGCAGCTCGATGGGCTTGGTGTCGTAGTCGTCGCAGCCGGCCTCCAGCGCCTTCCCGCGGTCGCTCGACATGGCGTGCGCCGTGAGGGCGATCACCGGGACGTGGCGGGTGGCGGGGTCCGCCTTCAGGCGCCGCGTCGCCTCCCACCCGTCCAGCACGGGGAGGCTCATGTCCATCAGCACCAGGTCCGGCGCGGCGGACAGGACCATCTCCATCCCGGCGGCGCCGTCGGTCGCCAGGATCACCTGGAAGCCTTTGCGCTCCAGCCGCCGCGAGAGCATGTCGCGGTTCATCTCGTTGTCTTCCACCAGCAGGATCTTGGGCATCGCTTCACTTCGAGACACGGCTCACGCGGGGAGCGCTCGCCGTTCTCCTCCCGTTCGGGTGATCATCTGGCGCTCGGTGTCGAAGCCGCCCAGCAGCTCGCGCACGCGGTGAAGGAGCGCGTCCGGCGAGTCGCCGGCCTTCTGGACCACCGTCTCCACGTAGCCGTTCAGCCGCTGGCGCTCCTCGCGGCTGAGGTCGTGCGACGTCACCACCACGATGGGCACGGAGCGCAGCCCGGGGTGCTGGCGGACCTGCTCCGTGAACTCGAAGCCGTCCATCTCGGGCATCAGCAGGTCCAGCAGCACCAGGCGCGGGCGCTCTTCCTCCATCCGCGCGAGCGCCACCCTCCCGTTCTCGGCCTCGCGCACGTCCCACCCCTCCGCTTCCAGCAGGGTGCGGACGAGGGTGCGCGCCGCGGCGTCGTGGTCCACCACCAGCACCCCGCCCGGCGCGTCGGCGGACGAGTACTTCCGCAGCAGGCGCGAAAGGCGCCCGCGGTTCACGGGCTTGGTGGCGAAGCCGGCGGCTCCGAGGGTGAAGCCCCGGTTGGGGTCGTCCACCATGGTCAGCATCACCACGGGGATGCCGCGCACGGCCGGGTCGGCCTTGAGCGCGGCGAGCACGGTCCACCCGTCCATCCCCGGCATCATCACGTCCAGCGTGATGGCTACCGGCTGCATCTCCCGCGCGAGCCGCAGCCCTTCCTCGCCCCCCTCGGCCACCAGCACGCGGAACCCTTCGCGGCCCAGGAAGCGCTGCATCAGGTCGCGCTGCACGGGGTCGTCGTCGATCACCAGCACGCAGCTCGCGTCGGCCGGGAGCGGGCCGCCCTTCGAGTGCCCCTCGCCCGGCGCTCCGGCGGCGGGCACCGGCTCCGGGTCCGCCGGGCGCATCACGGCGGGAAGCTTGATGGTGAACACGCTTCCCTCGCCGGCGACGCTGCGCACCGTCACGTCGCCGCCCATCATCTGGCAGAACCGGCGCGTGAGGGCCAGCCCCAGCCCGGTGCCGCCGAACCGGCGCGTGGTGGAGGCATCCGCCTGCGTGAAGTCCTGGAAGAGCTTCACGATCTGCTCGGCGTCCATCCCGATCCCCGTGTCGGTCACCTGGAACACCACCCACTCGCGGTCGTCCATCCTCTCGCGCCGCGCGTCCACCGTCACGGTGCCGTCCTGCGTGAACTTGTCCGCGTTGGAGAGGAGGTTGAAGAGGCCCTGGCGCACCTTCATCTGGTCCGCGTACATCACGCCCAATCCGGGCGCCAGCCTCAGGTTGAGCGTGTTGCCGTTGGTCCTCACCATCGGCTGGATGGTGGAGGCCACTTCCATGATCAGCTCGGCCAGGTCGAAGCTCTCCAGGAACAGCTCCATCTTGCCGGCTTCGATCTTGGACAGGTCGAGGATGTCGTTGATGAGCGCCAGGAGGTGCTTCCCCGCCGTGCCGATCCGGTCCAGGTCCGAAGCGAACTCCACCAGATCGCGCTCGATGGCCTCCTCCTGCAGCATCTCGGAATAGCCGAGGATGGCGTTGAGGGGGGTGCGCAGCTCGTGGCTCATGTTGGCCAGGAAGAGGCTCTTGGTGCGGTTGGCGCTCTCGGCGGCCTCGCGGGCGTTCACCACCTCCTCTTCCGCGCGCCGCCGCTCCGTCACGTCCTCCAGCGCCAGCACCAGCAGCTCGCCGTGGTCGCCCGCCTTGAGCTTGCGCGCGTTGAGCAGCATCACCCGCCGGCCGATGGCGGGAAAGTCGTGCGAGAGCTCGAAGTCGTTGAAGATGGAGCTGCGCGGGATGATATCCTCCAGCAGCGTCCTCAGCGCCGGCACGTTCCACTGCCCGTTGCCCAGCTCGTAGATGAGGTGGTCCTCGGTCTCGGCGGCGGTGACGGCGAAGGTCTCGTAGAAGGCCCGGTTGGCGCTGCGCACCCGCAGGTCGGGGTCCAGGATCAGGAGCGGCTTCCTCACCGTGTCCACGATGTCCTGGGCGTACGTCTCGATCTCCTTGACCTTCGCCTCGGCGCGGCGGCGCTCCGTGACGTCCTCGATGGCGAGCACCAGGAGCTCGGCGTGGATCCCCGGGCGCAGCTTGCGCGCGTTCAGCAGCATCACGCGCCGCCCGATGACGGGGAACGAGTGCTCCAGCTCGAAGTCGTTGAACACCGAGCTGGTGCGCATCACCTCGTCCAGCAGGGTGCGGAGCGCCGGGATGTCCCACTGCCCGTTGCCGAGCTCGTAGATCAGCCGGTTCTCCGTCTCCTCGCACGTCACGCCGAAGGTGTGGTAGAAGGCGCGGTTGGCGCTGCGCACGCGCAGGGAGGTATCGAGCATCAGGAGCGGCTCGCGCACTGTCTCCACGATGTCGCGCGCGTACGTCTCGATCTCCTCCACGTGCGGCACGACGACGATTCCGGATGCGCTCAAAGCGGCCTCCCCGTGCGGGTGGACGCTGCGGCGTGCGTGGGGCCGGGGGTGCACGGTACGAGCATGGCGCGCCTCGGTGCGGATGTGGCCCCCGCCGCGCGTCCGGGCGGGCGCGGGTACGGGAAGTCGCGTGTTGTTGACCAAACGGTAAATGCAAGCTACTCTATGTTGTACAATCGGTCAACAACAACTCCGCGGCCGGCTGCTCGCGGAACGTGAACGGGAGAGAGAGATGCCGGGGGAGCGAGCTTCGGAGGACGTGCGGCGCGGGCAGATCCTGCAGGCGAGCTTCGAGGTGGCGGCGCGGGAAGGGGTCGGCGGCCTCACGCTGCGCGCGGTGGCGGCCGAAGCCAGGCTGAGCCATTCGCTCGTCGTCTTCTACTTCCAGCGCAAGGAGCGGCTGGTGCTGGAGCTGCTGGAATGGCTCATCGCCTCCGCTGCGCTGCTGCGCGTTCCAGACGAGGTCGCGCGCATCCCCGGCGCGGTGGAGCGGCTTCACGCGCTCCTGGAGCACGAGCTGGCGCGTGTGGCGGGCCAGCCGAAGCACACGCGTCTCTTCTTCGAGTACTGGGCGCGCGGCACGCAGGATCGCGTCGTCGGCGAGCGGATCAGCGCGGAGCTGGAGCGCTACCGCGGGGAGTTCCGCGCGATCATGGAGGAGCTCCTGCTCACCGACCCCGCCGCCTTCGAAGGCGCCACCGCGGACGGGATGGCGGCGGTCGCGGTGAGCTGGCTCCACGGCTGCGCGGTGCAGGGGATGGTCGCCCCCGGCCGCTTCGACGTGAACGACTACCTCGCCGCCGTGCGGGGCTTCACGGCACGGCTGGCGTAGGAGCACCGCATCTCACAGAGAGAGACGGAGGCACGGAGATGAAGTCGTCTCCGTGCCTCTGTGTCTCTGTGTGAGCCCCGCCGTTTTCCGGCCCGAGTCCGTTTCCCCGCCCCTATTCGGCGGCGGCGTACCCCAGGGACGAAGAGAGCTCGCGGTACGCGCCGGCCTGGGCGAGCAGGTCACGGCCCTTCTGTTCGAGGGTGCCGAGGGCGTCCGCGCCGGCGGCCCACCGAACGGGGGGCTCCGGCTCACCGGCGAGCTCGAGCAGCGCCCTGGCGAGCCTGGCGGGGTCGCCGCCCTGCTTGCCGCTCATCCCCTTCCATGCGGCGACGGTCTGCCGGGTCTTCTCGGCGTAGTCCTCGATCGAGGGCTCGGGGTAGTTCGTCGAATCCTCCGTGAGCAGCTCGGTGCGGAAGAGCCCCGGCTCCACGAGCATCGTGCGGATGCCGAACGGGGCGACCTCGGGGGCGAGCGACTCCATCCAGCCCTCGAGGCCGAACTTCGACGCGGCATAGGCGGAGACGAACTCCTGTCCGGCGATGCCGGCCGAGGAGGAGATGGTGACGACGAGCCCCGACCTCCGCGAGCGCATGACGGGGAGCACGGCGCGGGTTACGTTCACCGGCCCGAACAGGTTCGTCTCGATCTGAGCCCGGAAGTTCTCCGGGGTGATCTCCTCGAAGAACCCCGCGTAGAAGTTCCCGGCGTTGTTGACCAGCACGTCGATGCGGCCGAATCTCTCCACCGCGGCGCGGGCGGCGGCCTCCGCATCGGCGGGGCGGGTAACGTCGAGCTTCACGACCAGGAGCTCGTCCGCCGCACCGAGCGCCCGGGTCATGGCCTCCGGATTCCGCCCGGTGGCCACCACCGAGTGGCCGGCGGCGAGCGCGGCGCGGGCGATGTCGAGGCCCATGCCGCGGCCCGCGCCCGTGATGAACCAGATCTTCCTGTCAGTCATGGGATCTTCATCTCCGTGTGGTTCGCGGCCGGTTCTCCCTTTGCCCAATTCCCCTGGGCCGAACCGCCTCCGCTTACATTTCGTGGATGAAAGGTAAGCCCACGCGCGCTTGCGGCTCTGCCCGATCGTAGGCGATGCTTGCCTGATCCTCCACGTTCGTGGAAATGACACGGCGGCGCATGTATCGTCCATGGCATCGGAGCCGCACCAGACTGAGGAGATATCGGAGCGATGACGCTGAAGCTCGGAGGGCCCGGGGACCGGGGTGAGGAGGCCGGCTGGAAGGATGCGCTGCTGGCGGAGCTCGTGGAGCGGCTCGGGGGCCGTACGGGCTCGGACGGCCGCCATGAGACGGCGATTCCCTCGCTGACGCTATACCGGTTCTCGCATCCCACGGAGCCAGCTCCCGTCCTCCAGGAGCCGGCGGTGTACGTGGTGGTGCAGGGCCGGAAGCAGGTGACGGTCGGCGCCGAGACGTACGTTTACGACCCGTCGCAGTACCTCGCCGTCTCGGTGGATCTGCCCGTCGTCGGCAACGTCTTCGAGGCGAGCCCCCATGAGCCGTACCTCTGCCTCACGCTCGCCGTCGATCCGCGCGAGCTCGCGGCGCTGATCGTGGAGACGGGCCGGCCGGCGCCGAGGGACGACCACGACGGCCGGGCGCTCTTCGTCAGTCCGCTCAACGCGTCCCTGCTGGATGCGGTGCTCCGCCTGGTGAGGCTCCTCGATGCCCCCGCGGATCTCCCGGTCCTGGCACCGCTCGTACGGCGGGAGATCGACTACCGTCTGCTGCAGAGCGACCAGTTCGGGCGCCTGGCGCAGATGGCGATCGGGGAGGGCCGTCTGCGGCGGGTCTCCGGCGCGATCAGCTGGATCAAGGAGCACTTCGCCGAGCCGATGCAGATCGAAGAGCTCGCGAGCCGGGTGCACATGAGCCCCTCGGCCCTGCACGCGCACTTCAAGGCGGCCACCGCCCTGAGCCCGATCCAGTACCAGAAGCGCCTGCGGCTGCAGGAGGCTCGGCGCCGTCTGCTGGCCGGGGCTCCGAGCGCGGACTCGGTCGCCTACGAGGTGGGATACGCGAGCGCATCGCAGTTCAGCCGCGAGTACGCCCGGCTCTTCGGACTCCCTCCGCGCCGCGACGCCGAGCACATAAGAGCAGAGGCACGGGGATGACTTCATCTCCGTGCCTCTGTGTCTCCGTGTGAGCCCCGCCGTTTTGTCGTTCCGGATCGGCCTACTCCACCCGCATCGCTGCCATCGGATCCACCCGGAGCGCGCGCCGCGTGGGGACGACGCAGGCGAGCAGGCACACCCCCAGCATGAACGCCGCGTAGGCCACGAGCAGCGCGAGCTGGCCCACCGAGAACCCGCGCTGCGCTCCCGCGAACTCGCCGATGTGAAACAAGGCCAGGGCGCCGAGCGCTATCAGGGTGGCACCCGCCGCCACACCGAGGCCGACCTGCGTCAGCGGCCGCCGGAAGATCGCGGTGAGGACGCGGCGCCGCTTCGCGCCGAGCGCGACGCGGAGGCCAATCTCCCGCGTGCGTCGGGCGACGGTGAAAGACATCACCGCGTAGATGCCGGCCAGCGCGAGGAGCAACGCCACGGCGGTCATTCCCAGCGTCATGCGCAGCAACATCCCGAGCATCCACAGATAGTCGTTCGCGATCTGGTCCATGCGCTGGAACTCCGAGAGCCGCAGCGTGGGGGCCAGCGAGCCGGCAATGGCGCGCACGCGCGGCACGAGCGACATAGGGTCGCCCCGCGTGTGGATCAGCATGTGCGGCGGGAAGCCGCTGCCCGGCGTAGCCGGGAGATAGAGCCCCAGCCCGCGCCCGGACTCCTCCGCGCCGATCATGCCGAGCTCCTTCACGACCCCCACGATCTGGTACCAGGGGAGCGAGTCGGCGCCCAGGCCGTCGGGCGCGGTGCCTCCCCCGCCGATGCGCACGCGCCGGCCGATCGGGTTGCGCCCATGTAGCGCCTGGTCTACAAAGCCCCGGTCGACGATCGCCACCCTCGCTTCCGGGACGAGGTCGGCCGCCTGAAACCCCCGCCCCGTGAGGACCGGCGCCCCGAGCACGTCGAAGTACGCGGGATCCACGAACGCGATCTTCGCGCGCTGCCCCGCCGGTGCACCCGCAGCGCCAGCCGCCGCGTCGTCCACGGCGATGTAGCGGTGGCCGCCGTCGGTGCGCGGCAGCCGGTCTACGAAGGTGACACCGGCGACCCCCGGCTCGGCCGAGAGGCGCTGACGCAGCGCCTCGACGAGCGTCCCGAACCGCGCGCGGTGGGCCGCGGCTGCTGCGGTGTCGCCGTCTCCGTCCGCCCCCGCCGGCGCGTCCATCGAGAGACTCACCGCGAGGTACTCCTCGGCCGCGAAGCCGGCGTCGTACGACCGGATCCGGTCCAGCTCCTTCAGCTGGACGAGCACCACCGCCGGGAAGGCGACGGTGACCGCGACCTGGGCGACGATCACCGCGGTCCACATGCCGCCGAAGCGCAGGCCGCCGCCGCCGGCCGTACCCTCGCGCAGCCGCGACCCGAGGCCGCGCGTCACCTTGAGCCCCGGCAGCACGCCGGCGATCGCGGCGCCGAGCACGGTAAGCGCGCAGGCGTAGAGCACCGTGGCGGGCGAGAGACGCAGATCGAGCCAGAACGGGATCCGCCCCATGGTCGCCTGCAGGAACGGCAGCCCCACCTGGCGCAGCGCGAAGTGGGCGGCCGCGAGCCCCACGGCGGCGGCCACCGCGCCGAGCACGAGCGCCTCGGCGAGGAGCTGCGCGACGATCCGGCGCCGGCTCGCGCCGAGGGCGCTCCGTACGATGATCTCGCTCTCGCGCGTCGCCGCCCGTGCGAACACCAGCAGGGCCACGTTGCCGCAGACGAGCACGAGGAGCATCAGCATGAAGAGCTGCATCAGGGCGAATATCACGCCCCCGTCCTCCATCGAACTCGCGAACATCTGCGCGTACGGCATCACCTGGGGCCGAAGGTGCTCGTGGGTGTCGGGGTGCTCCCGCGCCGCGCGCCGGCCGAGCGCCGTCAGCTCGGCCTGCACCTGCTCGAGCGAGGCGCCGGGCGCGAGTCGCCCGAAGACGGCGACGGTGGGCCCGCCGAGCGGCGCGAGGCCGAGCGCGTCGGTACGGAGCGGGGTCCAGGCGTCGTGCGCGACCGGAAAGGAGAAGCCGTCCGGCATCACGCCCACGACCGTGGCGTACGTGTCCCCGAGCTGTACGGCCTGTCCGACCATGGCGGAGTCGCCCGCGAAACGCGCCCGCCACACGTCGTGGCCGAGGACCACCACCGGCGGGGCGCCGGCCCGCTCGTCCGCCGGCACGAGGGGGCGGCCCAGCAACGGCCGCGTCCCGGCAACGTCGAATCCCGATGCGGTCATCGCCGCCACCTGCACCGGACGGAACTCGCCGTCGCGCCCGGCGAGGTTGCGCGTGACGTTCTCCCACGCCCCGAGGTCGGTCACCGACCGCATCACCTGGCGCCAGACGAGGAAATCTTGCAGCGCGTGCGGCTCCGGCTCGTTCGCCTGCACGTCCCAGCTCCGCAGGTGGACGATGCGGCCGCCCCCCGGCAGCGGAAGCGTGGGGCTGACGAAGAGCATCACCATCTCGAAGAGGACGGCGCCGACGCAGATGGTGAACGCCATCGCGAGGCCGCCAATGATCGTCAGCCCCGGATACTTGATCAGCATCCGCCCGCCGAGCTTGAAGTCGAGCTTCAGCCCCCCGAGCCACCCCAGCCCTCGCTCGTCCCACCCCGCTTCCCTGTACTTCTCCACGCCGCCGAACGCGACCGCCGCCTGCCGGCGCGCCTCCGCGGGGTCCAGACCCCGCTCGCGCTGGAGCCGCTCGGCTTCCATGTCCACGTGGAAGCGCATCTCCTCATCCATCTCCGCCCAGAGCTGGTCGGGCCTCCACAGCCCGCGCCAGAACGACCGCACCCGCGCGAACAGAGTCTTCATGCTCAGATCTCCTGGGGCGTGGTGCGCAGCGACAGCGCGATGGCATCCGCAAGCCGGTTCCAGCTCAAGACCTCCTCGCCAAGGCGCACGCGGCCGGCGGGGGTGAGGCGGTAGAACTTGGCGCGGCGGTTGTTCTCGGAGACGCCCCACTCGCTCTCGATGAGCCCCTGGTGCTCCAGCCGGTACAGCGCCGGGTAGAGTGCGCCCTGCTGAATCTGGAGCGCACCGCCCGAGATCTGCTCGATGCGCAGCAGTACGCCGTACCCGTGCAGCTTCCCGAGCGAGACGGCCTTGAGGATCAGCAGGTCCAGCGTACCGGGCAGCAGCGTGGCGGAATCGGTCATGGTGTTCTCCCCTATGTCGGTTAGGAGGAAAATGGCCGCCGCCTCCTAAGCTGTCAAGGAGAATGGGAGCAGGGAGACACCCCTGCGGATGGGAGCGGAGGAGGTGGGCAGGGCCGCGGTGCCCGTCTCGTTTTCGCAGCCGCCGCTCTCCGAACCGGCTCGACGCGGCAGCCACCCCTCTCGGCCGCCCCTCGCAGGCCCGCGGTGGGTGTCGCCGAGGTACAGCGAAAACAGATGGGCCCCGGGCGGCTGCCCGGGGCCCATCTGTGCCGTCTGCCCGTACGACGACTTACGTCAGTGCGAGAACTTTCGACAAGCCCGTACGATTACTTCTGTACGACGACAGACAGTCGTTTCTAGACGTCCAGGTTCTTCACGTAGCGCGCGTTCTCTTCGATGAACTGCCGGCGCGGCTCCACCTCTTCGCCCATCAGGCGGGAGAAGACCGAGTCGGCCGACACGGCGTCCTCCATCTCCACCTTGAGGAGGGTGCGCGTGTCGGGGTCCATCGTGGTCTTCCAGAGCTGCTCGGGGTTCATCTCGCCGAGCCCCTTGTAGCGCTGCACGTGAACGCCCTTGGCCTCGCCGTCGGCGCCCTTGTAGCGGGCGATGATCTCGTCGCGCTCGGCGTCGCTGTAGGCGTACTGCTCCTGCTTCCCCTTCTTCACCAGGTACAGCGGCGGCTGGGCGATGTAGATGAAGCCCGCGTCGATGAGCTGGCGCATCTGCCGGAAGAAGAAGGTAAGCAGCAGCGTGCGGATGTGGGAGCCGTCCACGTCCGCGTCCGTCATGATGATGATCTTGTGGTACCGGGCGTTCTTGAGGTCGAACTCGTCCTCGCCGATCCCGGAGCCGATCGCCGTGATGATGGCGCGGATCTCCTCGTTGGAGAGCACCTTGTCGAAGCGGGCGCGCTCCACGTTCAGGATCTTCCCCTTGAG
>DASVSA010000190.1:0-11123 GCA_036388335.1 Longimicrobium sp. | reverse complement strand
CGTGATCCGCCAGCTCCACGCCCAGGAGCTCGGCGGCGCGGCGCACGTCCTCACGGTCCACGCCCGCGGCAAAGCCCTTGTCCTTCATCTTCTTGCGGGCGGATTCACTTACCACTCAGCCACCGAGTGAATATCCGTGTCTGCCCGGTGTAACTCGACTGGAGTCCGGCTATTCGCGCGGTTCGCAGGCCCGCCCGCAGATCCGCTCACCGTCCAGCCCGCGAAGTCGCTTTCATGCACTCGGTCGTTCGCTATGGATCGCGGACCACCGAGGGAGTTCGGCTTAGCTCCGCCGATCGCCCGGAAGTCCGCCGGCAGATCCTCGGCCAAAGCAACCAAGCTGAATGCTGCGTCCCCAAGCCCGATAGCCAAGTGGAGGTGACGCAGTCATCCGCAAGACGCACCGCGGCTCGCTTCTTCGGCGCTTAGACCTAGACTGCGAGGGTGAGTTGAATATTAGGAGCCAACCAGAAGGTCAGCTTACTAAGAACTCGCCCATCGGGAACGTTACGAAGGTGCCGAGCGAACTCAGCGGTCGCTTGCGCTGAAATTTGAACTTCCAACTTCTTCATTTTCTGCGGACAGCCGGGCTTCACGATCACAGCGATGTAATCAGTATATTCATCATGACTAGCGATGTACGCACCCGGCAAAGAATACGAGAGCCGCGCCGCAGATCGGGTCACAGAGATGGAAGGATCAGTCTGAAGTCCAAGATCGTGAATCACTATCTTACCCGCTTTTGTCGCATCCTTGGGGAGCGAAGCACTTACTCGAACCGATTCTACGCGATCCGGCACATCACTCACTCCGAAATGCCTTCGCTTCGCAGCGATACGCAGTTGCTTAACATAGATCTGCGCATTGCTCGGGACGCTGGTGCCGGATGCCTCTAGTTGATCCTTCAGCAAACGTTGCATCCGCTGTGCGGTAGCGGGTTCGACTTCGCTACGCAGGGCTACACTGACGCCGAACTTGTGTGCGATTGAGGTAGTCTGGCCCATATCACTCTGCGGGTTCGAGCCACTCGGGTGCCCAGTCATAGTTCTGGGCATCAACGTCCAACTTCACGACTCTTGGAAGATCATGCTCGGCCTCAATCGCCACCACGTGCGCTCGCTTCCCAGCATAGCGCCCCATTAACTTGCTGTTCCATTCAATCACCCCTTTGGGAGTATACATCGTCGTTGGCGGGGCGACAATTTGAACCATGTCCCCGATCTTTAGGTGGTGGCGCCAATGTGCGATTGATCTAATCGGCCGGTTGCCGGTAAGGGCTTCCGGTCGATACCATGAGAGCAACGCGACTACAGCCGTGAGCACTAACAGTAGGATCAGCATTCCCCCGAGGACCCAGATCTTGTCCGCCTCGGGAGTCCCAAAGAATACAACAGCCAACACCGCTTCGGCGGCGAGTACAACAAGACAGTAAAACCCCAGCGGGGTCTTGGTAGCACGAAGTACTCCGATCCGGTCGGTCTCTCTCCGGCGACGAGGGCCGACTCGCGCCGAGCTATTCTCGACGTCCCCGCCGTCAGGGTCATCAAACAGTGGGAACTCAGGGTCGTTGCTCATCCTCTCCCCGTGGTGTACCGAGCAGCATAAAGTTGTTCCGCTTTAGCGAAGGGTACCAACCTTCTACACTACATCTGAGATCCATCTTCCGCAATCTTTTCGAGCGCCGCTACTCGGCGGCCGAACCCAAAAACATGGTGTCCGCGGGAGCCGCCAAGTTGGCGCCTTTAGTCTCGCGCCGCGCAGATTGCGGCATCGTCGTCAACTGCACACGCAACCGCAGCGGAAGGCAAGCTGCTCTACCTCCATAAGCGCCGTTTTGCCTCGGGCGCGCACCGCTTCACCCCAGCGCGGGGGTAGCAACCCGCTATCGCTGATCAATCTGAAGACGGTCGACGAACGGGGAAAAATGTGAGGACTGGGGTTTTAGAACGCATAATACGTGGCACACGGGCATGCCGCCGTTGCTTATTCGCCAGCGACAGTTCGTATGCGTGAGCTTTGCGAACGATGGTGAGTGGCACGCGGGCGTGCCAGCTCTGCCGTCGCTACTCCGGCTTTTCCCCCCCTTCGAGCCCGAGCTCCCCCGCGATCCCACGCATCGCTTCGATGACGGACGCGACGTGATCCGCCAGCTCCACGCCCAGGAGCTCGGCGGCGCGGCGCACGTCCTCACGGTCCACGCCCGCGGCGAAGCCCTTGTCCTTCATCTTCTTGAGGACGGACTTCGCCTCCAGGTCCATGACGGACTTCGAGGGGCGGACGAGCGCGGCGGCGGTCACCAGGCCGGTGATCTCGTCGCAGGCGTACAGGGTGCGGTCCAGGAGGGTCTCCGGCTGCACGCCCGTGCGTGGCGCGTAGTGCGCCAGTACCGCGTGCACCATCTCGTCCGGGTAGCCGCGCTCGCGCAGCAGCGTGGTGCCGGGGATGGGGTGCTCGTCCGGGTAGCGCTCGTAGTCGAAGTCGTGGAGGAGGCCGGTGAGCCCGAAGAGCTCCTCGTCTTCGCCGAAGCGGCGGGCGTAGGCGCGGCAGGCGGCCTCCACGGAGTACATGTGACGGCGGAGGCTTTCGCTCTGCACGTACTCGTGCATCAGCGCGAGGGCTTCTTCGCGGGACGGAAGGGGCATCGGAACGCACACTCGGGTTGAAGGGCTCACACAGAGACGCAGAGGCACAGAGATAAATTCATCTCAGCGCTTCGCGATCTGGAAGGTGGCGTCCATGGTGGCGCCGCCGCCGAGGGCGATCCAGCGCGTCTGCAGGCCGTAATCGGGGTGTTCGATCTGCACGCGGTAGGTGCCGTGCGGAACGCGGCGCACGGAAAAGGCGCCGCGGCGGTCGGTGGTGCGGGCTTCCTCGCCCTCGCCCAGGCGCACGCGGGCGCCGGCCACGGGGTCGCCGCTCTCCGCGTCCACCACGCGGCCCTCCAGCGACATGGCGGCTACGCCCGTCGCCTGCAGGTACTCGCCGCCGGCCTGGACGGCGGCGGACACCACGAAGGTGGTCAGGTCGCGCATCACCGGCTCCGCTCCGGGGATGGTGAGCGTGGTGGTCTCGCCGCCGCGCCCCAGGAAGGATGCGCGCGCGGAGAGCCTCACCCCCGGCGGGGCCCCGCAGAAGCGGTACTGGCCCTCCGCGTCGGACTCCACCTCGCCGCGCACCGTGCCCGATGGGCCGTTCCACCACACGGCGACGCGCGCCCCGGCCAGCGGCGCGCCGTTCGCCCGGTTCCTCACCGTGCCCGCCAGCACCCCCGCGCCCGCGCGCAGCGAGTCGCCCGCGCACCCGGCGGCGATCGCGGTGGCGAGGGATGGGGAGACGAGGCGCACCGTGGCCGCCTCGCCCAGCCGCACGGCGACGTCGGTGGCCGGGGCGCGGTAGCGGAGCGAGTCGGTGCGCGGGTGGGTGAAGGTGACGGCGTAGCGCCCCTCGTCCAGGTCGGCGACGCGAAAGCGGCCCTGCTCGTCGCTCATGGCGCCGCGGGTGGTGCCCACCAGCGTCACGCGAGCCCCCGCCAGCGGCGTCTCGGTGACCGCATCCACCACGGTCCCCTCCAGCGCGCCCGTCTGCGCCGCGAACAGCCGCTCGCCCGTCGCGCTCGTCACCTCGCCCACGTACCCGCCGCTCTCGCGAAGCGCGTCCAGCACCACGTGCGTGCCGCTGCCGCCGGTGGGCATCCGCCACTGCTTGCCCACCAGCACGGGCATGCGCAGGCGCCAGCGCCTCACGATCCACGCGCCGCCGGCCAGCCGCACGAACTCCACGCGCCCGCCCACGCCCTCCTGGTCCTCGTTCTGGGAGAGCCCCGTGTAGTTGAAATCCAGGTGGCGCAGCTCGGCGCTGGCCGGGTCCAGCCAGAGCACGCCGCTCACGTCCACGGGCGCTCCGCGCCTGCGCACGGGCTGGAAGGTGAGCCCCACCAGCCCGCGTGTGGCGCCCTCGCCGGCCGCGACGCCGAAGCAGTGGGAGTCCTGGAACTCGTCCGAGAGGAGGAGCTTGGCGTCGGGGGCGAAGAAGTAGATCCCGTCGCGGCGCTCCTCGCGGTAGCCGGCGCGGGCGAGCTCGGCCGCGTCGCGGCTCACCCACACGCCGCGCCCCACCGCCGTGCGCCGCTGCGCCGTCTCGGCGCGCACCCGCTCGCTGGTGGGATCCACGTCGCGCTCGTACTCCGTGTAGCCGAAGCGGAGCGCCCCCGCCGTCCAGGTGGTGGCCTCCAGCGCCTTGCGCGCCTCCTCCCACACCCGCGCCGCCGCGGCCCCCGCCTCGGGCCGCACGTCGCAGCGCGAGCGGCCCCGCGCCACCAGCCCCTCCAGCGCCACCCCGGCGCTGGCCGCCACCAGCCGCAGGTCGCGCGTCTCGCCCGCCGCCAGGTCGAGCGGCGCGGAGCTGGTGGTGGCGAACCCGATCCGCTCCGCGCGCACCCGGTACGTCCCCGCCCCCGAACCCTGCAGGCTGAAGCGCCCCTCCGCGCCCGTGAGCGCCCGCGCCACCACCGCTTCTCCGGCCCCGCGCAGGCTCACGAACGCGCCCGCCACGGGCCGCCCGCCGGCATCCACGAGCACCCCCTGCACCCGCTGCGCCGCCGCGGGCGCGGTGAGGACGAGGCCCAGCCCGACGGTGATGAGGAGAGCGAATCGGGTGCGCATGGGACTGTTCCGGGGAACGGGTGCGACGCTTCGGGGATCGGCGAAACGAACGGCGGCGCCCGCGTCTGACGCGGCCCCCCGGGAACGGCGCGTCAGCGATCCACGCCGAACGCGAACGACTGCCGGATCCAGCACGGCGCCGGCTGACCGCCCTGGCGCGCGGGGGTGAACTCCAGCTCGTAGGCCAGCGCGGTGAGGTACTGGTTGATGTCCACCTCGCCGGCCCACTCGCGGATGTTTACGATGGCCACGCGGCCCTGGCGGTTCACGTACATGTCCACCACCGCCCTGTGCCACCCGCGCGAGAGGTTGGGATGCGCCGCCAGCAGGTGCGCCATGTAATTCTCCACCTTGTCGCCGTTGCGGGGCACCGGCGCGGTGCGGGGAGCGGCGGGGATCACGACGGCGGGCCTCTCCACCCGCTCCAGGTGGATGGTGAGGTCGATGGGCGTCTCCACGCCGCGGCGGTTGATGTAGGCGGCTGCGGCGGGCATCACGCTGGCCCGGTGCGCCTCCGGCACGTTGCCGCCGACGATGTTGAGCTCGGCGCCCCCGCCCCCGGCGTCCATCGTCACCACCAGGATGCCCCGGGGGGTCTTCACCCCGTGCGCGACCAGCGTGTCCACCACGGCGTTGGCGAGCACTTCCAGCTCGCGGAGCGTGTCATGGACGACCGTGTCGGCCGCGGCGTGCGGCGGGGCCGGGGGCGCGGCGGCGTGCGTGGGGGCGGTCGCGAGCAGGGCGGCGAGAAGGGGGATCATGGGTGCGGATGGTGCGTGGCAAGGGGATGGACGGGGCGCGCCGCGACGCGCCCCGCGCTCGGTCAGAAGTCCGCGCTGCCGGGGGTGCGCGGATACGGGATGACGTCACGAATGTTGGCGATGCCGGTAGCGTACTGGATCAGGCGCTCGAAGCCGAGCCCGAACCCGGAGTGCGGCACCGTCCCGTAGCGGCGCAGGTCGCGGTACCACCAGTACGACTCCTTCTCCAGCCCCAGCTCCTCCATGCGCCGGTCGAGCACGTCCAGCCGCTCCTCGCGCTGCGAACCGCCGATGATCTCGCCGATCCCGGGCGCGAGCACGTCCATGGCGGCCACGGTGCGGCCGTCCTCGTTCTCGCGCATGTAGAACGACTTGATCTCCTTCGGGTAGTTCATCACCACCACCGGCCGCTTCACCAGCACCTCGGTCAGGTAGCGCTCGTGCTCGCTCTGCAGGTCCACGCCCCAGCGCACGGGGAACTCGAACTTCTTCTTCGATGCCTCCAGGCGGCGCACGGCCTCGGTGTAGTCCATCCGCTCGAAGGAGGCGTCCACGAAGTGCTCCAGGCGGCTGATCGCCTCCTTGTCCACGCGCTCCACGAAGAACGCCATGTCGTCCTGGCGCTCGTTCAGCAGGTCGGTGAAGAGCGACTTGAGGAACGCCTCGGCCAGGTCCGCGTCCGCGCTCAGGTCCGCGAAGGCGATCTCCGGCTCGATCATCCAGAACTCGGCCAGGTGCCGGCTCGTGTTGGAGTTCTCCGCGCGGAACGTGGGGCCGAAGGTGTACACCTTGGAGAGCGCCTCGCAGTACGCCTCCACGTTGAGCTGGCCGGACACGGTGAGCGCCGCCGAGCGCCCGAAGAAGTCCTGCGAGAAGTCCACGCCGCCCTCCGGGGTGCGCGGCGGGTTGGCCAGGTCCAGGGTGGAGACGCGGAACATCTCCCCCGCCCCCTCCGCGTCGCTGGTGGTGATGATGGGCGTGTGCACCCAGAAGAAGCCGTTGCGGTCGAAAAAGCGGTGCACCGCCATCGACAGGGTGTGCCGCACCCGGGCTGCCGCCCCGAAGGTGTTGGTGCGCGGACGGAGGTGAGCCACCGTGCGCAGGAACTCCATCGAGTGCGCCTTGGGCTGGATCGGGTACGTCTCCGGGTCTTCCACCCACCCGGCCACCTCCACCGCCGTGGCGCGGATCTCCACCGGCTGCGGGCGTCCGGGCGTGGCCACCAGCTCCCCCCACACGCTCACCGAGCAGCCGGCGGTGAGGCGCGTGACCTCGTCCGCGTAGTTCGGCAGGTCGCCGCCCGCCACCGCCTGGATCGGCGCGAAGCACGACCCATCATGTACGTTCAGGAACGAGATCCCGGCCTTGGAATCGCGCCGGGTGCGGATCCACCCCTGCACGAGGACGGCGGTGCCGGGCTCCACCTTGCCCGTGAGTAGGTCGGCGATCGAGGTGCGTTGCATCGGTCTCAGGATGTAGTAGGTCGGAGTCGGGCGCTCAACTTACTCGATCCGCGGCATTCGTGCACGGCGGGGCTCACACAGAGACACAGAGGCACGGAGACGACTTCATCTCTGTGCCTCTGTGTCTCTGTGTGAGGCCATTCAGGCTCGGTAGGCGGCCGGGGCCGTGGGGCACAGCTCGGCCAGGGCGCAGCGCTCGCAGTAGGCGCGGCGGGCGGTGCACACGGCGCGGCCGTGGTCAATGGTGCGATGGGTGAAGTGCACGCGCTCCTCGGGCGGGACCAGGGGCATCAGGTCGCGCTCGATCTTCTCGGGGTCTTCTTCGCGCGTGAGGCCCCAGCGCTGCGAGATGCGGCGGACGTGCGTGTCCACGACGACACCTTCCGCCGTGCCGAACGCCACGCCGAGGACGACGTTGGCGGTCTTGCGGCCGACGCCGGGGAGCTTCGTGAGCGCCTCCATGTCCGCCGGAACCTGCCCGCCGTGGCGCTCCACCAGCGCCCTGCCGAGGCCGATGACCGCCTTCGACTTCTGGCGGAAGAAGCCGAGCGAGCCCAGGAATCGCTCCATCTCCTCCTGCGACGCGCCCGCGAAGTCCTCGGCGGTGCGGAAGCGGGCGAAGAGGGCCGCGGTGGCACGGTTGACCGCCGCGTCCGTGGTCTGCGCGGAGAGCACGGTGGCGACGACGAGCTGAAGGGGGTTCTCGTGGTCGAGCGAGCACTTGCTGTCGGGGTACATTCCCTTCAGACGCTCGATGATGGCGAGGGTGCGCTCACGGCGGGCGCGCTTGCTTTCTCTGGGCAAAGTAGTCTTCCACCTCTTCGAGTTGCCACGTGTTCAGGACGCCGCGCGCGCCCACCCACGCCTTGCGCGCCACGTTCACCCCCCACCCCACGTTGTCCAGCCCGCCCACCGAGTGCGCGTCCGGGTCGATGGGGATCAGGACTCCGCGCTCGGCCGCGTAGCGCGCGTGCCGCCAGTCCAGGTCCAGCCGGGCCGGGTCGGCGTTGATCTCCACCGCCACGCCGTGCTCGGCCGCCGCGTCGATCACCGCGCGCACGTCCACTGGATACCCGCTCCGGCCCAGCAGGAGCCGCCCCGTGGCGTGCCCCAGGATGGTGAGCCGCGGGTTCTGGATCGCCCGGATCAGCCGATCCGTCTGCTCGCGCTGGCTGCGCTGGAACGCCGAGTGGATGGAGCCGACCACGTAGTCGAAGCTCGCCAGCGTCGCGTCGGGAAAGTCCAGCGTGCCGTCGGCCAGGATGTCCGCCTCGGTGCCTTTGAAGAGCCGGAAGCGACCCTCCCCCGCGCCGCCGCGCTCGCGGTT
The DNA here is from genome assembly GCA_036388335.1 of Longimicrobium sp. Classification (GTDB taxonomy): domain Bacteria; phylum Gemmatimonadota; class Gemmatimonadetes; order Longimicrobiales; family Longimicrobiaceae; genus Longimicrobium. Next base: position 2,911 of record DASVSA010000190.1, on the reverse strand, counting down.
CCACGCGTCGATCTCGCGGTTCTGCTTGGCGGCTGCCTTCGGCGTGAGGCCGCCGGCGTATGAGGCGGCCTGGCTGTGGTCCGCGATCCCCAGGTATCGCCAGCCGCGGGCGCGCGCACCCTCCGCCATCTCCGCCAGCGTGGCCTTGCCGTCCGAGTAGGTGGTGTGGCAGTGGAAGGTTCCGCGCAGGTCGCCCGGCTCCACCAGCCGCGGGAGCGTCCCCGCCGCGGCGGCCTCCACCTCCCCCCACCCCTCGCGCAGCTCCGGCGGCACCCAGGCCAGGCCCAGCGCCTCGTACAGCGCGGCTTCCGTGGGTGTATCGGTCGTCCCCAGCCCCTCCGCGGACAGCGGCAGGCCGCGCTCTGCGGCGCGCGCGGCGAGCGCCTGCACGTGGGCGTCGCTCCCCGTCCACACGGCGAGGGCGGCGCCGAAGCGCTCGGGGGCCACGCACGCCAGCCGCGCCGCGAAGCCGTCGCTGAAGCGGATCTCCGCGCGCCCCTCCCGGTCCTCCGCCCCCGCCGTGTGCTCGCCCAGCGTGCGGAAGGCGGCGAGCACCTCCTCCGGGCGGTCCGTGGCGGCCACGAGGTCGATGGAAGAGACGATCTCCATCCGCCTGCGCAGCTCGCCCGCGAGCTCGGCGGAGGCGACGCCTGGCAGGGTGCGGACGTGCTCCACGAGCCGCTCCGCCATCTCGAGCGCCCGGTCGATGCGCCGCCTGCCGCGCGTCTCGCGCACGAAGGCGGCGCCCTCCAGGATCTTGGCCTGCGTCTTCGTCCCGAAGCCGGCGAGCGAGGCGATGCGGCCGGCGGCGGCGGCCTCCTCCAGCGCTTCCAGCGAGTCGATCCCCAGCTCGGCGTAGAGGGTGCGCAGCCGCCTGGTGCCCAGCCCCTTGATCCTCATCAGGTCGTAGAGCCCCACCGGCGTCTCGGCCAGCAGCCGCTGGTGGAGCCCCGAGCGCCCGGTCCTCACCATCTCCTCGATCATCCCCGCGATCCCCTCGCCGATGCCGGGGATGGAGGTGAGCGCTCCGGCGCGGGCCAGCCCCTCGATGTCAGCGCCGGAGCCCTCCAGCCGCCGGGCCGCTCCGGCGTAGGCCCGCGCGCGGAAGGGATCGCCGCCCACGATCTCCGTGAGCATGGCGATCTCCGCCAGGATAGCGGCGGCCTCGGCGGCGTTCATCCCCCGCCGGCCAGGCGCACGCGCTGGAAGGGGAGGCGCGAGAAGGGGATGCTTCCCTGCCGGTCTTCCGTGCGCCGCTCGGGCGCCGTCTCGGTGGGGATCTCGCCCGACTGCGTGTCGATGTACCAGAGGGCGCGCGCCAGCAGCTTGAGCGCCTCGGTGTTGGTGAGGATGGAGTACAGCCCCGCCATGTCGCCGCCGGGGAGGATGTTCTCGAAGTCCCTCCCCCCCTCGCGCCCCGGCGCCTCCGCCCAGTCCGCCGGGATGCCGGGGCCCACCTCCGTGTCGAAGGGGATGACGCTGAACCCCGCCCGGTCGCGCCGTACGCCCAGCACCATCAGCACCTGCAGGTCGCTGAACCCGGGCCCCAGCGGGTCGATCCCCGCCGACTGCACGGCGAAGAAGCCGTCGACGGGCTCCGGCGGCGCATCCACCGAGATGGTGGCCCAGAAGAGGCGCGGCGGAAGCTGCACGTACACGCACGGATACGGAAGGCGCAGCTCCCATCCCGACATCCGCGGCGCGGCCTCCACCAGGTAGCGGGCGGTGGCCGCGTCCAGCGTGTAGAGCCGCCGTCCGAAGCGCCAGAAGCTGAACCCGTGGTAGACCAGGAGACGATACTCCTCCAGCTGCGCGGCCGTGGCGTCCGCGGGCACCACCTGCCGGAGCGCCTCGGCGGCCACCGAGAGGAAGCCGAAGCGGTCGCGCCGCGCCGGATCCTCGGACTGCGCGTCGGCCTCGGCCATGATGTCGGGAAAGACCCTCTCCTCGAAGCCCGCCTGGGCGAACACCAGCTCGTACGGCGTCAGCAGCGGGCCCGTCCGGTTCTCGATCTCGCTCATGCGAAGCCCTTCACGCCTCTTCTCCGTGTCTCTGTGTGAGCCCGCCGTTCCAGGGCCTGCAAACGGAGCGCCGCCGTCGCGGAATGGAGCTTGCCCCTGCCCAGGCGGACCCTGACCCCCGAGCCGATGACCGTATCCCGGAAGTGCCCCCTCGCCGTCACCCTCGCGCAGCGCATGCGCGAGGAGCGCGAGCACCTCGTGGAGCGCTGGCTCGGCCGGATCGCGCAGCGCGTGGCCCTCTCACCCAACGAGATCTTCCCCACGGACGAGCTGCTGGACCACGTGCCGCTGCTGATCGACGGCATCGCGCGCTACCTGGAGGACCCGGCGGACGAGATCACCGCCGACACGCCCGTCGTGGGCAAGGCGGTGGAGCTGGGCGAGCTGCGCCACGCCCAGGGCTTCGACGCGCACCAGATCCTGCGCGAGTACGAGATCCTGGGCGGCGTGCTCTTCGACTTCCTGGTGCACATCGCCGACGACGTGCAGGAGCCCTGCACGCGCGGCGAGCTGCTGGTGTGCGGGCACCGCGTCTTTCGCTCCATCGCCGTCATCCAGCAGTACACCACCGCCCACTTCCTGCGCCTGGCCGACGAGCGCACCCGCGAGCGCGAGGACCGGCTGCGCGGCTTCAACCGCGCCGTCACCCACGAGCTCAAGAACCGCATCGGCGCGGCGGGCGGCGCGCTGGACATGCTGGCCGAGGACTGGGTGGGCGAGAACGCCGCCAAGCGCGCCAAGTTCGTGGGGATCGCCTCGCGCAACGTAGCGGCCATGAAGGACACGCTCCAGACCCTGCTGGAGCTCTCGCGGATCGACGACGACGGCGGCCACACGCGCAACGTGCTCCTCCCCGACGTGGCGGCCGAGGTGCGCCGCCAGCTGCGCGA
>DASVSA010000189.1:0-16571 GCA_036388335.1 Longimicrobium sp. | reverse complement strand
CCCCACAGCACGCGGATGGCCGCCGGACCCGAGGTTTGCCACCGAACTATCTGGGGCTTCCGGTTCTCCGTCACCACGCGCGCGGCGTACCAGCGCGCGCCGACCCCCGCGCCGCCGCTGTCCGTGAGCATCAGCCACTTCGCTTCCTCCCGTCCGGCGGGAGAGAGGAGCGGGCCGGTGGTGCGGTAACAGGTGTGCGCCACGGGCAGGGGCTTCGGCGGCCCGGAGAACAGCGAGCACGCCGGAAGGAGTGCGAACAGGACCGCCGCGAGACGTTTCATGGTGAGCCCGAGCTTGCTGTGATCAGATCAGCGAGCTGCCGGGATGCGCAGAAAGCCTGCCGCTCGAAGTCCAACCCTCGCCGCCCGGGACAGGGTCTGGAGCTGCCTCCACCAAGCCCGCTGGATATTACCCGCCTTGGCCGGTCAGATGGGAGCATGCTGCTCCGGAGATGGGTGAGCGTCCACAGGAGAACATCAACCGACAGCATCTCCGCTCCTGTGACCTCCGGCCGGCCGGGACCCGCGGTCAATCCAACGGCAACCAGTAAGTCATCTTCAGCGCGAGAAGGTTGTCGCCGCGTGCGGCGAGGCCGCCGAACACGTCGGTGGGGCCCACGCGGCGCCAGCGGGGCTCGTCGCGGGCGCGGTTCTGCTGCCACACCACGAACAGCGTGCTCCCCGGCCGCCACTCCCAGCGCAGCACCGCGTTGCTGCGGAACGAGCGGACGTCGTAGTCGCGGTTGGAAAGGGTGAAGGCGTCGGCGCCGTCGGTCACGCGCCGCTCGCCCGTCGCCGGGTCCACCTCTACCGTGGTGCCGTCGCCGCCGTAGGTGCGCAGGCCGCGTCCGCGCGCCTCGCGCAGCTCGCCGAAGCGATGGAAGCGGCCGCTGGAGGCGAACGGCTCCGCGTAGCTTTCCAGCGTCAGCTCGGGGGAGAGCGCGTAGCTCAGGCGCATGCGGGCGCGCACCTCGCTCTGCTCCACGTACGCGAACACGTAGCGCCGCCCGAAGGTGGCCGCGGGGCCGCCGTCCCGCTGGGTCACGTACTGCCGCGAGGCCACACCGCGCTCCCACTGCGGGTCCACCGACACCTCCCACCGGGGCCCGGGGCGAAACGACAGCTCGCCGCCCACCAGCCCGCTCCACCCACCCAGCTCGTTGCGATCCCCTTCGGCGCGCACCATCCACCGCGTGCGGTTGGCGGGATTGCCGCGGAGGCCCGTCTCCAGCAGCCAGAACGCGCCCGTCCCCATCAGCGGCCCGCCACGGGTCAGGTCGTCGCTCAGCGAGCGAAGGCCGCGGCCCAGCGTGAAGTCGGCGCGCCAGAAGTTGTTGAACTGCACCGCGCCGAACCCGCCCACCATGGCGGCGTTGCGGATGCCGGCCGTGTTCCACTGCCCTTCCTGGAACACGCCGGCCTCGTAGCCGCGCAGCCGCTTTCCCGGCTCCGTTTCGCGGTAGCGCAGGTTGCTGGAGAAGAAGCGGTTGTCCGCCGATCCCAGCTGCCCCACGTCGTTAAGCTCCAGCCCGGGGCGCTGCTCGGTGAAGTCCACGTCCCACAGCCAGCTGCCGCTCATCTTGCTGTGGCCGATGGCCAGCAGCAGCCCGCCCAGCGAGGTGGCCGATGAATCCACCTCCACGTGCCCGGCGTCCGGCCGCTGGTAGTAGCGCCGGGACGATCGCTGAAGCCGCAGGATGGCGAGCGAGTCCCCGCGGACGTGGCTGTAGCCCGCGTACCCGCTGATGTCGTACTGCCCGCCGTTCCACCTCAACCGGCCATCCACGATGCCGCTGAGCGCCTGCTCGGCCACCAGGCCGCGCAGCGGGCTGTCGGCGTCCAGGTCGCGGCGCACGGCGGTGAGCGACGCGGCCAGGGTGGAGCGGTCGCGCCCGAACTCCTGCTGCGCGGTCACCACGCCGTACGCGGACGCAGGCGCGACCTCCTCCCGTCCGAACACGCCGCCCGCCGTGTCGAAGGTCGCCGCGTGCTCGCGCGCCGTCAGCGCCGCCAGCGCGCCCACCGACAGGCCGCGGCGGGTGCGGCCCGTCACCTTTGCGGCGCCCAGGATGGTGGTGGCGTCGCGCCGCTCCACGTAATCGGCATCGGGCCGGCCCGGCGGCGGCGCGCCGATGCGGCGCGAGTAGAACAGGCCGCGGCTCGCCAGCAGCGCCGTGCCGCCCACGAAGAACGGGCGGCGCTCGGAAAAGAATGTTTCGAACTGGCTCAGGTTCACCTCCGCCGGGTCCGCCTCCACCTGCCCGAAGTCGGGGTTGATGGTGGCCTCCATGGTGAAGCTGGGCCCCAGGCCGAGCTTTACGTCCCCGCCCGCGCGCATCCCCCCGTCGCGCTCCTGGACGAACGGGTCGCGCGGGTCTTCCGGCTGCGCCATGCGCCCCTCGGCGGCCACGTACGGCAGCAGCTCCACCCGGCGCGAGGGCCGCAGCCGGCCCACGCCGGCCAGCTCGCCCATCCGCGAGCTCCACCCGGGCTCGTCGCGGCGCACCAGCACCCAGTAGGCGATCTCGTTGCGGGCGGGGACGCGGCGCACCACGTTCACTCCCCACACGGGATCGGGGGATGCGGTAAAGCGCAGCTGCGACAGGGGGATGCGCATCTCCGCCGTCCAGCCGGCGCTGTCCACCCGTGTCTCCGCCTGCCAGACGGGATCGAACGAGTAGCTGCGGCTGTCCTCGCTGTCGGAGGAGTGATGATAGTCGATGCGCGTGCCCGCCGCGCTCACCGCGAAGGTGTAGGCGGTGCGCCGGTCGTGGTAGGTGTCCAGCGAGACGGCCAGCTGCTCGGCGTCGCCCTCGCGGTCCCGGCGGCCCATCTGGGCGCGCACGTCACCCGGCGCGGCGCCCCGCATCCGCGCGCCCACGTACAGGCTGCTCCCATCCACCAGGAACGCCACCTCGGTGGCGCCCGCCGGCCGGCCGCCCTCCACCGGCTCGCGCGTGGTGAAGTCGCCGATCCACCGCGCGTCCTTCCACGCGGCCTCGTCCAGGCGGCCGTCCACCGCCGGCGCCGCGCCCTCGATGTGGGTGGCGAGCGCGCGGGGGCGCTCGGGGGCCTGCGCGGCGGCCGTGGCCGCAAGCAGCAGCGGCGCGGCGAAGGTCAGCGAGAGAAAACTTCTAAGCATGGCGCAGCCGGGTTCTGGCGGCGGCCCGTGAAGGGCCGCCGCTGGAAAAAGGAGATGATCAGGGAAAACGGTGCGCGTGAGCGCGTTCGATCGGGGAGCGACGCGGTCGTATCACACGGAACTGGACAGCGCCTTTCGCCTCCGCCGGCCCGCGGCGTCGATCCGCTTATCCAGTAACTGCTTACGTTCGCGTCAGTTCGTCACCATCTCCTCCAGCAGCGCCCGCGCCCGCGGGTCCCCGCTCTGACCCAGCCAGAACAGCGCGGACCTGCGGATGTGCCCGTCGCGGTGCGTTCGGGCGATGCGGATCAGCTCCGGCACCGATTCGTCGCGCGAACGCTGGGAGAGGGAGAAGACGGCGGACTCGCGCAGCTCGCGGCTCTGGCTGTCGTCGTCCACCAGCGCGGCCAGCCCCTTCGTCACCTCTTCGCCCCCCTGCTGGCCGACCCAGAACACCGCCGACCGCCGCGTGGCGTCGCGTGCCACGTCGCTGCGGGCGATGCGCAGCAGCTCCCGCGAGGTGTCCAGGCTGTCCGCCAGCGTGACGGGGAAGATGGCGTCCTCGCCCACCTTGCCGTCGGCTCCCTCCGCCAGGGCGAGGAGGTAGCTGGCCGCCTCGCGGGCCGGTACGCGCCCCAGATCCGTCACCCGGCCGCGCGCCGCGGCGAAGTCGCGGGCCACGCGGGCGCTCACCTCCGACACCCGCGCGCCGCGCACCCGCAGCCGCACGTACGCGGGCCCTTCGATGCAGTCGATCTCCCGCCGCGCCCGGCCGTCCGTGGTCCCCTGCCAGGTGCGGCCGCGTTCCCCCGTACGCCCGATCATCACGTTGTCGCCCTCCACGTTGCCGCAGATCCCGGGGCGCGAGGTGAAGTGCATCCGCACCTCCCCGTCCGGCGCCGCCGCCACCCGGGCCGCCAGGTCGACCCACTGCTGCCTGCCCTGCGCCTCGGCGCACCCCGCCAGGAGGGCCACGAGCCCTCCGGCCAGCACGGCGGCGCGAGTAAAGTTCACGCTCATTGGCCGATCACCTCCGAGAGGATGCGCGCCGCGCGGGGATCGCGCGGCGGGTGCCAGCAAGAAAAAACGTCTGGACATGGCGCGGCCGGGTTCGGGCGGCGGTCCGTGAAGGGCCGCCGCGGGAAGAAGGAGATGCTCGGGATAACGAAGCGCGGGAGCGCGTTCGTTCCCCGGCATCCGTTCGCGTCAGTTCCCCAGCAGCTCCTCGAACAGGGCCACCGCCCGAGGGTCCCCGCTCTGGCCCAGCCAGAACAGCGCCGCCCTGCGGATGTGCCCGTCGCGGTGCGTGCGCGCGATGCGGATGAGCTCCGGTACCGATTCCGCGCGCGGGCGCTGGGAGAGCGAGAAGACGGCAGCCTCGCGCGTCGCGCGGCCCTGGTCGCGGTCGTTCACCAGGCTGGCCAGCCCCTTCGTCGCCTCGGCGCCCGCCTGCTCGGCGAGCCAGTACACCGCCGCGCTCCGCGCCTCCTTCCGCACCACCTCGCTGCGGGCAATGCGCAGCAGCCGCCGCGAGGCATCCACGCTGTCCGGCAGCGTGGCCGCGAAGACGGCACCCTCTCCCACCTCGCCGTCGGCGGTTCGCTCCGCCAGCGCGAACAGGTAGCTGCCCGCCTCGCGGGCGGGTACGCGCCCCAGCTCCGTCACCCTGCCCGATGCCGCGGGGAAGCCGCGGGCCACGCGCGCGCTCACGTCCGACACCTCCCCGCCGCTCACCCGCAGCCGCAGGTACGTGGGGCCCTCCAGGCACTCCATCTGCCGCGTCGGTCCGGCGTTGGTCCAGCTCTGCGTGTGCATGTACGTGCGGCCGGGGTCGCCCGTGCTCCCGAACATGGTTCTTTCGGCGTCCGCGTTCCCGCAGAGCCCCGGGCGCGAGGTGAAGTGCATCCGCACCTCCCCGTCCGGCGCCGCCGCCACCCGGGCCGCCAGGCTGCCCCCGTCCTGCCCCTGCGCCACGGCGGCCCCGGCCAGGAGGGCCACGAGCCCCCCGGCCAGCGCGGCGGCGCGAGTGAATCTCACGCTCATTGGCCGATCACCTCCGAGATGATCCGCGCCGCGCGGGGATCGCGCGACTGCCCCAGCCAGAACAGGGCGCTCCTGCGCAGCTCGCCGTCACGCTCCCGCCGTACGATATCGATCAGCTTGTCCACGGCCGGGCCGCCGCGCTGCGAGAGGGAGAAGATCACCTGCCCCTTCAGCTCGTCGCCGTCCAGCCGATCGTACAGCGCCGACAGCTCGGCCACGGGCACCCCCGCCAGGCCCGCCGAGTAGATGGCCTGCTTCCGCACCGCGACGGGCTGGCGCGCGTCCTCCGCCACCGCGAGGAGGAAGCGCTTGCTCTCCGCTCCCCCAGTCTGCGAAAGCGAGAAGAGCACCTTCTCCCTCAGCGCGGCATCCTCCACCCGCCCGAAGAGCGCGCGCAGGTACTCCGCTCCCTCCGCCGCCCCGCGCTGCCCGATCCAGAAGATGGCCGACTCGCGCACCTTCCGGCTCGGGTGCCGCTCCGCGGCCTCGCGCAGCAGCTGCCCCGCCCGGGCGCCGCCGTGCTGCGACAGGGCGTAGACCGCCTTCTCCTGCATGCCCACCTCGGGGGAGGTGCGGAGGATGTCGGAGAGGATGTCCACCGCGCGCTCCGTCCCCATCTGCGCCATCCAGAACACCGCCGCCTCCCGCACCTCCTTGCTGGGGTCCTCCCGGACGATCCCCAGCAGCATCTCCTCCGCGCCCGCGCCGCCCGTCTGCGCCACCAGGGAGACGGCATGCGCCCGGAGCTTCTCCGAGCAGGCGTCACGGCGGGCCAGCACGCGGCGCAGGATGGGCATGGCCTGCTCCGCGCTCATGTGCCGGAGCGAGTTGAGCGCCGCCTCGCGGTCGTCTTCGCCGCGGCGCTCGCATGGGTCACCTGTCCGCGCGGCGACGTCCGGCGCGGAGCGGTCGTCGTCGCCAACCGCCTCGTGCGCCTGGTCGGTCAATGCGTCGGCGGCGGCGTCCGGAGATTCGTCGGAGGCGGGCGTCTCGTCGGCGTACTCGATCTCCTGCTCCTGCCCGCGCTCCACCCGCGGCGACACCTCGCTGCTCACCGCCAGCGGGCGTTCGCGGCCGGCGGTGACGCTGGGCGCCATCGCGGCAACGGGGATCAGCACCGCGAGCGTGGCGGCCACGCGGAGGCCGGCCGGCAGCTCCGCGGAAGGGCGCCACGCGGCCAGCCGCTCCACGCGGCGCAGCAGCGGCGATCCGCCCTCGGCCATGGCCAGGGTGCCGGCGGGGATGGGGTCGCGGCCGGGCGCCACCCACGACGCCACCTGCGTCAGGCAGCGGGCCAGGCCCAGCGGCGAGCCGGTCTGCCGCGCCGCCCACTCGTCGCACAGGAACTCCGCGGACTCGCGGATGCGGCGGCGCGCCAGGCGGTTGAGGGGCTGGAAGAAGAGCACCGCGTTCACCACCGCGGCGGCGAAGTGCCACAGCGGGTCGCGCCGCACCAGGTGGGCCAGCTCGTGCGCCAGGGCCGCGCGCTGCTGGTCGGGGTCCATCTCGCCCAGGAAGCGGGGCGGCACGCAGATCTCCGCGCGGCCCAGGGCCAGCGGCGTGGGCGCGACGTCGGAGGCGCTCAGGCGCACGGGCATCCAGACGCCGGCGTTGCGGCGCAGCTCCGCGAGCGTGCCCAGCACCGTGCCGTCCGCCACCTCGTGGCGTTGCCGCAGCATGCTCCGCAGCTTCAGCTGCCGCCACACCAGCCGCCCCAGCAGCACCCCGGCGGTGGCGATCCACAGCGCGAGCAGCATGTCGCTCAGGGCCGGCGGGGAGCTTGGCGGGTCCGCGGCGGGCGCCGGCCCCGCGGCCGGCACCTGCTCGTGGGGCAGCGGCCGCGCCGCCTCGGCGGGCTCGCTGCTCTCCGCGTCCGCGGCCAGCGGCTCGGGGAGCGGCACCTCGGAGGGGCTGACGATTGCCAGGTCCCAGCTCCCGGTCCACGGACGGTAGTCCAGCGTGGTCTGCACCGTGGCCGTGACCAGGCCGCCGAAGAGGGCGGCCTTCCACACCGTGTCGCGCCAGGCTTCGCGGCGCACCAGCCGGGCGGTGAGCAGGGCGGCCGCGGCGAGGAGGATGGTGCTGTGAAGCGCGTACGTGAGCAGCCATGCGCCCACGTTCATCAGCGTCGGGGTCATTCGGCGTCTCCCTTCAGCTCCTGCTCGCGCGCGTCGATCAGGGCGCGCATGCGGGCCAGGTCCTCGGGCTCCACCTCGCTCTCGCGGAGCAGGTGGTTCATCATCTCGGTCACGTCGCCCTCGAACAGCCGGCCCACGAGCGCCGAGACCTCGGCCACCACGGAGCGGCGCACCTGGCTCTCGCTGACCAGCGCGCGGTACAGGTACTGGCGCCCGTCGCGGCGGTGGGACACCAGGCCGCGCTTTTCCATGCGCGTGAGCAGCGTGGCCACGGTGGATTGGGCGATGCGGCGCTCGGCGCGCAGTTCGTCGTGCAGGTCCGTGACGCCGGCTTCGCCGCGCTCCCACAGCACCTTCATGAGGGCGAGCTGCAGTTCGGTCAGGGAGTAGCTCATGGTCCGGCCGGGCAGGGGGAGGCACGATGTTCGACAGTTAGATAATACAGGTGTAGAAGAAGAGTGCGCAAGGGTTTCCTTCTACAGGTGTGTGAGATCAGCGGTCTCACACACCTGGACAGAGGGAGAAAACGCCCGCGCGCCCGGCTCAGGAGGCCGGGGCGCGCATCCCGAGGTGCTGCTGAAGCCACGTGAGGCGGTCGCGCGCGGCCTCGGCGGTGAGGCCGTGCCCCGCATCGTACCAGCGGACCGTCTTGGGATTGCCCACCATGGCGTGCAGCCGCTCGGCGTCGGGTGCCGGCACCAGGTTGTCTTGCCGCCCCGACTGCAGCAGGAGGGGCGTGGGCGACGCGAAGCCCACGTACTTCATCGGCTCGATGGGGATCATCGACTCGAGCCAGCGCCGCCGCTGCGCGCAGGTGAGCCCGGTCAGCGGGCTGCCGCCGTCCTCGGGGCCGGAGAAGTGCGAGACGAGCCCGCCGTCGGCCACCACCAGGATGCCCGTCCTGAGCCGCCGCTCGATGCCCACGAAGAGCGCGCCCATCGCCCCGCCGTAGCTGATGCCCAGGTAGCCGAGCCGGCTCGCGTCCACGTCCGGGCGCGCCACCAGCAGGTCCACGGCGCGCTGCAGGTCGGTCATCAGCTGCACCTGCTCCGCGCTGTCGGCCTCGGTGAAGCGCACGGGGCTGCCCCCGCGCCGCGCGAACGGGGCGTCGATCGCCACCACCACCGCCCCGTGGCGCGCCAGCTCCACCCCGTAGCCCGTCATCCCCTGGGCGGTGCCCGGCATTCCGTGCTGAAGCACCAGTCCCGCGAACGGGCCCGCCCCCTCCGGCACGAACAGCCGCCCCGTGGCGCGGCCGGTGCCGCGCGGGCTGCGGAAGCTCAGCTCGTGGATCTCCACGCCCTGTTGGGTGCCGATCCGCTGGAGCGCCGGGTCGTAGGCCGCCGTGCGGTCGTAGGCGAACGCCGCCAGGGCGGAGGCGGGTGCCGGCGCGGCGCTGAGCGTCGGCACGGTGCAGTCGGCGGCGGGCTCCACGGGCTGCGCGGCATCGGCCGCCTGGCCGCAGGCGCCGGCGAGCAGCAGAAGCAGTGGAGCGAGACCGGCGGAGCGCATGGGCATGATGCTACCTCGGCAGGAGTTGGAGCTCGGAAGCCCGGTTTTTCGTACGCCGCGCCCTCGGACCACTCCGCGGCTCACGGGAAGGCCGAGAACAGGTCGTGCGCCGGAAACGTGGTGACGCCCCCAACCGCTTTCCACAGCGCGGCATCGAGCTCCGTGTCGAAGCTGGTTGCGGCGCGGGCGTTGAACAGCGCGACCCACGAGAAGTTGTGATACGTGCGCACGAGCATGGTGAACGTGCCGGGCAGCGATCCCCCGTGCGACCAGGTCGCGTCGCCCTGCGTGGGGCGAACCAGCCATCCACCTGAGTAGTGGCACGCGCCGCCACACAACGGGGGGCCGCCGCTGGTCATCTCCGCGACGAGTGAAGCGCTGAGGATGTCCGGACGGCTGGCGCGGCCGTCGACGCCGGCCACGAAGCGCAGGAGATCGACGGTGGACGCGACCCAGCCGCCGTGCGAATCCATCGCTTCCACGTAGAAGCCCCCGTAGTTGACGGGCACCGTGCCTTCACCCGGGAACACGGATGGCACCAGCGGCGCGGCCAGGCCCAGCCCGGGTTCCCCTGGCAGATAGTACTTCACCTCGTCCGCGAGCGTGGCGCCCATGCGCGTCTTGCCCAGCCGCGTGCGATTGGCGCCCACCGGCTGCAGCACGCGCGTGCGCACGAACTCCTCGTACGGCATTCCGCTCAAGCGCTCGATCACGCGGCCGAGAATGGCGTAGCCAAAGTTCGAGTAGACGAACTTCTCGCCGGGATTGAAGTCCAGCGGCATCCCTCTCATGTAGCGGATCACGGTCTCGGCCGAAGCCGGCGCGGGCGCACCGACGGCGGCCGCGGCGATCGCCGGCCGGAACATCGGGTCAAATCCGCCGTTCGGCCTGTCGCGATCCCACCCCCCGGTGTGGTTGAGCAGATGCCGGATGGTGATCTCCTCCCAGCGCGGATCGACGGCCGCTCCCGGCGCGGGGGCGAGGTGGGCGATGAAGGGCGCCACGCGGTCGTCCAGCTTGAGCTTCCCGTCTTCGACGAGCTTCATGATCGCGACGCTGGTGATCGGCTTCGACACGCTGGCGATCCGGAACAGGGCGTCGGGCTTCACCGGCGTCTTGTTCTCGACATCCGCGTATCCAAAGCCGCGCGCGTAGATCAGCTTGCCGTCGCGCAGCACGGCGACCGCGCCACCGGGAATCGCGTACTTCTTCATCAGCTCGGGGATGGCCTGGTCGTAAGCCGCCATCCCGGGCACGGCGGCACCGCTGATGGGAATCTCCGTCGCGGGAGGCGTGACTGGAGGGGTGCCGGGCGGCGCGGTCGGCTCTCCGCCGCCGCACCCGGCGCTGGCAAGCAGTACCGTGAGACAAGCGGCGGCCCCGGCGCCGCGGGACAGGCCAGGCCATTCACGAAGTGGGATCATGCGGTTATCGCCTTGTTTTCAATCGGTTTCGCGCTGCCCTACTTCGCCAGGGGCTCCGGCCGGAGCTGGAACCGGATCGCCTTGCTGGTGGTGCCCCTCCCGCCCTCCATGTGGTACGGGGTGCGGGTGCTGATGGCGGCCCACAGGCCGCGGCCCTTCCAGCCGGCGTTCGGGTCGTCGATGCGGCCGTCCACCCACTTGGTGTAGAACCCCATCGGGTAGGGGACGCGCAGCACGACCCACTTGCCGTCCTTGAGCACGAGGAGCCCCTCGGACTGGTTCCCCGTGTTGATCGGCACGTTGGCGCCCAGCCCGAGCGTGTTGAACTGGTCCACCCAGGTGTAGTAGCTCCCTTCCCCGCTCCCCGGGCCGGTGACGCCGCCGAGCTGCGGGAGGGGCTCGGCGTAGAAGCTCCACCCCTCCGGACAGTGCTGGCCGGTGGCGGTGGGGCCGTTCAGCTTGCCGCGGCACTTGCGGCGGTCGAAGCTGGCCATGTGCCCGCTGGCCAGGGCGGCCCAGTACACGCCGTTCCGGTCCACGTCGCCGCCGCGCGGGGAGAAGCCCACGTTCGGCACGGCCGGGTTGTTCCACGGCACCTCGAAGACCTCGGTGAGCGCGGTGTGCGGCGGGTTCGCGCCGGGGCTCAGCCGGATCAGCGCGCCCGGGAACCCGAACGTCGTCCCCCACACGGACCCGTCCGGCGCCGGCGAAAGGGCGTACACCCCGCCTCCGTACTGCCCGGTGGACACGCGCCTGTCCTTGCTGGGATCCGCGGGTGCGTTCGGCTCCACGTACTCGTCGCGCCGGCCGTTCCCGTTGGTGTCCATGATGAGAGCGGTCCATCCCTGCGCCCGCTCCTCGTCGCCCGTCTGGTCCCACAGGCGGGTGTTGAACCACCCCACCACCGGCCCGCCGCCGCTCATCCAGAGGGTGCTGCTGGCGTCCTCGGCGAACATCAGGTGGTGAGTGCCGAAACAGGTGGAGACGTGCTTCATCTCCTTCGTCCTGGGGTCGTACACGGCCAGGTGGCGCCCCGAGCTGCCGAGCGGGAAGAGGCGGGCCGACGGATGGCTCGATCCCTCCTTGCAGAAGGCCGGGTTGGGCGGCGGACGCACCCGGGAGGTGATCCAGACGCGGCCCTTCTCGTCGAGCATCGGGTTGTGCACGTTCGCCCGGCTGTTCCAGATCGCCTCGGTCCCCCAGTAGGGCGAGGGGACGGGGACCTGCGCCTGCGCCACGGGCCCGGCGCCCGAGTCGCGCAGCGTGACCGGCACGCGGGTGGCCGTGTGGGTCCTGGGGTCGAGCACCGGCAGGTAGTCGGCGCTCGCCTCCAGCACGGCGTAGACCGGGCCGCCCGCGTTGATGGTGGGATTGCGGCGGTCGGTGGAGACCAGGTCGTGGAGGTACGCCTTCGGGTCCGCCCAGTCCCACAGGGTGATGACGACGTTCCGCTCGATCCCCTGCGGGCGCGGCGGAGTGGGCGGCACCTCGCCCGCCGCGATCCGGTCCGTCCAGTCGGCGAACATGCGCAGGGTGCGCGGGGCTCCCATCTGGTGCACCGTGCCGATCATGGCGCCTCCCACCTGGCCCACCTGCAGCCGCCGCTCCCACGCCTTGTCGGAAGACTCGAAGGTGCCGAGCGCGGGGTGAAGCTCGCGCGTCCCCTTGCTCCCCATCTGGTGGCAGCCCATGCAGGCGCCGTTCTTCACGATCCGGAGGTACTCCGCCTGGCTCTTGAAGGCCGGGTTGATCCCGTTCCCCTGCGGGCCGGTGCCGGGGAACTCGCTCTCGGCGGGGACGCGGATCAGCGAGAACCAGTAGCCGGCCGGGTAGTACTCCGCCGCGGCGCGCGGATTGGGCGCGGGGGTCGCCCGCAGGTTGAGCGTCGTCCCGGGCTGCGCCCGCTGCTTCGGCGAGTCTACCAGCCCGTACCCGCGCACCCAGACGTCGTAGCTCGCCCGCGGCAGGTCGGGGAGGAGGTAGCGCCCCCGGTCGTCGGTCACCACGATCTTGGCGAGCTTCGTAGGGAGGCCGGAGGTCTCGGCGATCACCCACACCCCCGCCTCGGGGCCCCTCGCCCCCGTCACCACCCCCGCGATGTCGTCGCCGTCGATCGCCGCCCCGCCGGGGGCGAGCTGAGCGCCGTGCGTGCTGGCCGCCCAGAGCAACGCCGAACCCGCCACCGCCGCGCCCGCGAAGAGTGCCTTCGTCGTCTTCATCTGCCGGCTCCGTTGGATGAGGTTCCGCCGCGTTCCGTACCACTCGGTCCAGGCGGACGAGACCGCCGCACGTAAGGCGGGCCGTGTGTCCTAATCCGCCCGTAACCGAACGTCGTAATAAGCCGCGAGCGCTGATCGTTTAAGCTGCAATGGCGCGGAACGGCACCCGTCCACTCTTGCGCGGAAATCCCCGTCAAATGTATACATTGGAAGGATACGATGATCAAGGGGCTTCGCGTCGTACCCGCGAGTGTGCATCCCCGGAAGCCGTTCCTCCGCGACAAGTCCTCCGGTACGACTCCCCCATTTCGTCGTCCTGAACGCCGCGCCCGACGCGCCATGCGGGCGTCGGCGCTGTGGCGCGGAGCGAACGATCTACGGTGGAGAAACCGTTCCTCCAGCGCCTTGCCGGCCGAGTGCGGATCCTTCCTTCGCCGCCACGGTGCCGAGCGCGTGGCGAGGTACGGAGCAGGCTCCAGGGTGACGAAAAGCAGGTCCCGCCCGGCTTGGTAGATGCACTGCAGCTTCTCGGACAGGGGATCAGAATGGCCCGGGTGAGCTCCCCGGCCGCACGACGAGAAGCGTGCCCCCGGCGTGGCATCCCCTGCCGCAGCCGTCGATCGACAGCCTTCCCTGGAGAGTGCCAAATGAAACCGGCGATCGCGTTGCTCGCGTTGTTCATTTCCGCATGCGGCGGGTCCTCGGGCGGCGGCGGTGTCGTCGATCCGCCCCCCGAACCGGTCGTGCCGCCCAAGGTGGACGGAGGCGAATGGGGGGCCCGGGCCGGGTTGCTCGAGAACAACTCCGAGTTCGCGCTCGCCGAGTCCAACGGCAAGCTCTACGTCCTCGGCGGTTATCCGCCGAGCCGGGAGACTTCGCGCACGGTGCAGATCTACGACGTGGCGAGCGACCGCTGGTCGTTAGGACCGCAGCTCCCGCAGCCGAACAACCACGGGATGGCGGCGGGCGTGAACGGAAAGATCTACCTGCTCGGCGGCCAGGTCACGGACGATCAGCAGGGCGCCACGGCGGTCGACATGGTATACGAGCTGGACCCCGCGAACGGTGCATGGGTCGAGAAGGCGCGGATGCCCACCGCGCGCAGCGGGGGGGTGGCCGTCGTGCACGGCGGCAAGATCTACGTGGCCGGGGGGCGCGTGCCGCGCGGAAACGACTTCGCCGTCTTCGATCCTGCGGCCAACCAGTGGGAGGTGCTGCCGAACCTGCCCTCCCAGCGCAATCACATCACCGGCGCGGCGATCAATGGGCGCATCCACATCGTCGGCGGGCGTCTCGGCAACGGCTTGTCGCCCGTGAAATCCGATGCGCACGAAGTCTTCGACCCACAGACGCGCACCTGGTCGACCGCGGCCCCCATGCTGCGCGGCCGCAGCGGTATGAACGGCGTCCTGGCACGGGGCTGCTTCCACGTCTGGGGCGGCGAGGCGCCCACCGGCATGACGCCCGACCATGACTACTACGATCCTCGGTCCAACAAATGGACGAGCCTCCGCGACATGCCCATTCCCATTCACGGGGTCGTCGGGTCTGCCTTCGTGGACGGCATGATCTGGGTAACCGGCGGCGGCACCTCGGTGGGCGGCGGCTCCGGCAGCGTGCACAACCAGACCTTCCGGCCGTCCGTGAGCTGCGAGTGACGCGTCTCCGTCCTCCATCCGCCTGCGGTCCGATCACGACGGCGGGCGGTTTCCAGCTGATCGACATTCCGCGCTGCTGACGCAGCGAGCTGCCGCCAACAACGGAGCCGCGGAATCAACGCTTCCGCGGCTCTTTGGAGAAGTGCATATGAGATCGGCAAAGGCAATCGTTGCCCTGACGCTGTCGGCAGCCGCACTCCTCGGGTGCGACGAAAACGCCGTTGATCCGAACGGCGATCCGCAACTCACGCTCTCCGCGGACAGCGTCGTGGTGGGCGTATTCGAAACGACCCCGCTGATCGCCACGGTAAGCGACGCGAGCGAGGCGATCCAGTACGTCTCCCGTGATGAGAGTGTGGCTACCGTGGATGCCAGCGGCGCGATCAACGCCGTGGCGGCAGGCTCGACCTTTGTCGTCGCCGCGCTCTCGGACCGCCCGGACGTGCGTGACTCCGTCAGGGTTCGCGTTCACGCCGATTCCTGTTCGGGCGTACGTCCCGATTTCGGCGGGCCGGCGACCGCGGCAGACCGGGACCTGTTCAGCTACGACGTCAATGCACCACTGAATCTGCAGAAGACGGTAGAATACACGAACAATGGCGTGGAGGTCAGCAGCATCTCCTTCAGCAGTCCGGACGGCGGCTTGGCGACCGGAATGATGTGGGACCCGGTCACGCGCACGGGTCCGCGCCCCGGCATCATGCTCATGCACGGCCTGCCGGGCAATGCGGGTTCCATGACGAACCAGGCGCAGAACTACGCACAGTACGGTGCGGTAGTGATCGCCATCGATGCTCCATGGAACCACCGCACTACACCGCCCTATCTGACGATTACCGCCCAGGACCGGGCCGAGCAGATCCAGGTAGTCAAAGACCTGCAGCGCGCCGTGGACGTATTGCGCTCGCTTCCCAAGGTCGACGCTGACCGCATCGCCTTCATGGGCTTCAGCTGGGGGGGCGCGACGGGTGCGCTGTTCGTCGGCATCGAACGGCGCCTCAAAGCGGCGGCGCTCGTAGTGGGACACGGCGGCCAGGTCTCGCACGCCACCGGTCCGGAAGGACGCAAACTCATCTCCAATCTCCCGTGTGCCAGGCGTGTCGCCTGGATCCGGGCGATGTCACCCATCGAGCCGATTCGATTCGTCGGGCACGCCAACGTCCCACTGTTGCTGCAGAACGGGAAGTCCGACCAGTTCATCCCCGTTGCCGATGCGGCGGAGCTGCACGCCGCCGCGCCGGAACCGAAGACGGTCCGCTGGTATGACACGGGACACTCGATCGGTCTCCAGGCCCAGAGGGATGGCCATGAGTGGCTCACCGCCTACGTCGGGCTCGACCCCTACAAACCGCCCAGCTGATTCGCCGCGGGGGACGCCGTCGCGGCCACACGGACGCAGCCCCGACGTAAAAGACTGATCGGCACACGAACGAGCTCTGTGAACCCCACCTGCTGAACCCGGAGGACCCGATGCGGATCGTTGCCACCCTGGCCCTGCTGGCCTGCGCCGCGTGCGGCGGCGGGGAGCCCATCGCATCCGGAGCGAAGGCCGGCCAGGCAGCGGCCGACTCGGCCTTCGTGGCCGCGCTGCGCACGCAGCTCGATGCCGCCACGCAGGCCGGCGAGTTCTCCGGCGCCGTGCTCGTGGCCCGCGACGGGCTCACGCTGTTCGAGGGCGCCTACGGCCTCGCGGATCGGGAGCGGGGCATCGCGAACACCCCGCTCACGCAGTTCCGCGTCGGGTCGATGTACAAGATGGTGACCGCGGTCGCGACGCTGCAGCTGGTGCAGGCCGGGACGCTGCGCCTCGACACGCCGCTCGGCACCTACCTCCCGGAGTACCCGAACGCGGACGTGGCGTCGAAGGTGACGCCTCACCACCTGCTCACCCACACCGGCGGCACGGGCGACATCTTTGGGCCGGAGTTCATGGCGCGCCGGCTGGAGCTGCGCGACACGGAGGATTACCTGAGGCTCTACGGCACGCGCGGGCTGCAGTTCGCGCCGGGAGCTCAGCACGTGTACAGCAACTACGGCTTCATGCTCCTCGGCGCCCTCATCGAGCGGATGGGCGGGACCCGCTACGACGAGCACGTCGCGGCGCGCGTGCTCGCGCCGGCTGGGATGACGGCGACCGGTACGGCGCCCGAGGACTCGCTCGTGCCCGGGCGGTCCGCCGGCTACATGCGGCAGGGGGGCGGCGCGCTCGTGTCGAACGCGCCCACGCTGCCCTACCGCGGCACGCCGGCGGGGGGCGGGTACTCCACCGTCGGGGACTTCGCGCGCTTCGCCGCCGCGGTGCAGCAGAACCGGCTCCTGGACCCGGCGCACACGGCGCTTCTCCTCTCCGGCAAGGTCACGGTCGCCCCGAATTACCAGTACGCCTACGGATTCATCGACCGCGTCGTGGGCGGCCGGCGCTTCGTGGGGCACAGC
>DASVSA010000188.1:0-4624 GCA_036388335.1 Longimicrobium sp. | reverse complement strand
GTGTGCCACGGCCCCATGTCGCAGCCCGTTCCGCACGCTTCACGCCATGCTCCATCCGCGGCCCTGGGGCATGACGATTGCCAGCGGAGAAGAGGAGCAAACGGCCACCCGAGGAGCGATGATGTTCGAGCTTAACGAAGTGCAGAGCACGGTTTCGGAGATGCAGCGCAACACCTTCCTGCGCCGCATCGCCGAGGTCTCGCAGGAGGACCCGCACCGCTGGGTGCCCGTGGGGATCATCGGTGAGGAGCTGGGGCTTCCCTACGAGGCCACGCTCGCCATCGTGGACCGGCTGCGCGAAGAGGGCTTCGTGCGCCGCGGCGGCGGCGGCCGGCTGGAGCCCCCGCACGGCCCGCGCGTCCACATCCTCACCGAGGGGATCGAGCACCTGCGGTCGCTGGGCGAAGAGCGTTAGCTCGCACAGAGACACAGAGGCACGGAGACGACTTCATCTCCGTGCCTCTGTGTCTCTCCTGTGATCAGCTCGCCGGGCCCAGGAAGCGCCGCGCGACACGGATGTAGCGCAGATCCTGCTCCTCCTCCGGGAGCGCCTCGGCCTCGCGCAGCAGGCGCTCTACGTGGCGGTGGAGCCTCGGCTCGCCCCAGCGATATCCGGTGGCCGCCTCGGCGCTGGGGGTGTTGGCGTCGCGCGCCGCCTCCAGCAGCGCCCGCGCCGCCGCCGCGTCGAACCGCGGATCGTCGCGCAGCGGGAGCCCGAAGTGCCCCGGCACCGCGTGCCCGTCATCCTCCTTCACGAAAGCTCGCGACATCGTCCTCCTGTACACGCAGGCACGGAGATGAAGTTATCTCCATGCCTCCGTCCCTCTGTGTGAGCCCCGTTGTTCATCGCGGCTTGCGCAGCACCCAGGTGGTCATGGCGCGCAGCTCCTGCACGATGGTGGTCTTGAGCGGGTCCAGGGGGACGGCGCCCAGGCGGCCGGCGTGGGCGGCCAGGAAGTGCTCGTCCACCAGGAAGCGCTCGGAGCCGTCGGGCAGGCGGTGGCGGCGACCGCGGAGCGGCTCCACCCACCGCTCCACCCCGATGCGCGACGCCAGCCGCGCCACGAAGATCCCGCCCGGCCGCAGCACGCGCCACATCTCCCGCAGCATCGCTTCGAAGTGCCCCTCGTCGTCGGCGAAGTGCAGCACGGCACTGCTCAGCACCGCGTCCATGGCAGCGTCGCCGAAGGGCAGCTCCTCCACCGCGGCATGGCGGATGCGCTCCGGCGGGGCCTGCGGGGCGAGCTGCGCTGCCAGGGCGCGCACACGCTCCACCGCGCCCGCTTCGCGGTCGGCGGCGTAGACCTCGAAGCCGTTGCGGAAGAAGAAGACGAGGTTGCGGCCGGAGCCGCATCCCGCGTCCAGCACCGTGCTCACGGCGTCGAAGCGACCCTTCAGAAGCTGGTCGAAGAGGTAGATGTCGATCTCGCCGAAGCGCGCGCGGAGCTCCGCGGAGTGGCTCACCGGGGCGCTTTCCCCGCCGCGGCTTCGCGCAGCACCTGGATGCGCGACAGGTCGGCGCGCAGGCGGCGGAGGGCGGCGGCGGCGTCCTCTTCGCTGGCGGGCGGCGCGCAGGGGCTGGGGACGGGAACGATGCGGCCCGGGTCGCCCCGCAGCGCGGTGAGCGGCGGGGGCGGCGCGGGGGCGGCGCCCGGAACGCAGGGCGGCGGACGGCGCAGCGGCACGTGGAGGGGCGGGGGGCCGCCCTTCCGCAGCCGGGGGTTCTCCACCCCCAGCAGGCCCACGGCGCACACCAGCAGCGCCAGCGTGCCGATCTTGATGACCATGCGGTCGAGCGAGTCCATGCGATCGCCTCAGAGCGAGGGCGCCCCGCCGGGCGCCGAAACGTTGTCCATCGGCCGTGACGCATCCGTCCACTTCCGGATACACCCGGCGGCGCCCCGGGTTGCATCCGCCGCGCGCAACGCGAACGCGCGAAAACACTTGGCGTTTCCGGAGCCCGTGGAGCAGGGGTTGCAGTCATCGCGAAGCCGCCCCACGTGCGTCTGCCCTCCACCTCCCCGGTGCGACCATGTCTCCATCCGCTCTGCTCCGCCTGCTCCCCGCGGTCGCCGCGCTCCTCCTCCTCGGCCTGCCCGCCGCCGCGCAGCAGCGGGCCCGACCCACCCTGGACCTGATGGTGGTGGAGGAAGAGAACGGCCGCCCCGTCTCCGACGCCCGCGTGCAGGTGTCGGGCGGAGGCCCGGCGGTGTACACCAGGGCCGACGGCAGTGCCCAGGTGCGCAACATCCCGGCCGGGCGCCGCATGGTCTCCATCCACCGCATCGGCTACGCGCCCGAGCAGACCGTGGTGGAGTTCGGGAGCGAGGACGTGCTGGTAGACGTGGAGCTCCGCCCGCAGGCCGCGGAGATCGAGGGCGTGCGGGTGACTTCGTGGGGGCGGAAGACGGCGTTGCTCAACAACGGCTTCTACCACCGGCAGCACCTCGGGCACGGCGCCTTCATGGACCGCAGGGAGGTGGAAGCCCGCGCGGCGGTCAAGACCATCGACATCTTCCGCCAGGTGCGTGGCTTCGCCGTCACCTCGAATTCAAAGGGCGAGCCGATGCTGGTGACCACCCGCGGGTTCTGTTCGCCGCTCATCTACCTGGACGGCGTCAAGATGTTCACCGAGGGGGGCCGCGTGGACCCGTCCGATTTCGTCAACCCCAGCGAGGTAGAGGCGATCGAGGCGTACGCCGGCCTGGGAACCATCCCGGCCGAGTACAACATGACCGGCTCGGTGTGCGGGGTGGTGCTGATCTGGACGCGCGCCGACAGGTAAACGGCGGGCTCACACAGAGACACGGAGGCACGGAGATGACTTCATCTCTGTGCCTTTTCGTCAGTGGCAGCGGCCCGAGCCACGGTCCTCGAAGTCTTCGCCGGGGACGGTCACGAACTCCCACTCGTAGCCGTCCGGCTTGAAGCGGAGGGCGAGGACGCCGTGGGCGGTGTTCTGGCGGATGACCGAGCGGGGGTCCAGCTCGCCGTAGTTGTAGAGCGGCGCTCCCCCGGTGCCCACCACGAAGGAGACGATGCCGCGCTCCGGGTCCCGCTCGCCGTCGGGCGTCAGCGGGGGGAAGCGCTCGTACAGGTGGTCGTGGCCGGCCAGCACCACGTCCACGCCGTTCTCGTACAGCACCCGCCAGGCGTCGCCCACCTTGCTGCTGCCGCCGTGGTCGCCGCTGCTGAAGCGCGGGCGGTGCATGTAGGCCAGCGTGCAGCGGGTGGGATGGGCGCGCAGCTCCCTCTCCAGCCAGCGCAGCTGCGGAGAGCCCGGCTCGATGTCCGTCTCGGAATTCAGCACCACCACGTGCCACCCGTCCAGCTCGTAGCCGTACCACCCCTCCCCCGGCTTCCCCGCGCGCGCGCCGAAGTAGCGGAAGTAGGGGCCGCCCTTCTCGGTGCGGCGGTCGTGGTTGCCGATGGCGGGGCGGGTGCGGCGGATGTGGCGCCCCCAGGTGGGACCGTAGCAGTCCCTGTACTGCGCCTCGGTGCCGCTCTGGTACACGAGGTCTCCCAGCGGGGCGATGACGCCGTCCAGCCGGTCCAGCAGCAGGCCGGTGGCCCCGTCGGCGCGCCACCAGCACGACGAGATGTCTCCCGCCGCCAGCAGCGAGGCCCGCGAAGACGGACGCTCCTCGTCGCCGCGGCCACACGCCGCGGCAAGGAGGAGCGCCAGGAAGACGGCCCGGTGCTTCACGCGGGGCTGGGCTGCAGCCCGCGCAGGAAGCCGATGGCGAGGCGGTTGAACAGGTTGGCCTGGTCCACGTTCACCACGTGCCCGCTGTCTTCCATCACCGTGAGCGTGGTGAACTCGCGGTGCTTTTGCGCGATGCGGCGCACGGGCGGCAGGAACATGTGGTCCTCGTCCCCCATCAGGTACAGCGTGGGGATGGGGATCTCGCGCTCCTCGAACAGCCGCAGCAGGGGCGTGACCTCCAGGGTGAGCCGCCACCAGCGGAGGAACTCCTTCTGCGCCAGCTTGCGGGCCTCACGCACGAAGAGCGACCGGCTCTCGCGGTGGCGCCGCCGGGGCATGATGATCCACGCGAAGAGGCGGTACAGCCACATGAAGGGGACGAGGCGCTTCACCCAGTCGCCGGCGTGCACCAGCACGCGCGAGCGCAGGTCGAGGCGCGTTACGGCCCCGCCCAGCACCATGGCGCGCACCCGCTCCGGCGCCATGTCCGCCAGCTGGCGGATGACGATGCACCCCAGCGAGATCCCCACGAAGTGAGCGGAGGCGATCTCCAGGTGGTCCATCACCTCCAGGATCTCCAGCGAGATGGCCTCGAAGGTGTAGTCCTCGTGCTGGCGCCACAGGTGGAGCGGCTCGCGCGACTCGCCGTGGCCGCGCAGGTCCAGCCGCGTGACGGCCCCGCCCAGCACCATGGAGCGCACCCGGTCCGGCGCCATCTCCGCCAGCTGGCGGATGAGGATGCACCCCAGCGAGATCCCCACGAAGTGCGCGGAGGGGATCTCCAGGTGGTCCATCACCTCCAGGATCTCGCGCGAGACGACCTCGAAGGTGTAGTCTTCGTTCTTCCCCCACAGGTGGAGCGGCTCGCGCGACTCGCCGTGGCCGCGCAGGTCCACCAGCAGGACGTTGAAGTGCTTG
>DASVSA010000187.1:0-6155 GCA_036388335.1 Longimicrobium sp. | reverse complement strand
GTGCGTGAGTGCGTGAGTGCGTCAGTGCGTGAGGAACCGCACGAGCGCACTCACGCACTCACGCACTTGCGCACTCCCCCTCACACTCGGTCGCATGAACAAAAAAACCATCGCCGACCTGCGCGGCGACGAGCTCCAGGGGCACCGCGTAGTCGTCCGGGTGGATTACAACGTCCCGCTGGACGACGCGGGGCAGATCACCGACGACACGCGCATCCGCGCCACGCTTCCCACCCTGGACGCGCTGCTGCAGCAGGGGGCGCGGGTGGTGCTCCTCGCTCACTTCGGGCGCCCCAAGGGGAAGCCGGTGCCCGAGATGTCGCTGCGGCCCGCGGGGGAGCGGCTGGCGGAGCTGATGGAGGGGCGCAGCGTGCGGTTCGTTCCCGATACCACGGGGCGCGAGGCGCACGGCGCCGTGTCGATGCTGCAGAACGGCGAGGTGGTGCTGCTGGAGAACACGCGCTACCTGGCGGGCGAGGAGAAGAACGACTCCGCGCTCTCGGAGGAGATGGCGGCGCTGGGCGACGTCTACGTCAACGACGCCTTCGGGGCCGCCCACCGCGCCCACGCCTCCACCGCCGGGATCGCGCGGGTGATGAGGGCGCAGGGGAAGCCGGCCGTGGCGGGGCTGCTGATGGCGCGCGAGCTGGAGTTCCTGGGCGGCGTGGTGGAGTCGCCGGAGCGGCCCTTCGTGGCCATCATCGGCGGCGCCAAGATCTCCGGCAAGATCGACGTCATCCGCGCCCTGCTCCCCAAGGTGGACCACCTGGTGATCGGCGGGGCGATGGCCAACACCTTCTTCCGCGCGATGGGGCTCGCCACCGGCACCTCGCTGGTGGAGGAGGACCGCGTGGACCTCGCCCGCGAGCTCCTGTCCGAGGCCGGCGACAAGCTCCTCCTCCCCACCGACTGCGTGGTGACCGACCGGCTGGAGGCGGGCGGCGAAGTGGCGACGGTGGGCCGTGAGGCCATCCCCGCCGACCGCATGGTGGCGGACGTGGGGCCGCGCACGGTGGAGGCATACGGCCGCGTGGTGAGGGCCGCCCGCACCGTGCTGTGGAACGGGCCGATGGGCGTCTTCGAGGTTCCCGCCTTCGCGGCGGGCACGCGCGGCGTGGCGGAGGCCGTCGCCGACGCCACCGACGCGGGCGCGACCACCGTGGTGGGCGGCGGCGACTCGGCCGCGGCGGTCACCGAGATGGGGCTGGACGACCGCATCTCGCACGTCTCCACCGGCGGCGGGGCGTCGCTGGAGTTCCTGGAGGGGCGCGAGCTCCCGGGCGTGGCGGCGCTCTCCGACCGCGAGGCGGCCCGGTGACCGCGCCGCGCACGCCGGTGCTGGCCGGCAACTGGAAGATGAACGTGGGGCCGTCGGATACGGCCCGCTTCTTCGATGACTTCCTCGTGCGCCACCCCGCGCGCGACGACGCCACCGTGCTCTTCTTCCCCCCCGCGGTGTCGCTGGCCGCCGCGCGCGCCGCCCTGGGCGGGCGCGCGGACGTGAGGCTGGGGGTGCAGAACGTGTACTGGGAGGAGAGCGGCGCCTTCACGGGCGAGCTCTCCGTGCCCATGGCCGCCGACGCCGGCGCGGAGTACGTGCTGGTGGGGCACAGCGAGCGGCGCCACGTCTTCGGCGAGACGGTGCCGCAGACGGTGCGCAAGGTCCGCGCGGTGCTGGACGGCGGGCTCGTGCCCGTGCTCTGCGTGGGCGAGACGATCGACGAGCGGCGCGCCGGCCGCGCCGAGGCGGTGGTGGATGCCCAGCTCGTCCTCGTGCTGGGCACGCTCACGCGGGAGGAGGCCGCGCGCCTGCTGGTGGCGTACGAGCCGGTGTGGGCCATCGGCACCGGCGAGACGGCCACCCCCGCGGACGCGGACGCCATGCATCGCGCGGTGAGGGCGCGCCTGGCCTCGTCGCACGGGCCGGAGGTCGCCCGCGCCATCCCGATCCTGTACGGCGGGAGCGTGAAGCCGGAGAACGCGCGGGAGCTTCTTGCGCAGCCGGAGGTGGACGGAGTGCTCGTGGGAGGGGCCTCCGTGGACCCCCGCGGCTTCGCCGCGATCTGCGCGGCGGGTTGACAAGCGCGGCCAATGGCCTAACTTAGGACGTTTACTGCCAGAGTTGTCACCCCTGCCAGAGCTCTCCGTGTTCACGTTCCTGCTGATCCTGCTGATCCTCGACTCCATCGTCCTGATCCCCACCGTGCTCCTGCAGTCCGGGAAGGGGGGCGGGCTCGCGTCGATGGGAGGGCCCGCCGGCGGCTCCGACACTCTCTTCGGCACCCGGCAGGCCGCCACGCTCCTCACCAAGATGACCTGGTGGACGGGCGGGCTCTTCGTGGGCCTGGCGTTCGCGCTCTCGATCCTCTCCTCGCGCCCCGAGCGCGGCGGGTCGGTCCTGCGCCGCGAGCTGCAGGGATCGGCACCCACGGCACCGGCCACGGCCCCGGCCGCCCTCCCCGGCGCCCGCCCGGCCACACCGGCCCCCGCGACTCCGGCTCCGGCGACTCCGGCCCCGAAGCAGTAAAAACATAAGCCTCACACAGAGACACAGAGCCACAGAGATGAATTCATCTCTGTGCCTCTGTGTCTCTGTGTGAGTCTAGCCCGGGGAATGGAACTTGCTCACCGCGGCGCCGACGACCATCGCAAACACGGAACAGTCCGGAGAAGCGCAAGTGGCCCTGAATCGCAACACGACGCGTGCCCTGCAGCGGCAGATCGACCTTACCACGGCCGTCTGCCAGGAGCGGCTGCTCGCGACGCATGTCCGCCACGTGCTCGCCCTCGTAGACCTCGTCTCGCCCGAGATCGCCTTCGACTCCGCGCTCGACATCTACGCGCGCATCCTGCGGCTCTCGCCGGAGCAGGCCCGCAACGTGGGGAGCCGCGCGCTGGCCTCCATCGGGCACCGGGGCGGCCTCCACGAGACGGAAGAGCCGCGCGTGGAGCTGATGGAAGACGACGCGTCGGACCGCGAGGACGCGCGCGCCGCCGCTGAAGAGGGGCCCGGGGGGCGCTTCGACGCCATCTTCGGCCGCGTGCGCCGCCGCATCCGCGGGCGCGTGCACGACAAGCTCCGCGACCGGATCAACCTGGCCACCGCGCGCGCCGAAGACTCGCTCTTCAACACGCACGTGGAGAACGCCCTGATCTTTGCGCGCGCCCTGTCGGACGAGGTGCCGCTCCACGAGGCCGTGGACCTGTACCTGGAGATCATGGCCGTGCCGGAAGGCTACTCGGACGTGGTGTTCAACCGCGCGCTGCGCACCGTGGCCGACGACACGCTGCCGCCGCTGGCCCCCGCGCGCACCGGCCGGGGCGACGCGCCCGCCGAGACGCCGCTGCCGACCGCGTAGCGCACGCCGGGAAGGGCGCGGGATCCGGCCATTGCCGGAGGTGGGCTGTGTGGTCGAAGGCACGGCACCTGCATGGGTCCGGCGCCGACTCCTGGGGGCTAACGAAGGCGCGAACGGGGAGGGGACGGGGTGAGCTGGAGCGCTACCATCTGGTCCGGTTTCGTGGCGAGCGTGCTGGCGGCGTGCGTCTTCTGGCTGTTCCGAACCTTCAACCTTACCCTGTTCAGCCCCACCAGCCTGCTCGGCTGCCTGTTCCACGACGAGCCGCGGGTGCCGGTCACGGAGACGGTGGGGCTGGCGATCTACCTGGTGCTCGGGGTGACCGTGCTGGCTGCGGTCTACGGGATGCTGATGCGCGTCCTGGGCGGCGCCGGGTGGGACGCGGGGGTGGTGGTGGGTGCGGTGCACGGCGTGCTCACGGTGGCCGCGCTCCCCTTCCTGGGAAGGGCGAGCCGTTGCGTGCGCAAGGGCCGCATCCCGCATCCGGGGCAGCTCGGGCTGCAGTGGGGGAGATCCACGCCGGCCGTGGTGGTGCTCGGCCACATGGTGTACGGCGGAGTGCTGGGGGCTGTGCTGTCGGGCTTCGCAACGGTGAACCCCTAGCCCAAGGAGGTGCCGGAACCCTCTCGATCAAGGCCGGCGGGTGACGGGGCGCGCAGGGGCGCGCGGTGGTACGGGCGGGGTGGTGGAGATGGGGAAAGGTCGATTTTGTGGAAGATCCGCCGCGGGCGAGGGCCCGGGAGGAGATCGCCACCTGGTTCGGAGAGGACGCGATGAAACGTAAGTTGACATCCGCTCTAGCGGCTGCGGCTGTGATGGCGGGGATGGGTGTGGAGGCGCAGGCGCAGGACATGATGGGAACGCGCCGCGCCAGCCAGTTCGACCTGGGGATCTACGGCGGTGGGGCTTACACCACCGACTGGTTCACCACGCCTGAGAGCGGTGGCGAGGAAGAGGGCTGGTCTCCGGGCGTCTCGAGCATCTTCGGCGCGATCGCGCAGTTCTGGTTCACGCCGTCGCTGGGCCTGCGCCTTCACGGCGCGTACCTCCCGCAGAACCTGCCGGAGGCCGAGGGCTTCGACTCGGACAAGCTGGTCACGAACAGCTACCTGTACGACCTGGACCTCGTGTTCCGCCCCTTCTTCTCCCAGGCGCCGGGCTTCATGCCGTCGGTGTACTTCTTCCTGGGCGGCGGCGGCTACACGGCGGACATCGGCGACTACATGACGCCGGGCGTGGATGACAGCGACGCGATCGCTTGCATCCCGCAGGCTCGTTGGGCCGCCAGCGGCGTGTGCGTCAGCACGAGCCCCGAGTTCGCGTCCACGGGCATGGGCGTGGTCGGCGTGGGTGCCGACTTCTTCCCGCTCGGGCCGGTCTCGCTCTTCGGCGAGCTGGCGGTGCACGGCTACGACTCGCCGGCGCACGTGCGGCAGAACGGGCCGGGCGAGGACAAGTTCACCTTCACGCCGCGCGCGGTGCTGGGGCTGAAGGCGATGTTCGGCGACATCCTGCCGCCGCCGCCGGTGATCGAGACGCCGCCGCCGCCGGTCGTGCTTCCGCCGCCGCCGGCCGAAGTGATTCCGCCGGCTCCGCCGGCCATGACGGACATCCAGATCTGCGTGCTGCAGGATGGCAACCTGACCACGGTCACGGGCCAGTACAACCCGACCGCGGGTGACACGACGGTGAACGGCCAGCCGTTCGCGACCGCCTTCCCGACGGGCGCGCAGTACGCGGCCAACGCCACGTGGTTCATCAACAACGAGCCGGTGATGTTCCAGAACCGCCGCTTCGTCAAGTACGGCCTGCCGCGCGTGCTCGGCGTGAACGAAGTCACCCGCGTGGGCGACTTCCAGGGTGTGCCGGTGTTCGCCGAGGCCGGCCAGACGCGGCCCGACGTGATCTACGTGCCCGTACGTCCTGGCTGCGAGTTCCAGCCGTACCAGACGGAAGTCAAGACCGGCGGCGTCCGCGGCTGATCGCGGCGGCCTGACCGGAGCTCGAAAGGAGGGGCGTCCCGCACGGGGCGCCCCTCCCCTCGTTTACAGCTCCGGCGCGGGCACCGTGTCCGTTCGCCACGCACGCGTACGCGGCCCGGAGCGGGGGAGGCGGGGCCGTGGTGGCGCAAAGGAAGCAGAAATCCACGTGGTGCATGGAATCTGGCGTGGCGGGTTGCGAAACGCGCGCATGTGTCTCATCCAACACGCACCTGTGTCGTTTCGTTTCGCATGGTGACATTGCAGGGGGACATAGAGGGTTCGTGGCAGGTGGCTGCTGCGTTCGGCCTAATCCGCGCGGGTGCAATGTGTTGGGGTCCAGGGCAAACCCGGATGCAATGGGTGGGGCTTGAGTGGCACCGATCTTGTATAGCCTCGCCTGCGAAGTTTCAGCTTCCCACGAGGGGGAAGCTAGTACGACATCCGTTGAGGAGAAATTCGATGAAACGTTTGGCAACGTCCGCTGTGGCGGCTGCCCTGCTCGTGGCCGGTACCGCCGGTTCCACGCAGGCGCAGGACATGATGGGAACGCGCCGCGCCAGCCAGTTCGACCTGGGGATCTACGGCGGTGGTGCCTACACCACCGACTGGTTCACCACGCCGGAGCAGGGTGGCGAGGAAGAGGGCTGGGCTCCCGGCTTCTCGGGGATCTTCGGCGGCATCGCGCAGTTCTGGTTCACGCCGTCGCTGGGCCTGCGCCTTCACGGCGCGTACCTCCCGCAGAACCTGCCGGAGGCCGAGGGCTTCGACTCGGACAAGCTGGTCACGAACAGCTACCTGTACGACCTGGACCTCG
>DASVSA010000186.1:0-14774 GCA_036388335.1 Longimicrobium sp. | reverse complement strand
TGCGCCGGTGGCGGCGGCCGAGGTGCGGTCCGGCACGGTGGCGGCGCGGACGGATGCCGCCGGCGGCGCGGTGCTGCGGCTGGGGGCGGGGGCGCGCACGATCGCGGTGAGGAAGATCGGGTTCGCGCCGGCGACGCTGAGTGTTGTCCTGAGCGGGGCGGATACGACGGTCACCGTCGAGCTGGAGGAGGAGGCGGAGGAGCTGGAGGAGATCGTCGTGGCCTCCACGCGCACGGGGCAGCGCATCGAGGACGAGCCGACGCGGGTGGAGGTGCTGGCGCGGGAGGAGGTGGAGGAGAAGATGATGATGACGCCCGGCGACATCTCGATGATGCTCAACGAGACGTCGGGGCTGCGCGTGCAGACGACCAGCCCCTCGCTGGGCGGCGCGAACGTGCGCGTGCAGGGGCTGCGCGGGCGGTACACGCAGATCCTGTCCGACGGGCTGCCGCTGTACGGCGGGCAGTCGGGCGCGCTCGGGCTGCTGCAGATCCCGCCGATGGACCTGGGGCAGGTGGAGGTCATCAAGGGCGCGGCGTCGGCGCTCTATGGCTCGGCGGCGCTGGGCGGGGTGGTGAACCTCGTCTCCCGGCGGCCGGGCGAAGAGGCGCAGGCGGAGCTCCTCCTCAACCAGACGACGCGCAACGGGAGCGACGCGGTGGGCTTCGCTTCGGGGCCGCTCGGCGGGCGGTGGGGATACACGCTGCTGGCCGGCGCTCACCGGCAGTCCGCGGCGGACGTGGACGACGACCGCTGGACGGACATCGCCGGGTACCGCCGCGCCGTCGTGCGTCCCCGGCTGTTCTGGGGGGATGATGCGGGGCGCTCGGTGTTCATCACCGCGGGGCTCACGGCGGAGGAGCGCGAGGGGGGCGGACGCGTCGCCACGGGCGAGTATCCCGAGACGCTGGGCACGCGCCGCGGCGACGTGGGCGCGCTGGGCCGCTTCCTACTGGGCGGCGACCGCCTGCTCGCGATCCGCGCCTCGGGGACGGCGCAGCGGCACGAGCACGGGTTCGGTGCGACCGTGGAGGACGACCTTCACTCGACCGGGTTCGCCGAGGCCACGTTCTCGGGGAGCGGCGGGGGGCACAACTGGGTGCTGGGCACGGCGTTGCAGGCGGAGCGGTACCGCGCGGACGACGTGGCGGGGTTCGACTACACGTACGTCACTCCATCCCTCTTCGCGCAGGAGGAGTGGGCGCCGACGGAGTGGGCGACGCTCTCCCTGGCGGGGCGCGTGGACCGGCACAGCGAGTACGGCACCTTCATCAACCCGCGACTCGCCCTGCTCCTGCGCCCCGCCGGGTGGACGGTGCGCGCGGCGGCGGCGACGGGGTACTTCGCTCCCACGCCCTTCACCGAGGAGACGGAGGCGATCGGGCTCACCCGCGTGCTGCCGCTGGAGGGGCTGGAGGCGGAGCGTGCGCGGACGGCTTCGCTCGACGTGGGTCGCACGCTGGGCGCCTGGGAGCTGAACGGGACGCTCTTCGGCTCGCGCACCGAGAACGCGCTGCAGCTTCGCGAGAGCGCGGCCCGCCCGGGGTTCCTGCAGCTCGCGAACGCGTCCGGCCCCACGCGCACATGGGGGACGGAGCTCCTCGCGCGCTGGACCCGCGAGCCCTTCCACCTGACCGCGACCCACACCTGGCTGCGCTCGCGCGAGGACGACCCCGAGGGCGCGGGGCGGCGCGAGGTGCCGCTGACGCCGCGCCACGCGATCGGCGCGGTGGGGATGTGGGAGGCGGTGGGCGTGGGGCGGGTGGGCCTGGAGCTCTACCACACCGGCCGGCAGTCGCTGGAGGAGAATCCCTATCGCGACCGCAGCCGCCCGTACACCATCGTCGGCTTCCTGGCGGAGCGGCGCATCGGGAAGGTGCGCGCGTTCGTGAACCTGGAGAACCTGCTGGACGTGCGGCAGACGCGGTACGATCCGCTCGTGCTCCCGGCGCGCTCGCGCGAGGGCCGCTGGACGACGGACGTGTGGGCGCCACTGGACGGGCGCGTGGTCAACGCGGGGGTGCGCATCGAGCTCTGAGCTCCCGGCGTTCCGTCAACCGCACACCGCCCGTCCCGGAAGATGTAACCTTTCCGGGGCGGGCGGTGCTCTTTGCATGAGAGACCCACACCTCCCGAGCCGGATGCCATGTCCAGCCTCACCTCCCCTCCATCCACTCCCCGCGTGACCGACCCCGGTACCGGCGATCGCCTTCGCGAGCTCTACGACCTGCACGCGGCGGACGTCTACCGCATCGCGTACCGCCTCACCGGCTCGGCGCCGGATGCGGAGGACGTGGTGCAGGACCTGTTCGTGGGGCTGCCGGAGGCGATCCGGGGCTACGAGGAGCGGGGCCGGATGGGCGCATGGATTCGGACGGTCGCCACCCGGATGTCGCTCAACCGGCTCCGCTGGCGCCGCCGCAGGCATGAGGTGCCAATCGAGGGGGCCGCCGGGAAGGCAGCGGCATGCTCGGCCGATGGCGCCATCGAGGCGATCGACATCCAGCGCGCACTCGACCTCCTTCCCGACTCGCTGCGGGCGGTGATCGTCCTGCGCGAGATCGAAGGCTACTCGCACCAGGAGATCGCGGAAGCGCTCGGGATCCGCGTGGGTGCTTCAAAGGTGCGCCTCCACCGGGCGCGCGAAGAGATGCGGCAGCGACTCACGAGGACATCATGAAGAGGCATCCCACTTCCGCGACGCTCAGCCGGTACCTGGACGGCGAGCTCGGAAGCTTCCGGCGCCGCCGGGTGGCGGCCCACCTGGCCGAGTGCCCCGCGTGCGGCGAAGAGGTGCAGGCGTGGGCATCCATCGGCGACGCGCTCCGCGACGCTCCCGTGCCCGCTCTGGGCGGGTGCACCCTGGGCCGCGTGCGCGAGCTGCGCGCGGCCGGGGAGCGCCGGATTCTTCCGGTGCCCACCGCGCGCGCCCCGCGCATGGCGATGCGCGCCGCTGCGGCTGCCGCCGTCGTGGTGCTGGCGGCGGGAGCGGTCATGGCGGTACGGCATACCCCGGAGCTGGCGGCGGAGGGGAGCACCCTGCTGCTCTCACCCGCGGCGCCGCGCGCGGGGCAGGAGGTGCGGGTGGAGTACCGCGCCGCCGGCAAGCTGGCGGGAGAGAAGCGGCTGGTGCTGCGCGCGCGCCTCTTCGGCAGCTCCACCGAGCGCACGGGCGCGACGCACACCGTGGTCGCGGAGCTGGCTTCCGCGCGCGGCGCGATCTACCGCGGCGTCTTCCGGCTCCCCGACTCGGTGGCCTACGCGGCGCTGGCGGTGGAAGACGAGCGGGGCGATCGCGTGGACTACAACCCGTCCGAGTGGGAGGTGGTGGTGCACGGGGCCGGCGGGAAGCCGCTGCTGGCCGCCCTCGACCGCAAGGCGGAGCACCGCGGCGAGTGGGACTCCGGGCTCGCGCTGGAGACCGCCCGCGAGATGGCGCGCCTCTACCCCGACAGCACGCGGAGCTGGCTGGCGCGCTACGCGCGGGAGCGGGAGATGCTGGACCAGGTGCGCGGCGACAGCCTGACCGCCGCCTATCGCCAGCGCTTCCGCGCACTGGAGGCCGCCCGCCTGAGCGCCGGCGGAGTCGCGCCGGAAGAGATGCTGAACCTCGCGAACCTCGCGTCCATGCTGGACGACAGCGTCGGCGTCGAGCGCTGGGTCGGCCGCCTGATCGCCGAGGCGCCCGCCCACCCGTACGCCATCGGCGCGCGCGTGGAGCGTGCGAGGGAGCGGCATCGCGGCGATCCGCGCGCCACTCTCGCCGAGCTCGAGCGCCTGTGGAGCGAGGGGGGAGGTGCCGTGACCGGCCTCGCGTTCGCCGGGGTCGTGACGGCGCGCGCGGCCGGCGACCCGGCGGCGGTCCTGCGCTGGGCCGAGCGCCTGGAGCGGACGGAGCCCTCCTGGGACCCGTTCGTGGCGCGCACGCTTTCGGAGATCCCCTCGCTGCGCGCGGAGGCCGCCGTCCGGCTGCGCCGGCAGATCCGGCGCCTGGAGGCGGATGCGAACGAGAGCCGCCCCCTTGGCCACACCCGCGCGGACCACAGGGTGATGCGCGGCCGGGCGCGGGCGTACTTCCTGGGCCAGCTCGGGCGCTCGCTGCTCGCCGCCGGGCACACGGCGTCCGCCCTCGATACCCTGTCGCACGCGGTGGAGGCGGGGTGGAACCTGGAGATCTTCCGCACCATCGCCGACACCAGGCTGGCGCTCGGCGACACGGCCGGGGCGCTCCCGCTCCTCGCGCGCGTCGCCGCGGACCCCTCCACCCCCGCGACGTTCACGGATTCCGTGCGGGCGCGGACCGGGCGGCACTTCGCCGCGCTCCGCTGGCCGGCGATGGTGGGGGAGGGGAGGGAGGCGCTGGACGCGTACGTGTGGTCCCACTCCGAGAGCCGCGGCGTGCGAGGCGAGGTGCACCTCACCGACCTGGAGGGACGGAGATCCCGGTTCCGCACCGCAGGCGACGGCCCGACGCTGGTCGCCTTCTGGTCCCGCGAGTGCCCGCCGTCGGTGGCGCAGCTCAAGCTGCTGGACCGGGTAGCGGGTGAGCTGCGCACCCGCGGCGTCCGTGTGCTCGCCATCACCGACGAGCCGTCGCCCGCCCCTCTCCGGCAGTACCTGCGAGACGCGGGCTACTCCTTCCCGGTGTTTCTGGACACGGACGGAGACGCCGCGCGCGGCTTCGACAACCGTGCGACCCCGCGCTACTTCGTGCTCGACGCAAGGGGACGCATCCGCTTCGACAACTACGCGCCGGACGATGTGATCCGCCAGGCAGTGGCGCTCCGCGGCCGGCGCTGATCGTCTGGAAGGTGGCCGGAACCGCATCGTTCCCGCACGGGCGCCGCGGTGGCCGTGGAGCCGGCGATCGGCTGACGCGGGGTGAGCTGCTACCGGGCTTCGATGCACCTTCGCGGCGTGCATCGAGGCCCTTGCGCTGGGCGCCGAAAGGGCCACAGATTTCCCTCCGCGGGCCTCTCCCGCATCCCCTCCCGCTTCACTTCCGAAGGCAAGATCCCCGTGTTCTCGAAGCACCGCTACTCCGCCCTCTTCGAGGCGGAGCAGGCAGCGTTCGGCCTGGTCGAAGCGACCGGCCGCCACCACGTCGTCTGGCGCTCCGGGCGCGGATGGCGCGTCGTCCGCCTCCACAGCTTCGCCGACCAG
Organism: Longimicrobium sp.; assembly: GCA_036388335.1. Taxonomy (GTDB): domain Bacteria; phylum Gemmatimonadota; class Gemmatimonadetes; order Longimicrobiales; family Longimicrobiaceae; genus Longimicrobium. The sequence continues at coordinate 9,611 of DASVSA010000186.1, read as the reverse complement.
TGGCTGCGCGCCACCCGCCGCGAGCCCGGCTGGCGCGTGCTGGCCACGCGCGAGCAGCGGGAGCGCATACGCCGCCCGCGCCTGCTGGCCCTCTTCCCACGCCGCGCCAGGATCGAAGCGGCGGGAGGCTGACGAAAAAACGGAGGCACGGAGATGAAGCTCTTCTCCGTGCCTCCGTGCCTCTGTGTGGGATTCTACCAGCCCCGGAAGTTCATCCGCCGCAGGATGTCGCGCCGGTACTCGCCCGTGTTGCCGGGGGTGCGCTCGCGCGGGTTGGGGAGGAGCGCGGCGAGCCCCGCGGCCTGCGTGCGGGTGAGGCGGCGCGCGCTCACGTCGTAGTGCTCCTCGGCCGCCGCGCCGATGCCCCACACTCCCTCGCCCCACTCCACGTTGTTGAGGTAGAGCTCCAGGATGCGGTTCTTCCCCAAAATCAGCTCGGCCGCGGGGGTGAGCGCGAGGTCGTACACCTTGCGGACCGGGTTGCGGCAGGTGCAGCCGAAGAGGTTCTTCATGAGCTGCTGGGTGATGGTGGACGCCCCCCGGATCCGCACGCCGCCCACGGCCTCGCGCTGCGCGTCCATCATCGCGCCGAAGTCGAAGCCCCGGTGGTTCCAGAAGTTCCCGTCCTCGGCGGCCACCACGGCGCGGGGCACGTGACGCGGGAGGTCGCTGAGCGCGACGGGCACGCGCTTCACCTCGTACTCCCGCCCCGCGGCCCAGGCCTGGATGCGCCGCTCGACGCGCACGCCCGTGGTGGGCGGCCCGGCGAAGCGGTACACCACCAGCAGCAGCACGCAGAACACGTAGTACGCGGCCAGTATCCCCAGCACCCACTTCGCCACCCGCAGCCAGCGGCGCCCCCGGGCCGGCTTCGCGGGTGGGGGCGGTGGCGGCTCGGCGGCGCGGCGTGCCGCCTCCGGGTCCCAGAGCAGCGTCTCGTCCTCGTCCCGGAACGGGCGGTCTCGGTCGGTCATCGGGTTGCACCCTCTGCAGGTCGGCGGCTGGGTCTCTTCAAGGTGCATGCGGTGCCGGCCCGACGGCAACCGCGGGGAGCGTTTTCTCTCTGCGTCTCTGTGCCTCCGTGTGAGATTGCCGTACCCCGCGGCGCGGGCTAGCTTGCGGGAGGTACCGCCGCGTGCGGCCACGGTCCCCAAGCGCAGTCCCTCATGACCTCCCAGGAACGCCGGGTCGGCACAACCGAGCGCTCGCCCTACGCCGTGCTGACGGCCGCGGTGTTCGCGGTGCTCCTGCTGCTCTTCGTGTACAGCGTGGCGGAGGTGCTGCTGCTGGTGTTCCTGGCGGCGCTCTTCGGCGTGTACCTGCACGCCATCTCCGAGCTGCTGGAGGAGCGCTTCCGCATCCGGCCGGCGCTGGGGCTCCCGCTGGGGCTGCTCTTCACGGGGATCGTCTTCACCGGGATCGTGTGGCTGGTGGTGCCGCCGGTGCTCCAGCAGACGCAGGAGCTGCTCACGGCGCTGCCGCAGCTCGTCTCGCAGGGAGTGAACGGGCTCAGCCAGTTCGTGAGCCGCTACCCGATCCTGGCCGCCGCGCTCCCCCAGGCCGAGCTCCAGCACCAGATCTCGTCGCTGATGTCCAGCGCGGGCGGGTACTTCGCGGGGCTGGTGCCCTACCTGCTGGGCGGGCTGCACGTGCTGATCGAGGCCATCAGCGTGCTGGTGATGGGGATCTACATGGCGCTGCGCCCCGAGGTGTACCGCGAGGGGATCATCCTGATGACCCCGCCCGTGCACCGCGAGCTGGTGCGCGACATCCTCTCGGACCTGGGGCAGACGATGCGCGCGTGGATCGGCGGGCAGATCCTCGCGATGTTCTTCCTGGGCGCGCTCACCTACGTAGGCCTGCTGCTGCTGGACGTGCCGTACGCGCTGGCGTTCGGAGTGTTCACCGGGGTGGTGGTGATGATCCCGTTCTTCGGAACGCTGGTCTCCACCCTGCTCCCCGCGCTCTTCGTGCTGGGCTCGGGCGGGCTGGGGCGGGCCTTCCTGGTGGTGCTGCTGGGGGTGCTGATCCACCTGGTGGAGGCCAACTTCATCCACCCGCTCATCATGGAGCGCCGGGTGCACCTCCCCCCGGTGCTCTCCATCCTGAGCGTGCTCATCATGGCCGAGCTGCTGGGGATGATCGGCCTGCTGGTGGCCGTCCCCGTGCTGGCCACGCTGATGGTCATCATCCGCCGCATCTACGTGCACCGCCTCCTCGAAGGAAAGGGCTTCCGCCGCTTCGTCCGCGACGCCCCCGCCGAGGTCCGCCTCCCCGAATCGGTGATGCGGGTGCCGGCGGGCGCCATCAGCATCCCGGCCATCCTGGAAGAGGCGGGGGCCGCGCCGAGATGAACGGAAGTGCGTGAGTGCGTTAGTGCGTAAGTGCGTTAACCGCCGCGCATTCCCGAGCACCGCCGTACCCGGTTGCAGCCCTCACGCACTCACGCACTCACGCACTCACGCACTTCGTCTCCATGCCCGAAACGCTCGCTACCCACCGCTACCTCATCCTCGCCGAAGGACACTTCGGCCCGCTCACCAGCAAGACCGCCAACAGCGCGATCCGCTATCTGCCGGAACGGGTGCTGGCGGTGCTCGACTCGGCGCAGGCGGGGCGCACGGTTCAGGACGTGCTCGGCTTCGGCGGGGCGATCCCGGTGGTGGGGACGCTGGAGGAGGGGCTGCGCGGCGGGCCCACGGCGCTCCTGGTGGGGATCGCGCCGCAGGGCGGTCAGCTTCCCGCGGCGTGGCGGGCCGTGCTCGCCGCGGCGATGGCGGCGGGGCTCGACCTGGTGAGCGGACTCCACTTCCACCTGGGCGACGACCCTGAGCTTGCGTCGCTCGCCGGGCGTGCCGGGGTACAGATCCACGACCTGCGCAGGCCGCCCGCCGACCTCCCCGTCTCGCATGGGCGCGCCCGCGACGTGGACGCGCTGACCGTGCTCACGGTGGGGACCGACTGCAACATCGGGAAGATGACGGCCGCGCTTCAGGTGCGCGACGCGCTGCGGGCCCGTGGCACGCGCGTGGGCTTCGCGGCGACAGGCCAGACGGGGATCCTGATCGAGGGGTGGGGGATCGCGGTGGACGCGGTGGTGGCGGACTTCATCGCCGGGGCGGCGGAGCGGCTGGTGCTGCAGGCGGCGGAGGGGAACGACATCGTGCTGGTGGAGGGGCAGGGGTCGCTGGTGCATCCCGGCTACTCGGGCGTCACCATGGGGCTGCTTCACGGCACCCTTCCCGACGCCATGATCCTGTGCGGCCTCCCGTCGCGCACCTCGCCGTACGGCGGCAACGGCGCGTACTCGTGGATGAAGCTCCCCTCGCTCTCCGACACCATCCGGCTGTGCGAGGCGACGGTGGCCCCGCTGAAGCCGTCGCGCGTGATCGCCGTGTCGCTCAACACCTGGGACCTCTCGGACGCCGAGGCCCGCGACGCCATCTCCCGCGCCGAAGACGAGACGGGCCTCCCCGCCACCGACCCGGTGCGCTTCGACCCGGCGCCGCTGGTGGACGCGGTGCTTGGTCTCACACGGAGACACGGAGGCACAGAGAAGTACTGATCTCCGTGCCTCCGTGCTCCGTGTGACACCTGCTACCACTGGATGGTGCCCTGCTTGGTCGTGTCCACCTGCTCGGCGTCGCCGGAAAAGAGGAACTTGTCGGTGTTCTCCAGCAGCAGCTTGCGGGCGTCGGGGTCGCGCAGGTTGAGGCCGTAGTGGTTGATGAGCATCGTCTGGTGCTTCAGCCACTGCGCCCAGCACTCCTGGCAGATCTCGGCCTGGATGCGCTTGCCGAAGTCGTTGTTGAACGGCGCGAACGGAAGCGCCGGCTTGGTCTGTCCGCAGCGGACGCAGGAAATCTCGGCCATGGTCGTCCTCGAAACGTGTCGGGGGCACCCCGCGTGGTGCAGAGTGCCCCCGGAATCTAGCTTTTGCACGCTTCGCCGTCCATCCGACCCCCGGCACACGATGACCGAGCCGATCCCCGCGCGCCTCTCCGACGAGGGGCGAACCGCCACCTGGAACCCCGCGCTCACCCGCTCCGCGCACGTGGTGCTGGAGGTGGCCCTGGCCGACGGGGGCCGCGAGGAGCGGCGGTCGATGAACAGCGGACGCGCCCGCGTGCGCGAGGGCGAGCGCATCGAGGCCGTGCGCCCGCTGGAGTGAGCTAGCGGCGCGTGGCGGCCTGGTACACGGCGCGGGAGATGTCGCGCCCGGTTGCCGCGGCGACGTCCGCGTCGACAAAGCCGCGGGTGAGCACCACCAGCACGTACGGCCTGCGTCCCTCGGGGAACACCACCGCCGCGTCGTGCGCGATGCGGGTGATGTTCCCCGTCTTGTTGGCGGAGCGCACCCCGGCCGGCAACCCGGCGGGGATCATCTCCCTGAACTCCTGCCGCCCAAGCACCGCCAGCATCTCGCGCGTGGAGGCGGGCGACGCCGCGCGGCCGGCGGCGATGGCCTCCATCAGGCGCATCAGCCCGTAGGCGGTGGCCGAGTTGTTCATCCCCGCGGCGTAGGCGGGGCCGTCTTCCACGCCGCGCAGCACGCGGATCTCCCCCGCGCCCAGCCCGCCCAGGGTGGTGGCGATGCGGGCGGGGTCCGCGCGGGCGATGAGGAGGTTGGTGGCCAGGTTGCTGGAGCGGGTGATCATCCGCTCCAGCAGCTCGCGCAGGGGCACGCTCTGCCCAACTCGGCCGTAGAGCGTGGTGTCGCTGTCGTCCCCGCGGCTCAGCGCGTAGCTGCTCCCGTCGGCGATGCTGCGGAACTCGTTCCTCACCGGCACCGCCTCGTCCATCCGCAGCTCGCCCGCGTCCGCGCGGCGGAAGAGCTCCAGCATCACCGGCACCTTCATGGTGCTGGCCGCGTGCATCGGCTTGCGCGCGTCGATCAGCAGCGAGTCGCCCGTCTGCAGGTCGCGGAACGCCACCGACACCTCGGCCGTGTCCCCCGCGGCGCGCCGAATGATCGACCTCACCTCCGCCTCCAGCCGCGGCGCGGCGGCGGGCGCGGGCCCCGCGGGCGCGCAGGCGGCGAGGGCGAGGAGGAGCGCGATGGAGTGTCTGGGAATCGTCATGCGTGCAACGTACTCGGCCCGCGCGGCGACAGCAATCTCACACAGAGGCACAGAGACACGGAGATGAATTCGTCTCTGTGCCTCCGTGTCTCTGTGTGAGGCATGAAACGGCGGCTGCGTTGATGGGTACCATCCGGGGAGCGGGGCTTCCGCCGATGGGTGGCGTGATCTAGCTTTGCCGGGGCAGCATCAACTCCTCTCAGTCTTCCATAAAGCCATGTCTGAAGCCACGGTCGTGGACGCGGGGCGCAGGACGACCCGCGTCGAGGCGCTGAAGCGCGCCATCGACGACCACATCAAATATACGCTGGCCCGCGACCGCGCCTCGGCTACCGAGCGCGACGTGTACATGAGCGCCGCGTGGGCGCTGCGCGACCGCATGGCCGGCCACTGGGCCGACACGCAGGCCCGCTACCAGCGCGAGAACGCCAAGCGCGTCTACTATCTCTCGCTCGAGTTCCTGATGGGGCGCACCTTTGGGAACGCGCTCCTCAACCTGGGGCTGGAGGGCGCCGCCGGCGAGGCGCTCAGCGAGGTGGGCTACCGCATCGAGGACCTGGAAGAGGTGGAGCCGGACGCCGGGCTGGGGAACGGCGGCCTGGGGCGCCTGGCCGCCTGCTACCTGGACTCCATGGCCACGCTTGCCCTGCCAGGCTACGGCTACGGCATCCGCTACCAGCACGGGATCTTCAAGCAGGCCATCACCGGCGGCCGGCAGGTGGAGAAGCCCGACAACTGGCTGCGCGACGACAACCCGTGGGAGATCGCCCGGCCCGACCGCACCTACCCCGTGAAGTTCTACGGGCGCGTGGTGGGCGAGAAGGACGCGGAGGGGCGCGTGCACTTCCGCTGGGTGGACACCCAGGACGTGCTGGCGATGGCGTACGACACCCCCATCCCGGGCTACCAGAACGGGACGGTGAACACGCTGCGCCTGTGGGCCGCCAAGGCCACCGAGGAGTTCGACCTGGAGGACTTCATCCGCGGCAACTACATCGCCGCGGTGGAAGCCAAGACGCAGACGGAGACCATCTCCAAGGTGCTGTACCCGCCCGACGACACGGGGCAGGGGAAGGAGCTGCGGCTGAAGCAGCAGTACTTCTTCGTGTCGGCGACGCTTCAGGACATCATCCGGCGCTACCGGAGCGAGCGGCGCACCTTCACCGACTTCACGGAGAAGGTGCAGGTTCAGCTCAACGACACGCACCCCGCCGTCGCCATCCCGGAGCTGATGCGGCTGCTGATGGACGAGCACGGGATGGAGTGGGACCTGTCGTTCGACATCGCGCGCCAGACCTTCGCGTACACCAACCACACGGTGCTCCCCGAGGCGCTGGAGACGTGGAGCGAGGACCTGTTCGGGCGCCTGCTGCCGCGGCACCTGGAGATCGTGCGCGAGATCGACCGGCGCTTCCGGGCCCGCGTGCGCGAGGCGTTCCCCGCCGACGCGGGGCGCGAGGAGCGGATGGCGATCATCTCCGGCGGCGTGGTGAAGATGGCCCACCTGGCCATCGTGGGGAGCCACACGGTGAACGGCGTGGCCGAGCTGCACACGCAGATCCTGCAGGAGCGCATCTTCCGCGACTTCGCCGAGCTGTGGCCGAAGCGCTTCACCTCGGTTACCAACGGGATCACGCAGCGGCGCTGGCTGCGCAAGGCCAACCCGGCGCAGTCGGCGCTGATCACCGAGGCCATCGGCGAGCAGTGGATCACCGACCTGCCGAAGCTGTCCGCGCTGGAACCCTTCGCCGACGACGCGGACTTCCGCGGGCGGTGGCGGGCGGCCAAGTCGCGCAACCGCCAGCGCCTCGCGCAGCTGGTGCAGGACGAGGCGGGCATCCGCATCGACCCGCACGCGCTGATGGACGTGCACGTCAAGCGGATGCACGAGTACAAGCGCCAGCTACTCAACGCGCTGCGCGTCGTGGACCAGTTCCTCCAGCTGCGCGACGAGGACACGCCGGACGCGGTGCCGCGCGCGGTGCTCTTTGGCGGCAAGGCGGCGCCCACCTACTGGACGGCGAAGCTCATCATCCAGCTCATCACCGCGCTGGCCGAGCAGGTGAACGCGGACAAGCGGGTGGGCAAGGTGCTGCAGGTGGCCTTCATTCCCGACTACCGGGTGTCGCTGGCCGAGAGCATCTTCCCCGGCAGCGACCTCTCGGAGCAGATCTCCACGGCCGGCTTCGAGGCGTCGGGCACGGGGAACATGAAGTTCGCCCTGAACGGCGCGCTCACCATCGGCACGCTGGACGGCGCCAACGTGGAGATCGCGGAGGCGGTGGGGCGCGACAACATCTTCATCTTCGGCCTCACCGCCGACGAGGTGGGGAGGCGCAAGGCCGCCGGCTACAACCCGCGCGCCGTGTACGAGGCGAGCCCCCGCCTGCGCCGCGTGCTGGAGTTCGTGGCCAGCGGCGCCCTGTCGCCCGAGGAGCCGGGGCGCTTCCGGCCGCTGGTGGACAGCCTGCTTCACCACGACGAGTACATGGTGCTGGCCGACTTCGACGCGTACCTGGCCGCGCAGGACGAGGTGGACCTGGCCTTCCAGGACCCGGAACGCTGGACGCGGATGGCGATCCTGAACGTGGCGCGCTGCGGCTTCTTCAGCAGCGACCGTTCGGTGCGCGACTACGCGGATCGGATCTGGAAGCTGTAGCGCACCACGAGCGGGTCACCCATGACGGAGGCACGGAGGATCTTCTCCGTGCCTCCGTCGTGCGTTCGTGGCACCGTTCCACGCGCAGGCTGTGATTCGAAACGCAAAGTCCTGGGTCCTGGGTGAACCGCTGGCTTGCAGGACTCGGCACGTCCGGCGGGATGCTCACGGGTTCCCGGCAGTCCGCTGCGGCCACAGCGTGTGCACCCTGAAGTGCGTCCGGTGGCCCGCTTGAAACGGTAGGGATACGGATGAGCAACTTTCATCTTGTGATCGGTTCGTCCATCGTGTATTCTTTCGATTCCGATCAAATGAACGCATTTGTCCGTAGCCGTCGTACTGGCGGTTCATTCGACCGCTGACCCGGGGCGGTGCCGGCTTCACGGCCCGCGACGTCCCGCCGAACCCTTCCGCAGCGCCCACCCGTCTTCACACGACCTGCCTACCCCACGGCTCGCGGCTGGGGTAAACCCGCACCCGCAGGAGGATCTCTCACATCGATCAACGACTCGCCCTCGTCATTTTCAATAACCACAAGATTCACCGCTTCAGGAGGATGTGATGGGCTTTCCCACCGTTTGGAAGGGCTGGCTCAGGGGAGCCGCGGTCGTGGGGCTGCTCTGCGCCGCCGCGCCGTCGCTCGCCGCGCAGGAGACCGGCACCGTTCGGGGCCGCGTGGTCTCGTCGGGTGCCGAACAGCCGCTTTCCGGAGCCCGCGTGTCGGTCGCCGGAACCACCCAGGGCACCGTGACCGGACCCTCGGGCGAGTACACGCTCACCGGGATCGCTCCCGGCAACGTGAGGCTTACGGCTTCGCAGATCGGGCGCACCTCGGCCACGCGCAGCGTGACCGTGGCGGCGGGCGCGACCGTGCGCGCCGACTTCGTGCTCGCCGAGCAGGCCCTTAGCCTGGACGCGCTGGTGGTGACCGGCACGCCCGGCGCCGTGGCGCGCCGCTCGGTCGGCAACGCGGTGACGCAGATCGACGTGGCCGACGTCACTCAGAAGACGAGCGTCGTCAACGTGACCGAGGTTCTGCAGGCCCGCAGCCCGGGCGTGCAGATCCTCACCAACTCCGGCGTGCCGGGGACTTCGTCCGAGATCCGCATCCGCGGCGCCGGCTCGTTCATCGGCAACCAGCCGGTGGTGTACGTGGACGGCGTGCGGTACAACATCGAGAGCCTGGGGAACTTCAACCCGTCCGGCGGCGGCGCCACCTCCTTCAGCGGGCAGGTGACCTCCGGCCTCAACGGGCTCTCGCCCAACGACATCGAGTCGATCGAGGTGATCAAGGGCCCCGCGGCCGCCACGCTGTACGGCGCGGAAGCGGCCGGCGGCGTGATCCAGATCATCACCAAGCGGGGCACCCGCGGCTCGCAGGGGCTGCGCTGGTCGGCCCGCGCGGAGCAGGGACGTACCGACTGGGCGGTGGCGACGCCGGTGTCCTACACCACCTGCACGCAGGCGCGCGTCGACTCGATGAACGCCCTCACCAACGCCCCCGTGTACCCCGGGTGCCAGGGCCAGACGGCCGGCAGCGTGATCACGAGCGACCTGCTGCGGACGGACCCGAACGCGCTGCGCACCGGCGACCTTTCGCGCTACTCGGCATCCGTGCGGGGCGGCGGCGACAAGTACTCGTTCTACGTGGGCGGCGACCTCGACCGTGAGGAAGGGGTGTTCCACAACAGCTTCAACGGCCGCCGGTCGGTGCGCGCCAACTTCGTGCTGAACCCGTACAACACGCTGGACTTCGCCATCAACACGAACTACTACCGCACCCACCTGCGCCTGCCGCTGGGCGACGAGTCGGGGAACGGGATCCTGCTGAGCGGGGCTCGCGCCCGCGCCGGCCGGCAGAACACCAACGG
>DASVSA010000185.1:0-5289 GCA_036388335.1 Longimicrobium sp. | reverse complement strand
CCGTGCCTCCGTGTCTCTGTGCGAGCTAGAAGTTGCGGCTCGCCGCGACGGCCGCCCGGTAGCGCTCCACCTGGCGCTCCACCTCCCCCTCGCTCCAGCCGATGCCGGGCTCGGCGGCCATGCGCTCCGCCACCTCGCGCGCCACGTCCAGACCGCCGTCGCGCGCCTCGTAGAAGACGTGCATCCGCCTCACCAGGAGGTCCTCCAGCGTGAGCGTCATCTCGTGGCGCACGGCCCAGGTGATCTCGGCGCGCAGGTAGGGGAGGGAAGCGACCAGGCGGGTGCCGAGCGAAGGGTCGCGGCGCACGTCGTCGATGACGGCGCTGGCCTCGTCGCCGTAGTAGCGGGCGAGGTGGGTGGCGGCGTCCTCGTCCAGCCCCACCTCGGCGGCGGCGGCGCGGATGCGGGTGGCGAAGTCGTCCCACGGCTCGCGCGGGGCGGCGGGGAGGGGGAGGTCGGCGGTGCCGGACTCGCGGCTCTCCACCCCGTGGCGCTCGCGGAGGATGAGGGCCGCGGCGTCGGCGGCCTCGGCGGCCATCACGCGGTAGGTGGTGAGCTTCCCGCCCGCCACGTTCAGCAGCCCGGTGCGGTCCGTCCAGATCTCGTGCTCGCGCGAGGTGGCGCTCTCGCTGCGCCCGCCCTCCGTGTCCGGCGGGGCCAGCAGCGGCCGGAGCCCGGCCCAGGTGCTGACCACGTCGCCGCCGGTCAGCTTCGCGCCGGGGAATATGGAGTTGGCGGAGTCCAGCAGGTACTTCACGTCCGCCTCGTCGGCGCGCACGTCGCCGGGGGCGCCGTGGTAGTCCGTGTCGGTGGTGCCCACGTAGCTGAAGTCGCCCCAGGGGAGCACGAACATCACCCGCCCGTCGATGGGCGAGCGGAAGGTGATGGCGTTGCGGTTCTGCAGGCGCTCGCGCGGTACCATGATGTGCACGCCCTTGGTGGGGCGCAGGCGCGGCTTGGCGCGCGGGTCGGCCAGGCGGCGCACCACGTCGCTCCACGGGCCGGTGGCGTTGAGCACCACCCGCGCCCTCACCTCCGCCACGGCGCCGCCCAGCCGGTCCTGCACCCGGGCGCCCGACACCCTGGCCCCGTCGCGCAGGAAGCCCACGACGGCCGCGTGAGGCACCACGGCGGCGCCGGCCTCGTGCGCGCCGCGCGCGTTGGCCAGGGACAGCCGCGCGTCATCCACCGACGCGTCGTAGTAGAGCGCCGCGCCCACCACGTCCTCGGTGCGCAGCGCGGGCTCGGCTTCGGCCACCGCCCTGCGCGAGAGCATGCGGTGGCGCGCGATGTTGCGGAAGAGGGAGAGGCCGTCGTAAAGCCACATCCCCGCCTGCAGCTTGCGGCGGCCGACGGGGCCTTTGCGGAAGACGGGGAAGAGGAAGGGGAGGGGATGCACCAGGTGCGGGGCCAGCGCCAGCAGGCGCCGCCGCTCCGCGCTGGCCTCGAACACCAGGCGGAAGTCGAAGGTCTCCAGGTAGCGCAGCCCGCCGTGGATCAGGCGCGACGAGCGGCTGCTGGTGCCGTGGGCCAGGTCGCCCGCCTCCACCAGCGCCACGCGCAGCCCGCGTCCGGCGGCGTCGCGCGCGATGCCCGCGCCCGTGATCCCGCCGCCGATCACCAGCAGGTCCCACGTCTCGCCCGCGAGCGCCTTCCAGTGGCCTGCGCGCGCCGCGGCGGAGAAGGGGCCCACGGTCAGGCCGGCTCCGCGACGTCCTTGAAGCCCAGCGCCCGCAGGAGCGAGACGAAGGAGGCGTCGGTGTGGCTGAGCACGAACACTCCCTCGAAGGTGGAGTCCAGGAAGGTGAAGTCGGTCTCGATCAGGAGCCCCTCCACCGCCGCGCGCCCCACCGTCGCGCGGTCGCCGGCGGTGAGCACGGGCGTGCCGATCATCACGCCGCGGTCCAGGAAGGTGCCCAGCACGCCCACGTAGGCCGCGCACACGATGTTCCCCATCTCGTTGAGCGCCGACTGCTCCAGCGCCCCGATCTCGGTATGGCGCGAGGGGTCGCGCCTCATCATCAGCGCCACCATGCGCAGCGCCGTCTCCTTGGCCAGGATCAGCGCCGCCTCCTCGCCCCCAGCCTCCGTGACGCCCACGATAGGCACGGTGATCAGGACGAGCTCCCCCACACCGGGGAGCGAGTCCACCGGCGCCGGCCCGGACACCCACTGGATGCGCGGAACGGAGATCATCACGGTGAGCCCCGTGAGCTGCGACAGGTTGGTGGCCGCGTGCCCCGCGCCGATGTTCACGACCTCGCGGATCGCGTCGAGCTGGTGGGGCGTAACCGGAAGGTTCTGTAGGGTCATCTCTTCTCTATGTCTCTGTGCCTCTGTGTGAGCCCGCTGTCTACAGCCTCGGCACAGTCACGCCCACCTGCCCCTGGTACTTCCCCTTCCGGTCCGCGTAGCTGACCTCGCACGGCTCGTCGGACTCGAAGAAGATCACCTGCGCGATCCCCTCGTTGGCGTAGATGCGCGCCGGAAGGGGCGTGGTGTTGGAGATCTCCAGCGTGACGAATCCCTCCCATTCTGGCTCGAAAGGAGTTACATTGGTAATTATGCCGCAACGTGCATAGGTGCTTTTTCCGACACAAAGTGTGAGAACGTTGCGCGGGATGCGGAAATACTCGACGGAGCGGGCGAGGGCGAACGAGTTGGGTGGGACGATGCAGACGTCGCCCTCGAAGTTCACGAACGAGCGGTCGTCGAAGTTCTTGGGGTCGACGATGGCGTTGTTGACGTTGGTGAAGATCTTGAACTCGCGCGCCACGCGCATGTCGTAGCCGTACGAGGAGACTCCGTACGAGATGGTTCCCTTGCGCACCTGCGCGTCCTCGAATGGCTCGATCATCGCGTGCTCGCGGGCCATCTGGCGGATCCAGCGGTCAGATTTGAGGCTCATCGGGCGCGTGTGGCGGGTGGGGAACCGATGTTGCGTCCGCAGGCCCCGAACAACCTCCGAAATCGGGGGTATCGGGGGCTCCGGCGGAGATGGGTGGACAGGGGCGCCAAGCTAGGCCGCGCCCCCCCCGCGCGGCAAGGGGGAAAAGGCCCGGCTTCGCTTGACCGTGGCGCGGCGCCGCCGTACATTGGCGCGGCTCCACACAAGTGAAGGATTTCACAAACTACCGCCCCACGAGGCGCACGCCGATATGCTTCGCTCGTACCTTCCCGCCCTGGTGATGCTGGCTCTTTCGGTAGCCCAGGCGATCGGCATGGTCATCCTCTCCACGGTCCTGAGCCCCGGCGGCAGGACCAAGGTGAAGTCGGCCCCGTACGAGAGCGGGATGGACCCGCTGGGCGGCACGCGCGAGCGCTTTTCGGTGAAGTTCTACATGGTGGCGATCCTGTTCATCGTCTTCGACGTGGAAACCGTCTTTCTCCTCCCCTGGGCCGTGTCGCTGCGGCCGCTGGGGTGGGGGGGCTTCGCCTCCGCGATGATCTTCATCTTCATCCTTACGGTGGGGCTCGTTTACGAGTGGAAGAAGGGAGCGCTGGAATGGGACTGAACGAGAATACCAATCCGCTGCCCATCGTGAAGCCTGAGGACGCGGTTCAGCCGGCCCCCGAGGGGGGGATCTTCTCCGGCGCGCCGTCGTTCCTCACCACGCGGCTGGACACGGTAGTCAACTGGGCGCGCGAGAACTCCATCTGGCCGATGCCGTTCGGCACCGCCTGCTGCGCCATCGAGATGATGGCCACGGCCGCCACGCGCTACGACCTGGCCCGCTTCGGGATGGAGCGCATGAGCTTCTCGCCCCGGCAGGCGGACCTGCTGATCTGCGCGGGGCGGGTTTCGTACAAGATGGCGCCCGTGCTCCGCAAGATCTGGGAGCAGATGCCGAGCCCCAAGTGGGCGATCTCGATGGGCGCCTGCGCCTCCACGGGCGGCGTGTTCGACGTGTACAGCATGGTGCAGGGGATCGACACCATCATCCCGGTGGACGTGTACGTCCCCGGCTGCCCGCCGCGGCCCGAGGGGCTGATGTACGGGATCCTGATGATCCAGGAGAAGATCCGCCAGTCGTCGCCCACCTCGCAGGACCAGTGGAACGCGGTGGACCAGCTCCCCGAGGGCGCCAGCTACCTGCCGGACGAGGTGGTGAACAACCTCACCGTGCAGTTCGGCAACTCGACCAACCAGAACCGCCCCGGCGGCCTGATGTCGACGGGCGCGGTGGTGCGGGTGCAGGACAGAAGGCCTTAAAACAGTGCCGAGTGCCAAGTGCCTAGTGCCTGGTAACTGCGGCACTGGGCACTAGGCACTGAGCACTAGGCACTGAGCACTAGGCACTGACGTTATGAACGACGCATTCAAGAAAGGCCTCGAAGGGCTCGACGCCGGGCCGCGCCCGTCGGACGCGGGCGGGGTCGGGGCGCCCCCGCAGGCCGGCGACCTTCCGCCGCACCCGTCGGTCGACGCGCTCCGCGAGCGCTTCGGCGACGCGGTGCTGCGCCACGAGCTGGTGAGCGGCGACGAGCACATCGTCTACGTGCTGCCCGACCGCAGCCTGGAGATCCTCCAGTTCCTGCGCGACGAGCCGGGGCACCGCTACGACTTCCTGCAGGACCTCACCGCGGTGGATTACGGCGGCGGGAGGATGCTGCAGGTGGTCTACCAGCTCTGGTCCATCGAGAACAAGCTGAACCTGCGCGTGAAGGCCGAGCTGCCGCTGGACGGGCTGGAGATCCAGTCGGTCTACTACCTGTGGCGCGCGGCCGACTGGCTGGAGCGCGAGGTGTACGACATGTTCGGCATCGTCTTCCAGGGGCACCCGGACCTGCGGCGCATACTGATGCCCTACAACTACGCCGAAGGGCACCCGCTGCGAAAGGACTTCCCGCTGCGGGGGCGCTTCACCCGCGCCGAGCAGACGCGGCGCGCGCTCAGCCTGCGCACCGAGGACCACTACTCGCCGGCGGAGCTGGAGATCGCACACGTACTGGGCCAGACGGTGCCCGACCCGTTCAACGGCGCAGACGCCGCGGAGCAGCAGGGCCAGTTCGGCGGCATGGGAGGAGGGGGCTGATGTCGAGCAAGCTGCGCAGAGTCATCTACAACGTCACCCGCAACCCCGAGCTGGCGGCCGGGGGCTCGCTCGTGCACGCGCCCATCGTCCCCACCGCGGGCGGCACCGCGCAGGTGGAGGAGGACATCGCGGGCGAGCACATGCTCATCAACATCGGGCCCCAGCACCCCGCCACTCACGGCGTGCTGCGCCTGGTGCTGGAGCTGGACGGCGAGACCGTGGTGCGCTGCATCCCGCACATCGGCTACCTGCA
>DASVSA010000184.1:0-4209 GCA_036388335.1 Longimicrobium sp. | reverse complement strand
GGACGGGCCCTCGCCGCTCGATCCGTCTTGTGCATCCCGAACTTATCCCGGAGGGATATAGTGGAACTCGATCTTACCGGCCTTCAGATGCCGGGACTGCCGGAGCAGCCGCGGACAGGGCAGATCGTTCTTCGGCCGCTGGAGCGGGGCTTCGGCCACACGCTCGGCAACACCATGCGCCGCATCCTGCTGTCCAGCCTGCGTGGCGCCGCCGTCTGGGCGTTCCGTGCGGACGGCGTGCTGCACGAGCACCAGACCCTCGGCGGCGTGGTGGAGGACGTGCACCAGGTGATCCGCAACCTCAAGTCGCTGGTCCTGCGCATGGACGAGGACGTGGAGGAGGCGGTTCTGGAGCTGCGTGCCACGCAGGGCGGCGCGGTGACGGCGCGAGCCATCACCCCGCATCCGTCGGTGGAGGTGATCAACCTGGACCACCACATCCTTGAGCTGCAGGACGACCGCGACCTGCGGATCGAGCTGTACGTGAACAAGGGGCGTGGCTTCGTGCTGGCCGAGCTTCACCCCATTCCGCGGGGGATGCCGGCCGACCTGGTGCGGGTGGACGCGGTGTACAACCCGGTGACGCGCGCCAACTTCGTGGTCGAGGAGACCCGCGTGGGGCAGCGCACCGACTTCGACCGGCTGGTGCTGGAGGTGGAGACCAACGGGGCGATCGACGTGCGGAGCGCGGTGCAGTACGCGGCGCGCCTCGCCATCGAGCACCTGGCCTTCCTGGCCGGCGGCACCCCCGAGTGGCGCATGGACCGCAGCTGGGGCGACGGCGCGGGTGCCGGCGCGGCGGTCCCGGCCGGGCGCTCCCCGGTTCCGGGGAAGCTGCAGGAGCTGCTCAACCGCCCGATCGAAGACCTTACGGAGCTCTCCGTGCGCAGCCGCAACTCGCTGCAGAAGGAGAACATCCACACGGTCAAGGACCTGGTGCAGCGCAGCGAGCAGCAGATGCTCTCCATCGACAACTTCGGCAAGAAGTCGCTCCAGGAGATCAGCGACTTCCTGGCCGGGCACGGGCTGCGCTTTGGCCAGGAGCTCGACCAGGGCGAAGACGGCACGCTGATGTGGATCGTTCGCGACCTCCCCGGCGACATCAACGAAACGAACCGGGCCGGCGACGGCGGCACCGAGCAAGGATGAGGTGACATGAGACACGGAAGCAAGGGGCGGCAGCTCGGGCGTACCGCCGAGCACCGTACGGCGACGCTGCGCAACATGGCCACGAGCCTGTTCCGCCACGGCCGCATCCAGACCACGACCGCCAAGGCCAAGGAGCTGCGTCCGTTCGCGGAGCGGCTGATCACGCTGGCGCGCAAGGGCGACCTTCACGCCATCCGCCTGGCCGGCCGGCAGATCCAGGACCGCGAGGTGCTCACGCTGCTGTTCAAGCAGATCGGGCCCCGCTTCGCGGAGCGCAACGGTGGCTACACCCGCGTGCTCAAGACGGGCTTCCGCCAGGGCGACGGTGCCGAGACGGCGCTGATCGAGCTGGTGGATCGCGGATAACGAAAGGGCTCACACAGAGGCACAGAGATGAAGTCGTCTCTGTGCCTCTGTGTCTCTGTGTGATGTAAAAGATTTCGGCCGCGCACCCGTGTACTGGATGCGCGGCCGAAATCTTTTTGGATCGGGTCAGGCTCAGCCCGCTTTGCGGATCTTGCCAGCGGAGATGCAGGCGGTGCAGACACGCACGCGCTTGTTGCCAGTCTCCGTCACGATGCGAGCGGGCTGGAGGTTCGGCCGCCACACGCGCTTCGTCTTGTTGTTCGCGTGGCTGACGTTGTTCCCGCTGCGCGGGCCCTTCCCGCAGACGGCGCAGAAAGCCATCGGAGTCTCCTGATATTTACGTATATCCAGTAGTGACACAAGCCAGGGAATCTATACGTGAAAACGCCCGCGGTCAAGCGCCCGGGCGCTCGTCTCGCATTGACACCCCGCCGGGAGCGGGGCTAAGTTTGCGGCTTCCCTTGGGCCTTCCAGCGCCCATCGGCTTCCAGCGACCGAGTCTATGAAGACCGCTCTCATCACGGGCATCACCGGGCAGGACGGCTCCTATCTGGCGGAGCTCCTCCTGGAGAAGGGATACAGGGTGTACGGCCTGGTGCGCCGCAGCTCCACGGTCACCTTCGAGCGCATCCAGCACATCCAGGACCGGGTGGAGATGCTCTCGGGCGACCTCACCGACCAGAACTCGCTGTACTACGCGCTCGAGCAGTCGAACCCCGACGAGGTGTACAACCTCGCCGCCCAGTCGTTCGTGCAGACGTCGTGGACGCAGCCGGTGCTCACCGGCGACGTAACCGCGCTGGGCGTGACGAGGATGCTGGAGGCGATCCGCATCTTCAACCGGAAGATCCGCTTCTACCAGGCGTCTTCGTCGGAGATGTTCGGCAAGGTGCAGGAGGTGCCGCAGGTGGAGAGCACCCCCTTCTACCCGCGCTCGCCGTACGGTGTGGCCAAGGTGTACGGGCACTGGGCCACCGTCAACTACCGCGAGAGCTACGGGATCTTCGCCGTCAGCGGCATCCTGTTCAACCACGAGTCGCCGCGGCGCGGGCTGGAGTTCGTCACGCGCAAGGTGACCGACGGGGCCGCGCGCATCAAGCACGGCCTGGCCGACAAGCTGCACCTGGGCAACCTGGACTCCCGGCGCGACTGGGGGTTCGCGGGCGACTACGTGAAGGCGATGTGGCTGATGCTCCAGCAGGACGAGCCGCGCGACTACGTGGTGGCCACGGGCGAGACGCAGTCCGTGCAGGACCTGGTGGCCGCCGCCTTCGAGCACGCGGGGCTGGACTGGCGCGAGCACGTGGTGCTGGACGAGCGCTTCGTGCGCCCGGCCGAGGTGGACCTGCTGATCGGCGATCCCGCCCGGGCCCGCGCGGAGCTGGGTTGGAGCCCCGAGGTGGACTTCGGGCAGCTGGTGAGGATGATGGTGGACGCGGACCTGGAGCGCGTGGCCGCCGGACCTCGCCGGGCGGGCTGAGTGAGGGCGCTGGTCACCGGTGCGGCCGGGTTCGTGGGCGGGCACCTCGTCCGCTCGCTCGTGGCGGACGGTGTGGAGGTTTTCGCGGGCTCGCTGAACGGCGCGCCCCCGGCCGGTGATCCGGCGGGCGCGCGCTGGCTGGCGCTGGACGTGACTTCCGCCGCGTCGCTGGCCGCCGCGGTGGGCGAGGCGCGTCCCGACGCCGTCTTCCACCTGGCGGGGCAGGCCAGTGTGGCCGGCTCGTTCGACGACCCGCTGGGCACCTGGGACGCCAACGCCACCGGCACGCTGCGCGTGCTGGAGGCGCTGGCGCCCGGCACCCGCCTGGTGCTGGCCGGCTCCGCCGAGGTGTACGGCGCCGTGCCGGAGGCCGAGCAGCCCATCCGCGAAGAGCGGCCGCTGCGCCCCGCCAACCCGTACGCCGCCTCCAAGGCCGCCGCGGAGATGGCGTGCGTGGCGGCGGCTTCGTCGCGCGGGGTGGAGGCGGTGGTGGCCCGCTCGTTCAACCACACGGGCCCCGGCCAGGACCCGCGCTTCGCCCTGCCCAGCTGGGCGCGGCAGATCGCGGCCATCCGCGCCGGCCGCGCGGAGCCCGTGCTGCGCGTGGGCAACCTGGAGGCGCGCCGCGACCTGCTGGACGTGCGCGACGTGGTGCGCGCCTACCGCCGCCTGGCCGAGGCCGGCACGCCCGGCACCGCCTACAACGTGTGCTCCGGCTCCGCGCAGTCCATGCGCGAGGCCCTGGACGCGCTCGTCGTGATTTCGGGCGCCGAGGTGCGCGTGGAGGTGGACGCGGACCGCGTGCGCCCCGTGGACGTGCCGCTGCTGCTGGGCGACCCTGGCCGCATCCGCGCCCTCGGCTGGACCCCGGAGATCCCGCTGCGCCGCACCCTCGCCGACCTGCTGGCGGCGGAGGAGCGCGCCGCCGTATGACGCGGGATTCGGTGGACGGGCGCGAGGTTCGTCGCGCGCCGCGGGGCACGGGCAGCCACACGGGGCTGCCCCTACGGGCCCTGGGCCGCGAGCCGCAGGCGGTGCGGGCGGAAGGGCGGGCGAGGCATGCCTCGCCCCTACGGAGATGTGCGGACCGTGCGGAGTTCAGCGCGCGCCGACGGCACGGGCGCGATGAATCGCGCCCCTACAAGGTCGCTCGGATGGTGGGAAATCGCCCCCTCCCCCACGCTCCCCCGCACGCGGGGGAGGGGGTCGGGGGG
>DASVSA010000183.1:0-11902 GCA_036388335.1 Longimicrobium sp. | reverse complement strand
GCGGAGGAGGGTCGGAAACCTTTGCTCCCCCGCGCACGCAGGCTCTATCTTCCGCGTTGCGGACTGATCCCCATCCCCCCACCCAAGGACTCGTGCACCCGCTGCTCCGACGCCTGGTAGAGGAGCACTTCGGCCCGTCCGGCCCCACGGGGCCGGAGTGCGCCGCGCTGCTGCGCTCGCTGGACGCCGAGCTGGCCGCCCTCGACGTGGACGCCGAGGCGGTGCGGGCCAGCGACCTCCAGTTCCGCGAGCTGGCCGAGACGATCGCGGCGGCCACCTTCATCTACCAGGGCGCCCACTTCCGCTACGTCAACGCCGCGGCGGTGGAGCTCACCGGGTACAGCCGCGAGGAGCTCCTCTCCATCGAGTTCTGGTCGATCGTTCACCCCGAGCACCGCGACCTGGTGCGCGAGCGCGGGATGGCCCGGCAGCGCGGCGCGCGGGTGCCGGAGCGCTACCCCTTCAAGATCGTGAGGCGCGACGGCGAGGAGCGGTGGGTGGACTTCACGGCCGGCCGCATCGAGTACCAGGGCGAGGCGGCGGCGCTGGGCACGGCGTTCGACATCACGGAGCGGAAGCGGGCCGAGGAGGCGCTGGCGCGGCAGGCGCTCGCCTTCGAGAACCTCTACGACGCGGTGGTCATCACCGATCTCGTGGGGCGCATCACCGACTGGAACCCCGCCGCCGAGCGCATCTACGGCTGGACGCGCGGCGAGGTGCTGGGGCAGACGGTGGACCTGTGGCTCCCTCCCAGCGACGCCGCGGACCTCAACCGGCGCATCCTGGACGCGCTGGACGCCGAGGGGCGCTGGACCGGGACGGTGCGCTTCGTACGCAGCGACGGCCGGCTGGGGCTCTCGGAGACGGTCGTGCTGCCGCTGCGCGACGCGGCCGGGGTGCGCGTGGGCGCGCTGGGGGTGAGCCGCGACGTCACCGAGCGCGAGCACGCGGCCGAGGCCCTGCGCGTGAGCGAGGAGCGCTACCGGCTGATGGTGGCCGGGAGCGAGCAGGTGTTCTTCTACGTCCATGACGTGGATGGGATCTACGAGTCGCTCTCCCCCTCGGTGATGGACGTGCTGGGGTACGGGCCGGAGGAGCTGGTGGGGAAGCGCTACGGCTCGCTCCACCCGCGCGAGGGGTGGGACCCGGCGGGGGTGGATGCGCAGACGGCCATCACGCTGGCGTCGGGCGGCGCGCCCAACACCTACCGCGTGGTGGCCCGCCACCGCGACGGGCACCCCGTGGCGCTGGAGCTGGTGGAGACCGCCATCCGCCGCGACGGCGAGGTGCGCGGGGTGCAGGGGTTCGCCCGCGACATCACCGCCCGCACGCGCGCGGAAGAGGCGCTGCGCGACAGCGAGGAGCGCTACCGCACCCTGTTCGAGGAGAGCCGCGACGCCGTCTACATCACCACGCTGGACGGGCGCTTCGTGGCCGTGAACCAGGCGCTGGTGGAGCAGTTCGGCTACTCCCGCGAGGAGCTGCTGGCCGGCAACGTGGCGGATCTTTACATCGACGCGCAGGACCGCGCGCGCTTCCGCGACGAGATCTTTCGCGACGGGTACGTGCGCGACTTCGAGGTGAGGCTGGCGCGGCGCGACGGGGTGCAGCTCCACTGCCTGGTGAGCGCCACGCTGCGCCGCGGGCACGACGGGGTGGTGCGCGGCTTCCAGGGGATCATCCACGACTTCACCGAGCGGAAGCGGGCGGAGGAGCGGCTGGCCTACGGCGCCCTGCACGACGCGCTCACGGGGCTCCCCAACCGCGCCCTGTTCATGGACCGGCTGGAGCGCGTGGCCGAGCGCACCGGGAACGACGCGGCCACGCTGGCCGTCTTCTTCGTGGACCTGGACCGCTTCAAAGTGGTCAACGACAGCATGGGCCACGTGGTGGGCGACCGCATGCTGGTGGAGATCGGCCGGCGCCTGGCCGCCGCGGTGCCGCCCGGCGCCACGGTGGCCCGCTTCGGCGGCGACGAGTTCACCGTGCTCCTTCACCCCGTGCGCAGCGCCCTGGACGCCACGCACATGGCCGAGCGCCTGCTGGACTCGCTGGCGATGCCCTTTTCGCTGGCGCCGGGGCAGGAGGTGTTCGCCACGGCCAGCGTGGGGATCGCGCTGGGCACCGGCGCGCGCGAGACGCCCGAGGACCTGCTGCGCAACGCGGACGCGGCGCTCAGCCGGGCCAAGGCGCGGGGCAAGAACCGCTACGAGGTGTTCGACCGCGCCATGCACGCCGAGGCCCTCGACCGCCTGCAGATGGAGACGGACCTGCGCCGCGCCCTGGAGCGCGGCGAGCTGCGCCTCCTCTACCAGCCCATCGTGGCGCTGGCGGAGGGGCGGCTGGCCGGCTTCGAGGCGCTGCTGCGCTGGGACCATCCCGAGCGCGGCACCATCTCCCCCGACCTCTTCATCCCCCTGGCCGAGGAGACGGGGCTGATCTCGCAGGTGGGGCGCTGGGTGCTGGAGGAGGGGTGCAGGCGGCTGGCGGCGTGGGAGCGGCAGGCGCCGGGCGCCACGCCTTTCCTCTCCATCAACCTCTCCGCCCGCCAGTTCGGCGACGCGGACCTGGCGGACCACGTGGCGCGCACGGTGGCCAACTGCGCGGTGGACCCGGGGCGCGTGTGGCTGGAGATCACCGAGACGGTGATCCTGGAGAACGCGGACCCCGTGCGCACCACGCTGCGGCGGCTCAAGGAGCTGGGGGTGCAGCTGTGCATGGACGACTTCGGCACCGGCTACTCGTCGCTGGCGTACCTCCACCGCATGGAGCTGGACGAGCTCAAGATCGACCGCTCGTTCGTGAGCCGGATGGAGCACGACCCGCGCAGCGCGCAGCTGGTGCACGCCATCGTGGCCCTGGCGCACAACCTGGGCGTGCGCGTGGTGGCCGAGGGCGTGGAGACGCGCCCCCAGCTCGACTCCCTGCGCGAGCTGCGCTGCGACTACGCGCAGGGCTTCCTCTTCGCCCCCGGCCTCACGCCCGAGGCGGCCGACGCGCTGCTGGCGGAGGGGCGGCGCTGGTAGGGCAGAGGCACCGGGCGCCATAGAGGCGTTGCGCAACCGCGGCGGTGTGGATCCCGGCCCGCCGGGCGGCCGATCCGGCGGTCACGCTGCGCCGGGGCAGCCGCTCAGCGCAGGCGGGTCAGCCGGACGATGCGCGCGGTCGGCGCCATCGACACGAGCTCCAGCGAGATCCCGCGCGGCCCGTCTCCCATCAGATAGAGCGCCGCGTGGCCGCCGTCCGCGGCCGCGAGGCTGCGTTCGGCGGTGGCGCGGCGGCTGGCGCGGCCGGGGAAATCCGCGGATAGCGGGCCCGACTGACGCGCGCGCTCGGAGTGGTCCCACGAGGTGTAGCGCGGCAGGTCGTGCACGACGCCGGGGTCGATGAGCCCGGCGGTGACGCTCGCGAGCGCCTGCCGGTCGATCAGGTCGGTGTAGCCGATGCCGAGCACCGAGGTGATGTGGGCGATCACCGCCGGGCGGTCGTTCCAGTCGACCGGCGCGTAGATGAGGCGCTGGTACAGCGTCGGCCGGCGGCCGTGATCGACCCATGCCTCGCCCGCCAGCTCTCGTAGGAAGAGGAGCATGCGCGCATTCGCGCCGTAGCGGCCGTTGCTCTGCCAGGGCCCGAGCGCCGCCTCGGTGCCCCACATGCCGAGCGCGCCCTCGAACGTCGACGGTGCGTCGCCGCCCACGCGCGAGTGCCGCGCGCCGAGCGGCTGCCCCGAGCCGATGCGGCTGGCCGTCTCCATGGCGAGCGTGGCCAGCCCCTCGTTCAGGATGCTCTGCGTGCGGTCGCGGCGGCTGGTGAGCAGGTCGGCGTTGTGGGCGTACTCGTGGAGGAACACCCCCGCCACGTAGCCCGGGCCCTGGTTCTGCGGCTGCGCCAGCCGATCGGCGCTGTGGAGGCTGACCACCATCTCGGAGGCACGCGGGCAGCTCGCCTGGCTCGCGACGTTCACGGTGGGCAGCGGCCCGTCGTAGGCGAACCCGGTGGCGTTCTGGAGAGTGCCGAGCAGCACGTAGAAGCGGCCGCCGCCCCCGGCGGGAGGCACGTGGTCGGCATCGAAGATCGAGCGCATGGTCGGCAGCAGCAACCGGTCCGCCATCGCCGCCGCATCGCGCAGCCAGCCGATCTTCGCCGGGTCGAGGTACGCCGCGGCCAACGGGTGCCGCAGATCGACGACGACGGCGACCTTGCCGGAGACGGCGACGACCTGCGCCTGGAAGCTGGGCACCGATTCCGCCGGCTGATGGCAGATCTGCGGCATCCCGGAGAACCAGTCCACAAAGCGCAGCGTGTCCCCGGCGACCGCCGTGGCGTAGCGCGGGTCGAAGGGTACCGGCGCCCGCGAGTAGCTTCCCGCCAGCGCCCCCAGCTGGGGCATCGCGAGCTCCAGGGGCGTGCCGGCACCGCGCGCGGCGAGTGGTCCGGGTGCGATGGACGAGGCGAGCGCCGAGGCGGAGGCGTCGCCGGTGCCCAGGACGCGGACGGAGACCAGCGCCCGCTGGGACTCCATCGCCGCCGTCGGGATCGCCAGGTTGGCGGCGCTCAGCACGTAGTCCTCGTCGGCCGCGGGGAGGCGCAGACAGCGCAGGTCGTCTTCCGTGAGCACGCGTGACCCGCCCGGGGCCAGCGCAACGCTCGGCGCCACGCGTACGGTCGCGCCGATCGGCGCCGATCCATCCGCCGACACCTTCACCGCGCGCATGTCGGTTTCGCAGGCGCGCATGGATGGCACACGGAACTCGGCGACGCTGTCCGAGCGGGCGACGAGCTCCGTCGCTGCCACGCCGTCCAGCAGGAGCGAGCGCAGGCCGGTGAGGCCGGAGCCGCGGACGTGCGCGATCTGCCCGGGACGGAGCGTATCGACGGAGGCCACGTGGACCGCCGAGGCCGTCGGTTCTACGGGCGCGCCGCCATCGCAGGCGGCGATCAGCGCGACGGCGAGCGCGGGGAGCAGCGGGGCACGGCGCATCGCGGCCTCCGGGTCATGACGCGGGTGGCGGACGGCGGTGCCCGTGCATTGAAACGCCCCGGCCAGGCCGATTATTACGCCCGGCGAGCGCATGCTGGCCAGCGGTGCCGGACTTGCTGCACCGGTGCAGCTCCAACGTGGCCGTCTGGCGTGCACCGGCCCGGCCCTCCTCCTGCCCGGACACAGAGGCGCATGACTTCACAGCACAAGCCGCAGGGCTACACGACGGTTTCGCCCTACCTCATCGTCGCCGGAGCGGGCGCCACGATCGACTTCCTGACCCATGTCTTCGGCGCCGCGGAGCTGCGGCGGTTCGCGGACGAGGAGGGGAAGATCTTCCACGCGGAGGTCCGCATCGACGACACGGTCCTCATGATCGCGGACGGGGTGGAGGGATGGCCGCCCGTGCAGGGGCACGTGCACGTCTACGTGGCGGATGTGGACGCCACCTACCGTCTCGCCCTCGACGCCGGCGCGGAGTCCGTGCAGGAGCCGGTGCAGAAGGGGGACGAGGACAAGCGCGGCGGGGTCAAGGATCCGGGCGGCACCACCTGGTGGATCGCCACGCGCGTGGGGTGAATGGCCTCACACAGAGGACACGGAGCCACGGAGATGAGCTTCTCTCTGTGGCTCCGTGTCTCTGTGTGAGGCACTCAGGAGGGCGGCGGCCACGTACGCGGCCAGAGAGACGAGGTACGGTACGTTAGGTCCAGCACGCCAGCAGCAGCGCGACGCCGCTCGGATGCGGCCACATGTGCAGTCTGGCGAAAAGAACCGCACGGAACGTACACTGTGCGGAAGCGTGAGTGTTGGCCGGAAGCGGTTTTCCACCGGCCGGCGAGTCACACGATTGCAAGAGATAGAGTGGTCGGGGCCACCCGCCTGGCGGTCACAGGAGCGCGTAAAATGTTCGCCCGGTCCTCCGGGCTTTTGAGGCAGGCACCCTTCCTCCGCCCCTTCTCCGATGCAAAGACCGAAACGGCGACGGCCCACGGTCGCACCGGTGTTCCCGCCCGCCCCGAGCTGGCCCCGAGATGAAGCGGCCATGCTCGCGGAGACTGACGCGCCCCTGTCGCTGTTGCTCTGGCAGCGTGCGCGGGACGTGCGCCTCTGGGCTCTGGCGGGAGAGGGGAGCCGAGCAGGGTTGTTCACCGGCGGGGAGCCAGTCGAGAGTGCCCTCGAAGTCGGGGAAGGACTCGCGGATAGCTTGGTGGGCCCGTTGCGGGCGCTGGGGGCGCTCGCCCGTTACCCGGAGTTCATCACCGGCGCGGACCTGTGCGTGGCGTGCCTCGCGATCAGCGAGTGGGCCGAACGCGAGCACATGACGGAGACAGCCCTGCACTACGCGGAAGCCGCCGCCCTGGCCGATCCCAGCAGCGCCCGCGCCGCTGCCTGGCCGGTGCGGCTTGCGCTCGGGTGGCGGCGGATCAACGCGCTGAAGTTTGGCTCACGCGGGCGATCCGCACCGCGCGGCGCACACGCGACTGGGAATGGCACGCCAGGTCGTACATCCGTATGGGGCAGTTGATGTATGAACTGGGCCACCTGGCGAGGGCGCGGCGTGCGTACTACCATGCCCGCTCGTCCGCGAAGTGGTCCGGGCACTACGCGTATGCCGGGAAGGCGCACCACGACCTGTTGTTGGTGGAGTGCGCCGTGGGCACGTACAGCGCTGGAGAATCGCACGCTCGAAAGGCGCTGGAGCTGTATCCGAGGCAGTTCCCCCGCATCCCCCACCTGGCGCACGACTTCGCGTTCCTACTCACCTGTCACGGCGCATACGAGGACGCGCTGGCCCTCCTGGACGCAGCGCTCCCCTTCTTTGTTCGATCGTGGGAGAAGGTCGCCATTCTGGGCACCATCGCGAAGGCGGCAGCGGCCACCGGGCGGCGCGAGCGGTACGCGGAAGCTGTCGCGGACCTGCTGCTGCTGGGATCCGCCGCTGAGACACATTCCGCCGCCGCCCTGGTGCTCGCCGCCGAAGGCGCGGCCATGCTGGGGGATGACGAGCGCGCCCGGCGGCTGGCCGCACGGGCGCTTGAACTGGCCAACCGTCGGCACGAGCGGGAACCGCTCCGGCGCGCACGGCAAGTGCTGGATGGAGGTGGCGCACGCCGAGTTGCGCCACCGCGACCTGAGCAAGTCGCTCCCTTGCGGGATCAGTTCGTGGACCGGCTGCGTGGGCTGCGCGCGTCCGCCGCCGGGGAAGGAGCCGGCGCGGAACTGGCGAGGTTCACGATGTCAGGACGGACCTAGCTCGCTCAGCCGCCGGAGCCCATGCCGAAGCCGCCGCGCCTGTTGCTCGAATCTGGAGCGACGGGCGCAGTTGCGTCCATAGTCGCCGCCTGAGTCGTGTCCGTGGGCACTACGCCACCGGAGCCCATGCCGAACCCGCCCGCGTTGAATGCGGGCCGCGCAGGAGCGTGCGCGCCGGTGACCGACCCGTCATCCGCGCACGCGGCGAGTGCGGCCAGGGAGAGCATGGCGACCGCGAGCCGGGGTGCTTTCATCGGTTCCGTCCTGTGGCTAGGGTTGGTCCTTCGAAGAGGGTGGCGGAATATGCGATACGGCGCACCGTACACGCCAGTTGTGCAGTATCCCCAGAACGCGCCAATTCCACACATGCCGAAACACGCGGGAGCGGAGCACCCACAGGCCGGGACGGGAGCGTGCGGTCCGCACCAGTTCCCGCGTGCGTTCGGCCACCATGGGCGGCTAGGCGGCGTCATGCCGGGCAGGTACACTCGGCGTCCGGGGCCGAGTGCCCCGGAGCGCCACCGCTCACCCGGAGCTGCCTGGTATGGCCGAAAGTCGCTGGCGTTGGACGCGCGAGGAGTGGAGCGCACTCCTGTTCCTGGGCCAACTGGCCGCAGATCGCGCAGGGTATCAACTGGGTGGGGTGCGAGGCTGGGCGCACCTGAACGACGTAACGGCGGCCATCGTTGGGGGGCTGTTCGAGGTGCTTCCGCGTCTGCACGCACGCGGACTGCTGGAGCGCGCCGACGTGCGCGCCCCGGGCCGCATACGGCCTGAATGGGTGTACCGAATCACACCACGGGGTGTGCAGGTAGCGGAGGCGCAGGGCCGCAAGCCCCATCGGGCGATCGCAGTCCCCCGGCGGGAGAAAGCCGAGCGGGGCGTGTACGCCCCGACGCGTCAGCGGGGCGCGCTGGAACTTCTCCGCACTGTCCATGACGACCCGGCGGTGCCGGTCCGCTTCGGCGGGCGCGGGTGGCTGACAGGGCGTGGGCTGGGCGCGCGCGTGGAGGCCGCCAATCGCCGGCGGCGGCGTTGCTCCCCCCTGTACGCGGTGGACGGGACGGACCTCCGGTGGCTGGTGGACAAGGGCCTCGTTGAGCGCAGAATCCCACACGCCCGCATATCGTCTGGTGGCGCGTCACCGAGCTGGGGCGAGCCGTGCAGTTGCTGGATTGGAAGCCTCTGCCGGACGAGCGTTGACGTGCCCCGCGCCGCGTCCGCGACAATCCGCGGCTTGCGCCCGGAAGCAGCCGAGCGGAGATGAGGTTATCTCTGTGGCTCTGTGTGAGGCATTCAGGCGCGCGCCGCCGAGACTGGCGTGGAACGCGCGCGCACACCTTCCAGCAGCGCGGCGGCCACGTACGCCGCCAGCGCGGCGCCCAGAGAGACGAGGTACGGATACGCGAGGTCCAGCACGTACGCGCCGAGCACCCACGAAACGACGCCGGCCAGCAGCGACGCGGCGGCGCTCGGAGCCCCGCCCCAGCGCGAGAACAGGCCGATGGCCAGCGCCACGAAGATCCCGGCGCTGCCGAACGACGACGCCTCCTCCACCAGCGCGTACACGCCCTCCGCGTACAGCGCCATCACGTACGCCAGAGCGCCGAACAGCGCCACGCCCCAGCGCGCGGTGCGCACCTTCTGCTCCTCCTTCATCTCCGGCCGCAGCGGCACGATCAGGTTGTGCGAAAGCATGCCGGAGGCGACGAGGAGCGCGCTGTCCACCGTGGAGAGGATCGCCGACACGAGCGCGCCGGCGAAGACCACGTACAGCACGCCGGGGAGGTACTGAGCCGCGATGCGCGGCAGGATCTGCTCCGGGTACTCCAGGCCGGGCACCAGCGCCGGGCCCATCAGCCCCAGCGTGACGGGGATCATCCCGAACAGCAGGTACATCCCCGCCGCGACGAGCGATGAGTTGCGGGCGATCTGCGGCGTGCGCGTGGCGATGATGCGCTGCACCAGCTCCGCGGCCATCACCGAGCCGCACAGCGGGATCGCCCACGCCTCGATGGTGGCCAGCAGCGGCGTGTCTGGCCCGCCGAAGAGCCGCAGCCGCTCCGGCGCCATCTGCCGCAGCGGCTCCAGCCCCACGTCCGCCAGCACCACCCAGAACACCACCGCCAGCCCGATCATCAGGGCGATCCCCTGCACCAGGTCCGTCCACGCGTCGGCCAGCAGCCCGCCGACGGCCGTGTACGCGATGACGATCACCGCCGCCGCCGTGATCATGAAGGTCACGTGGACCCCCGACGCCGCGCTGAGCACCTGCCCGAAGGCGCGGATCTGCGCGGCGGCCCACAGCAGCGAGGTGGGGATCATCAGCAGCACCGCCAGCCGCTCCACGCCGGGCGAGAAGCGCTGCCCGAACAGGTCCGCCAGCGTGGTGAGCTCGCGCCGCCAGAGCGGAACCGCGAACACCAGCCCCATCACCAGCAGGCACGCCGCGTAGCCGAACGGGTCCGCCGTGCCGCCGCTGAGCCCGTCCTTGTAGATGGCCCCCGCCGCCCCGATGGTGGTCTCCGCGCCGAACCAGGTGGCGAATACGGTGAAGATGGCCAGCCCATAGCCAAGGCTGCGCCCGGCGATCAGATAATCCGTCTCGGTGCGGATGCGGCGGGATACATAGATGCCGACGGCGAACTGGAAGAGCACGTACGCCAGCACGCCGAACAGAACGAGGTTCACGGTGGGTCGGGTGGATGGGTCGCGGGGCGGGGAAGCGGCGGGCTAATGTAGCAGGACCCGGTCGGGACGGGTACTGAGGTGAACAGTCCTGAGTCCTGAGTCCTAAGTGCCGAGTGCCTAGTGCCTAGTGCCTAGTGCCTAGTGCCTAGTGCCTAGTGCCTAGTGCCTAGTGAAAGACCGCACTCACGCACTGGAGTCCAGCACTTGGCACTTGGCACTCCGTCATCCTGGCACGCGGCCCTTGATCGCGTTCGCCGTGGCGCTGAGTGTGATGCGGCCATCGGCATCGGGCGCCAGGCGCGCGCGCATCCGCGTCCTGAGCAGCTCGAGCTCGCCGGGCGCCATCGTCGCGAGTCCCGCGCGAACGCTGGGCCCACCCAGGATCGTTTCCCAGTAGTCGTCGAAGTCCGCGAACGTGCGCCGCACCGAGATCTGCCGCGTTTCGGCGTCCACGAGACCCGCCCCGGCCCACAGCTCCAGCATCGAGTCCACCCGGGAGGCATCGGCGCTGGGAGCCACCGGGAGCGTGATGTCCATGTCGCGCATCTCGGCGTGCAGCGTCTCGTAGGGGAAGCCGCCGCCCTCCATGTCCCACGCGTAGGCCGCGGCGACGCCACCGGGGCGCACCACCCGCGCCATCTCCGCGACGCCGCGGGCCGGCACCGGGACGAAGAAGATCACCAGCGGCATGACGGCCACGTCGAACGCGTCGCCGGGGAAGGGCAGCGCCATCGCGTCGCCCTGGCTGAACTCGGCGATGCGCGCGACCGGACGGGTGCGCGCGTAGGCGAGCTGCGCCTCGGACGGATCGATCCCGTGCACGGTGGCCGGAGCGCACCGCTCGGCGAGCAGCTCGGTGAACGCGCCGTTCCCGCACCCGACGTCGAGCCAGCGCAGGCCGGGTTCGGGGGCGAGCCATTCGAGGAAGGCTTCACCCGCGTGCTGGCTCCACGTTCCCATGAAGCGCTCGTACCTGGCCCCGTCATCAAAGCGGATGTGATCAGTCATGGCTCCTTTGGGCTCACACAGAGGCACAGAGACACGGAGAGAACATACGTCCGACGCCCTGTTCCGAACAAAACCCTTGACAGCCGCTCTGCCAATACGTATTAGCTAATACGTATCAGCAAACAGGAAACGAGTGTCCCAGCCGATCCGCTCCATCACCACGCACGACGTAGCGCGCCATGCCGGGGTCTCCCAGGCGACGGTGTCGCTGGTGCTGGGCGGCAATCCGCGGGCGCGGGTGGCGGCGGCGACGCGGGAGCGGGTGCTGCGCTCGGCCGAGGAGCTGGGGTACCGGCCGAACTTCCTGGCGCGCGGGCTGGTGCGCGGACGGTCGTACGCCATCGGGGTGGTGGTGCCGGACCTCTCCAACCCGTTCTACCTGGACGTGGTGACCGGCGTGCAGCGCGTGGCCGCCGAGGCCGGGTACGTGGTGCTCCCCGGCGACACCCGCGAGGTCTCGGCCGCGCGGCACCTGGAGGCGCTACGGGCGCGGCAGGTGGACGGGCTGATCCTGGACGGCCTGGGCGCCTCCTCCCTCCCCGCCGACGCGCTTTCGGGAACCGAGGTGGTGCTGGTGGACGAGCCGCCCGAGCGCTGGCCGGGCGTGGCCAGCGACGCGCTGGAGGCCGGCCGCCTCGCCGCCGAGCACCTGCTGGGGCTGGGGCACCGCCGGCTCGCCTTCATGGGCCCCGCGTCCGACGTGCACGGCTTCCGGATGCGCGAGCGCGGGTTCTTTGCGGCGCTGCGCGGGGCGGGGGTGGAGGTGAGATCGGAGTGGGTGCGCCGCACGCCCCCGACCATCGCCGGGGGGCAGCGGACGATGAGGGCGCTGCTCACGGCCAAGCTCCGGCCCACGGGCGTGTTCTGCGCCAACGACCTGCTGGCGGCGGGGGCGCTCAAGGCCACCCTCGCGTCCGGCCTCTCCGTCCCCGGCGACCTGTCGCTGGTGGGATGCGACGACGTGGA
>DASVSA010000182.1:0-2492 GCA_036388335.1 Longimicrobium sp. | reverse complement strand
CCCGATCTCCTCCCTCACCGCGTCGCGCACCTCGTCCTTGACGCTGGCGCGCACGGCCGGGAAGTCAACCATCCGCTCCAGCGCCTGCCGGTCTCCCGACTCGGCCGCCTGCTGCAGCCGCCGCACGGCCAGGTGCGGGGTGAAGAAGAGCCACACCGCCACAGCGCAGACGACGATCACCGCGAACGGACCCAGGTAGCTGCTCTTTCGCATCGGTCGTACGGGTTGGAGGGAGACGCAAACGCATGTCCCGGCTGCGCTTGGCTCCCAGGAAGCTAACCGGGCGCCCGTCTTTGCGGAACCGGCGAGAGCCTCAGCGGCGGAGCTCCAGGGTGATGGGAATCTGCACGAGCACGGCTACCGGGATTCCTTCGATCTCCGCGGGGATGAACCGCATCGCCTCCGCGATCGCCACGAGCTCGCGGACGATGTCCGGGTCCTCCGTGCCACGGATCACTTCCACCGCGGAGGGCACTCCGTCCTCGCCGATCCGGAACGACACCACGCCGGTCGTCTGGTACCCCACCAGGTCCTGCCGGCTGGCCACCAGGCGACGCGACGCCCGCCCCAGGACTCCACGGATCTCCGCCTGGTTTCTCAGCTCCGGGTGCTGCTCGGAGAGGTCCTCCGCCACGTCGACGCGAGGTGCGCTCCCGCTGCGCAGCCACACGTACTCTCCGTGGCCTTCCCCGGGCGCGATCCGCGTCTTTGTGTGCGCGCGCAGGAGCTCGGCGAGAGCGGTGGCGTACTCCGCCGCGGCGCCTCGGGGTATGAGCGGCTTGACGTGCACAAGAGCCCCGGAGCTGTCGTACCCCACGGAGAAAAGCCAGCGCCGCGGCGACCTGGCAGGCGCGGGAGGCGCGCTCAGCAGCGCCTGGTGAAGCCCGGCCGAGTCGATGAAGGCCGCGACGGGGAGGTGCTCGACGCGGCCTTGCGCGGAGAGCACGGCCGGGGCGGCACACGCGCAGAGCGCGGCCACGGCGGCGCGGAAGGGCCAGATCATGGGCGTTCCGTCAGGGGTTCGATGCGCCCGCGGAGGGGAGCATCAGGGGGTCGGGGAAGACGAGCGTGATCGGCACCGTGACCAGCACCTTCACCGGGTACTCGTCGAGCCGCGCGGGCGAGAAGCGCATCCTCCGCGCGACGGCGATGATCGCGCGGTCCATCGCCGGGTCCCCCGTGCTCCGCTCGACCACCGAGCTTTCGGGCAGCCCGGCGTCGGACACGCGGATCCGCACCTGGGCGGTCGCGCGGCGCCCCGCGAGGCCGGGACGGGTCGCAAGCAGCCGCTGCACGGCCAGGCCGAGCTCCGCGGCGACCACGCTGCGGTTGTTGATGTCGGGGCGCACCGCCACCGCGTTGCCCAGGACTTCGATCTTCGGCGTCGGGCCGCTCTGGAGCCACACCCTCTGAAACGTTTCGCGCGGGGTGGCGAGCCGCGGCGCCACGTGCGTGCGCAGCAGAGCGGCCATCGTACGGCCGTACTCCGCCGGGATCAGGCGCGCCGATACCGGCTCGACGCTCTTGAGCGCACCCGTGCTGTCGTACTCCACCGAGAAGAGCGGCCTGCGCCTGAAGTCCGGGGGCGCGAGCGGTGCGCCCAGCAGCGCCTGGTGGAGCGCGGCCGAGTCGATGAACGCGGCGACGGGAAGCGGTGGATCAGGGTCCGCGGGCCTCCGCGCGGCCGCCGCCGGCCGGCTGGCGGGCGGACTCGCGGCGGGAGGCGCGCCGGCGCACCCGGCCAGGAGGGAAGCCGCGAAGACGGCGGCGAGAGCTCTTTTCATCCTCTCATTGCACGGAGTGGGATTGATCCAGGGACGCCGCGAAGTCGCGCAGCGCCTGCGTGTAGCGGGGTCCGGCCACGGAGGCCAGATCGTTGTGCCCGGCGCCCTCTACCCAGAAGTGGGTGCGGGGCGGGTTGGCGGCCTCCAGCAGCGCCGGCCCGTGCCAGTACGGCACCACCTCGTCGCGCGTACCGTGGATCACGAGCACGGGGCAGTGTACGTCACGCAGCCGCGCGGCGGTGGCGAAGCGGTCGAAGGGGAAGAGGGGGCGCGTGACGGGCACGCGGAAGGCGCTTACGAAGGTGCTCTCCAGGACCAGCCCCGCCGCCGGGCGGTGGCTGGCCAGGTGCGACGCGATCCCGCCACCGAGCGAGCGTCCGTGCAGGATCACGCGCTCCGGCGGCACCCCGAGAGGGCCCGTGAGGTGCGCGTAGGCCGCGGCCAGGTCCTCGTACGCGCGCGACTCCGTGGGCGCCCGCCGCGTGCTCATCCCGTAGCCGCGGTAGTCGTACGCCAGTACCGAGAACCCCGCGTCGTGAAGGTCCGCGAGGAAGTAGCGCAGGTCGCCCAGGTCCTCGGCGTTCCCGTGGCTGAACAGGATCGTGTAGCGCGCCTTTGGATTCGGCAGCCACGCCACCGCGATGGAATCGCCGTCGGCGGTGGGCACGCGCGTGGCCCCGCCGGAGTACCCGGGCGCATGCGGCATGA
>DASVSA010000181.1:0-14419 GCA_036388335.1 Longimicrobium sp. | reverse complement strand
ATGAGATCACCTCCGTCCCTCCGGGGCTCTCCGCACCTCGGCGGCGGGAAGTACGAAGTTGAAGGTCGTGCCCTCACCCACGACGCTCTCCACCTCCACGCGCCCGCCGTGCGCCGCTACGATCCCCTGTACGATGGCGAGGCCCAGCCCCGCGCCGCGCCGGTCGCCGCTGCGCCCCTTCCAGAAGCGGTCGAAGAGGTGGGGGAGGTGCTCGGGGGCGATGCCGGCGCCCGTGTCGCTCACCGAGAAGCACACGCCGTCCGCGTCGTTGCGCGCGCCGATCACGATGCGCCCGCCGGACGGGGTGAACTTGACGGCGTTGGCCACCAGGTTGCCGAGGGCCTGCACCACGCGCGCGCGGTCGGCCGCCACCCACGCCAGGCCGGGCTCCGCCTCCCATTCCAGCACCAGCCCCGCGCCCGACGCCTGCGCGGCGAAGGCATCGTACGCCTCCTCCACCAGCACGGCGGGGCGCTCGGGACCCGGCTCCACCGCGAGGCGGCCGGCGTCGATCTGGGTGACGTCCAGCAGGTCGTTGATGAGCTTCTGGGCGCGCTCCATGGAGCGGCGGATCATGTCCAGGTACTTGCGAGTGGTGCGCCGGTCGTCGTCGCCGCCGCCCGCGGCCTCCAGCAGGAGCCCGGTGGCCATCTGCGCGGTTCCCACGGGGTTGCGCAGGTCGTGGCTCACGATGCCCAGGATGTCGTCGCGCGCGCGGATGGCCCGCTGCGCCTCGGCGTAGAGACGCGCGTTGTCCACCGCCATGGCCGCGCGCCGGGCGAGCTCGCCGGCCAGGGTGGCGTCGTCCGGCCCGAAGCGGCGGTCCGGGCGCGAGATGGCCAGGATCAGCGTGCCCAGCATGGACCCGCGCGCCACCATCGGCGCGATGATCAGCGACCGGGGCGAGAGCATGCGCAGGCGCGCCGCCTCCTCGGCGCTCGCCAGCCGGCTCTCCAGCCAGGCGTCGTCCACCTCCGCCGTCCACTCCAGCCGCGGCGCCTGCTCGGGAGGGTGGGGAAGCACCCCGCCCGTTACCTCCGCGCCCAGCACCGCCACCTCGCGGATGCGCGCCCGCTCGGCCCGGTCCGCGTGCTCGGCGGCCACGGTGCGCAGCAGGCCGTCCGGCCCCACCACGTCCACCAGGCAGAAGTCGGCGATGCGCTCCACGGCCATGCACGCCACGGCGTAGAGCGTCGTCTGGTAATCCAGCGAGGAGTGGAGGACGTCGCTGGCGTCGGTCAGCATGCGCTGCGACACCTGCGCGTGGAGCCGCGAGCGGTCGGCGGCCACCTGCACGATCTGGCGGAGCACGGCCGGCACGGCGCCGATCAGCTCCCAGAACGCCGGCGAATCGAGCCGGAAGAGCCGCACGCCACTGAGGCAGCGCCCCGTGGTGGCGTACGGCTCGTCCAGGATTAGGTTGAGCTCGCCGAAGACGCTCCCCGGCCCCAGCGTAACCACGTGCGCCTCGCGCCCGCCCACGCGCCGCGTCCACGAGATCTTTCCTTCCAGCACCACGTAGAACCCATCCGGCTCCGCGCCCTGCTCCGCGGCCACCGCGCCCGAATCCAGCCGCATCTCGGTGCCGCGGGTCACGAGCCAGCGCAGCCAATCCTCCGCCAGCCCGGCGAAGAGCGGCACCTCGCGCAGCGGCACCAGCAGGTCTGTGACGGCAGGTGTAGTCATGATCGTAAACTAAAAGGAAGCGGCCGCCCGGCGATTGGACCGGATTGCTGAAATCTTGCGCGCCGCCGCAACGCCATACAAGACTTTCCCCCTCGCGCGCGTTATCCTGGGGGCGAGCGGACCACTCTTCTCTCTGTGTCTCCGTGCCTCTGTGTGAGCCCCATCTTTTACGGAGCCAAATGCCCGGAACCGAGATCGTGACCCGCACCGCGGGCGACGGATACCGCACCGAAATCGACGCGGCTGGCTTCAAGATGGTGGCCGACGAGCCGGCCGGTGTGGGCGGCACGGGAGCCGGACCCTCGCCGTACGACCTCCTGCTGGCGTCGCTGGGGGCGTGCACGGGGATGACGCTGCGCATGTACGCGTCGCGCAAGGGATGGCCGCTGGAGGAGGTGACGGTGGCGCTGCGCGAGGCGCGCGACTACGCAGCGGACTGCGAGAACTGCGACAAGCCCGACGCCAGGATCACCCAGCTCGACCGCGAGATCACCGTGGGCGGCCCGCTGGACGACGCGCAGCGCGAGCGCCTGCTTCACATCTCCAACCAGTGCCCCGTACACAAGTCGCTCGAGGGCGCCTTCCACATCCGCACCACGCTGCGTGCGGCCGACCCGGCGGTCCCGGCTCCCGCCGCCGGTTGAGCCCAGTCGGCGATCCGCCGCCCGTCACCCGGGAGGCGTGGCACGCGCTCCCGGTCCACGAGGTGCTCGCCGCCACCGGGAGCGCCCCGGCCGGGCTGCCCGCCGGCGAGGCCGAGCGCCGCCTGGCCGCGGACGGGCCCAACGTGCTCAGCCAGGGGAAGCGGGTGGGAGCGCTGGAGCTGCTCTGGCG
Source organism: Longimicrobium sp. (assembly GCA_036388335.1). Taxonomy (GTDB): domain Bacteria; phylum Gemmatimonadota; class Gemmatimonadetes; order Longimicrobiales; family Longimicrobiaceae; genus Longimicrobium. Next base: position 11,899 of record DASVSA010000181.1, on the reverse strand, counting down.
CCAGTTCCTCAACCCGCTCTTCTACGTGCTGATCGGCTCCGGCGTGCTGGCCGTCGTCATGGGGAAGGTGGTGGATGGGATGGTGGTGCTGGGCGTGGTGGTGCTCAACGCCATCATCGGCTTCGTGCAGGAGTACCGCGCCGGGCGCGCCATCGAGTCGCTCTCCGCCCTGGTGCCGGAGAACGTGGCCGTGATGCGCGACGGCGTGGCGGGGATGATTCCCTCCGCCGCCATCGTGCGCGGCGACGTGGTAATGCTGCAGCCCGGCGACCGTGTGGCCGCCGACATGCGCCTGCTGGACGCGCGCAGCCTGCGCGTGAGCGAGGCGTCGCTCACCGGCGAGTCCGTGCCGGCGGAGAAGAACGTTGCGCCCGTGCCCGCCGAGAGCCCGCTGGGCGACCGCATCTCCATGGTCTACGGCGGCACGCTGGTGGCGGCGGGCACCGCCAACGCCGTCGTCGTCGCGACGGGCGAGCAGACGGAGCTGGGCCGCATCTCCGACCTGCTGGGCGAAGCCCACGAGCCGGAGACGCCGCTCAACCGCGCGCTGGCGCGGGTGGGGCGCGCCGTGACCTGGGCGGTGATCGTGGTGGCCGCCGCCATCTTCGGCATCGCGATGCTGCGCGGCTACCCGGCCGGTGACGCGGTGCTGGTGGCGATCAGCCTGGCCGTGGCCGCCATTCCCGAGGGGCTCCCGACCGTCGTCACCATCGCCCTGGCTATCGGGGTGAGGCGGATGGCCCAGCGGCGGGCCATCATGCGCAGCCTCCCGGCCGTGGAGACGCTGGGGAGCACCACCGTCATCTGCACCGACAAGACCGGGACGCTCACCCGCAACGAGATGACGGTGCAGTCGCTCTGGACGCCGACGGGGAGCTACGGGGTGAGCGGCTCCGGCTACGCGCCTCACGGCGAGATCACCCGCGACGGCGAGCGGGTGGACGCAGTGCCGCCGGAGCTGGAGCCGCTGGCGCTCGCCGGACTGCTGTGCAACGACGCGGAGGTGCGGGAGGAGGAGGGCGAGTGGCGCCTGACCGGCGACCCCACCGAGGGGGCGCTGGTGGCGTGCTCGTGGAAGCTGGGCTTCGAGCCCGCCGCCACCCGCGCACGCTACCCGCGGCTGGACGTGATCCCCTTCGACAGCGACCGCCCCGTGATGGCGACCCTCCACGACGCGCCGGAGGGCGGGCGCGTGATCTACGTGAAGGGTGCGCCCGAGGCCGTGCTCCCGCGCTGCGCCGAGGCGGCGACAGCGGAGGTGGAGACGCGCGCCGCGCAGGGTGCGCGCATGCTGGCGCTCGCGGAGCGCCGCGTGGACGCCAGCCGCGACTCGCTGGACCCCGCGGACCTGGACGCGGGGCTCACCCTGCTGGGCCTCACCGCCCTGATGGACCCGCCGCGCGACGAGGCCATCTCCGCCGTGGCCGCCTGCCACCGCGCGGGGATCGCCGTGAAGATGATCACGGGCGACCACGCCGCCACCGCGCGCGCCATCGGCGAGCAGGTGGGCCTCTGCACCGACGGCGCCGTGCTCACCGGCGCCGAGATCGCGGAGATGGATCCCGCCGGGCTGGCGGAGAGCGTGAGGCGCGTGAACGTCTTCGCGCGCGTCGCGCCCGAGCACAAGCTGCGGCTGGTGCGCGCGCTCCAGGATTCCGGCGAGGTCACGGCCATGACGGGCGATGGCGTGAACGACGCCCCCGCGCTCCGCCAGGCCGACATCGGCATCTCCATGGGGATCGCGGGGACGGCGGCGGCGCGCGAGGCGTCGGACATCGTGCTGGCGGACGACAACTTCGCGACGGTGGTGGCGGCGGTGGAGGAGGGGCGGCGGGTGTTCGACAACCTGCGCAAGGCGCTCGCCTTCCTCGTGCCCACCAACGGCGGGCAGGTGCTGCTCGTCCTGCTCCCCGTGCTCTTCTTCCCGGTGGTCGCCGGCCGGCCGCTCCTCCCCGTGGCGCCGGTGCAGATCCTGTGGATCAACCTGATCGTGGCCGTGGGCCTGGCCCTGCCGCTCGCGCTGGAGGAGGGGGAGCCGGACTCCATGCGGCGCCCGCCCCGCGCGCGCGACGAGCCGCTGCTGGGCCGCGCGCTCATGATTCGCTCCGCGCTGGCCGCGGCCGTGGTCGCGCTCGGCGGCATCGGCATGTTCCTCCTCGAATCCGGCGAGGGCGTGCGCCAGGCGCAGACGGCGGCGGTCACCACCGCCATCCTCATCCAGTGCTTCTACCTGCTGGAGTGCCGCTCCCTCACGCGCTCGCTCTTCGTGATGCGCCCCTTCTCCAACCCCTGGATCTACGCCGGCATCGGCGGCGTCGTGCTCGCCCAGGCCGCCTTCGTCCACCTCCCCCTCTTCAACCGCCTCTTCGCCTCCGCGCCCCTCCCGCTCGGCGTGTGGATGCGCTCGATCGTGGTCGCGCTGATGGTGATTCCGGTTGTGGAAGCGCACAAACTACTGGGCTCACACAGAGGCACGGAGGGACGGAGATAAGTCGTCACGTGGTGCGGAGGATGACCTCCACCATGTCCACGTACCGCCTCCAGCTCTCCGCCTCCGCGCCGAGGGCGCGGCGGCCGGCGGGGGTCAGCTCGTAGAACTTGGCCCGGCGGTTCTCGTCGGTGATCTTCCACTCGCTGTCGATCCACCCCTTCTCCTCCAGCCGCTGGAGGGCGGGGTAGAGGGAGCCCTGGCCCACGCGCAGCGCGTCGTGGGAGAGCTGCTCCAGCCGCTGCGCCACGGCCCAGCCGTGCATCGGCTCCAGCGAAAGGGCCTTGAGGATCAGCAGGTCCAGCGTCCCGCGTACGATGTCGTTCGGGGAGCTCGGTGCCATGTGCGTCTCCGGTCTTGTAGTGTAGAAACCCGACAGCAGTATGCCCACGTGGTTGTCGGATGTCAACAACAGGGGTCACACAGAGGCACGGAGAAGGGTGTCGGGTGGTTCCCTACATGGCCGGCGAGCTTTTCCGGTATGGGCGAGGCGGGGCGGGGAGTAACGTTGTCGTGTCGAATCCACCCCCGTCCCCGAGAGGCTCCCATGTACGCCCCACGCATCGTGCTCATCGAAGCGGACCCGGATACCCATCGCGGACTGCGCAGCCGCCTGGAGCGGCGGGGGTGCGAGGTCGCGGAGGCGCGCACCCAGCGGGAGGCGGTCGAGAAGGCGGGCGAGATCGAGGCCGACCTCGTCGTGCAGGAGAACCCGGTGAGCCACCCCGAGGCGCCCGGCTCCTTTGACGAGATCATGCGCGCCATCGAGGCGCTGGTGGGCCCGCTCCCCGGCCCGGCGCGCGCGACGCCGCTCGCCGCGTGCGCGCCGCGTCCGCTGCGCCGCCCGTTCGCGGCGCGCTGACTGCACACGAACACGAACCGGGAGAGAGACCGATGAGTGCCTCGAACTTCACCCATCTCGTGCAGACCTTCAGGGGCGGCGGGGCCGTCCTGCGCTTCGCGGCGGTCCCGGACCGGTGCCCGGCGTGCGGCCACTCCATCGAGCCGCGCCGCCTCGCCGCCCACTCCACCTCGCCCGACGACCTGCTCGTCGACTTCGCCTTCCAGTGCCCGCAGGCCCCCTGCCGCCGCATCTTCATCGCCGAGTACGCCCGCGAGGAGGAGCCCGCCTTCGCCCTGCGCGCCGTCCACGGCCTCACCCCGCACCAGACCGAGTACCGCTACCCCGGCCCCTGGGCGGGAGTCTACTGAGCGGCGAGTTGTTGTGGCGAGTGAACTCGCGGCAACGACAGCACGAAGTCCGCCTCCGCGGACTGGTCTTCCAGCACCAGCCGGAACCTTCCAGTCCCCGCAGGGGGACTTCGTGTAGTTGTTGCAGCGAATTTATTCGCCCGCGGTTCTCAGCCGCCCCCCAGCAGCTCGTCCGCCAGCGCGGGGAGCACGTCGCCGAGGCGGCCCTCGACCTTGGCGGCGGCCATGTCGTCGGCGCGGGTGGGGCCAATGTTGATGATGGCGGTGGGGATGCCGTCCTTTTCGGCGCGGTAGATGAAGCGCCGGCCGGAGTAGACTGTGAGGGACGAGCCCGCCACCAGGAGCACGTCGGCCTCCTCGAACAGGCTCCATGCCTCCTGCACGCGCTCCGCCGGCACGTTCTCGCCGAAGAAGACGACGTCTGGCTTGAGGATGCCGCCGCACACCTCGCACGCGGGCACGCGGAAGCTCTCCAGCGCGGAGGCGGGGAGGTCGGCGTCGCCGTCGGGGGCGGCGACCACCTCGCCCCCCAGCAGCTCCATCCACTCCGCGTTCACCCCGCGCAGCCGCTCCTGGAAGTCGCCGCGCCCGATCACGGTGCCGCACTGCAGGCAGCGGACGGAGGCGAGCGAGCCGTGAAGCTCCACCACGCGCCGGCTGCCGGCCGCGTGGTGGAGCCCGTCCACGTTCTGGGTGATGATGCCGCGCACCACCCCACCATCCTCTAGGCGGGCCAGCGCGTGGTGAGCCGCGTTGGGCCGCGCGCCCGAGACGCGCATCCACCCCACCGAGCTGCGTGCCCAGTAGCGCACCCGCGCCGCCTCGCTCCGCACGAACTCCTGGTACTGCACGGGCTTCCGCGCCTGCTGGATCGTCTCCGGCCCGCGGTAGTCGGGGATCCCGGACTCCGTGCTGCACCCGGCCCCCGCCAGCACCACCACGCGCTGCCCGCGCAGCAGCTCCACCAGCTCGTTCACGCTTCGCTCCTCCTCTCTGTGTCTCCGTGCCTCTGCGTGAGACCCCTTACCCGGCCGTCGGGAGCCTCTCCATCCGAATCGCGTAGTCGGAAAATCCCACGGAGCGCCAGAACTGGTGCCCGCCCTGGTTGCTGGCCAGCACGTCCAGCGTGATGCGGGCCGTGGGCGGCACGATCTCGCGGAGGAGGATCTCCATCGCCCGGCTCCCCACGCCCTTGCCGCGGTGCTCGTGGAGCACGAAGAAGTGCCGGATGAACGCCGAGTCCTCGTCGATGCTCACCAGCGAGTAGGCGACCGTCTGGCCGTCCTCCAGGAAGAGGACGGCCTTGTAGTCGCCCTCCGTCAGCCAGCGGCGCATGCGGGCCTCCAGCCGCTCCAGCGACATCCCGCCGCCGTCCCACTCGTCCTCGATCAGCTGCCGGTTGATATCGGCCAGCAAAGGGGCATCCGACTCCACCCCGTAGCGAAACTCCATTGGTCACCCGTTCCTGGTTTGTTGGTCGAGACCTCACGGGCGGGCCCGGTGCAATGGTTCGGCCAACCGGCGGGATTGTCACAGGAACCGGCCGCGCCGTGTGCCGTGCGCCGCCCGGCGGGCGCGCCGGTATCGGTTCTGCTCCGTACCCCCCGCGAGCAGATACCAACCCGAGGCCCGAATGACCGTACTGGTAGTGGATGACGACGCGCCCACCCGCGAAGCCTACGCGGAGTTCCTCGAAGACTGCGGGTTCGAGGTGCTGGAGGCGGCGCACGGCGGCGAGGCCATCCTCCGCGTGTACCAGCACCGCCCCGACGTGGTGCTGATGGACATCTCCATGCCCGTGCTGGACGGCGTGGAGACCGCCGAGTCGCTGCGGGTGCACCGTGCCGACCTGCGCATCCTGGGCATCACCGGGTGCGACGACCCCCGCAAGGAGCGGATGATCGCCATCTGCGACGGCCTGCTCACCAAGCCCTGCGCCCCCGAAGTGGTCGCCTCCCGCATCCGCTCCCTGATGGACCTGGCCGCCTGACCGCATCCCGTACGGGCGCGATTCGTCGACGCCTGGCAAACTGAAGCCGCGCCACCGACAGCACGAAGTCCCCCTGCGGGGACTGGGATCGCCCCCACTTCGCCATCCTGAGCCACGCGCGCGGCGCACCGTGGCGGGCACTCTGGCGCGGAGCGAACGATCTGCTGCCGGCGTCCGGGGTGCCTTGCTCGCCGCCACAGGTTCAATCGGATTCCGCAGCCGCTCCCGCCCGGCCCCGAAGGACCAGTCCCCGCAGGGGGACTTCGTGCCGTTGTTGCAGCGCAGTCGCCCGCCACGGAGGCCTGTGTGCGTGCCGCTGCGTATGTGTTGGCACAATCCTCGCCTTCGCCGCGTCCAAACGTTTACCGGGAACCGCCGATGCCACGGAGATACGCGTACGCCGCCGCATGCCTGCTCGCCCTCGCCCCCATCGGAGCACGGGCGCAGGAAAGCTTCGTACGCGTGGCCGTGAGCCCCAACGCGGACACCACGCTCCTGGCGCGCACCGACACCTCGGCGATCCACGACCTCCACACCATCCTGCGCGACAAGCGGCGCTGGGGGACGCCCGATCCCGACGTCACGTCGCTCGCCCACTTCTTCGCGGAAGACGCGGTGCTGCTGGGGCGCTTCGGCGAGATCTCGCGGGGGCGCAGCGAGATCCTGCAGTGGCTCCGGCGGATGCTGGGCTTCGGCGAGGTGGACAACATGCGCCTCACCCTGGGCGCGTCGGGCGGGATCGTCTACGTGACCGGGCGCTACCGCCACCTCATCCACCGGGCGGACGGGCGCGGGCGCTTCTATGAAGACCTGGGGAGCTACGCGTGGATGTGGGAACGCCAGAAGGACGGCAGGTGGCAGATCCAGTCGATGATCATGGTCCCGGAGCCGAATCCCGGGAGCCCCGCGAACCCGTACCAGTAGCCGCCGTGCAGCGCCTGATCCCGTTCATCCTCACGCTCTTCCTCGCCGCCCCGGCCGCCGCGCAGGGCACGGCGAGAACCATCCCCGGCGCCTCCGCCGACGTCGTGCGCGACGCGTCGAGGCGCGCGCCGGAGGTGCAGGGGAGGACCCCCGCGCCCGAGTCGCTCCCCGGCCCGGTGTTCGCGCCCGGCGGGCGCCCCTTCTTCTCCGGCGCCTTCCTGGGCGACGCCGAGACCAAGATGGAGGTGATCGACGTCTCCATCCGCCGCTTCACCGAGATGGTGGGGAAGCGGCCGGCGCTGGTGAAGAGCTTCCACGCCTTCAACGCGGACTTCTCCTCGCGCGGCTGGGCGGGGCAGCTCATGGACAAGGTGCGGCGGGCGGGCTCCACCAACTACCTGGCGCTGGCCCCCGCCTGGACCTCCGAAGTCCCCACGGACAGTGTGCTCGCGGCCATCCTGGCCGGGAGCGCGGACGACGAGCTGCGCAGGATGGCGCGCGACCTCAAGAGCTTCGGGTCGCTGGTGCTGGTGGAGCCGGGGTGGGAGATGAACGGGCGCTGGGGATACCGCTGGCAGGGCGTGGACAACGGGCTGGCGGCCGGCGCTCCCGCCAAGTACGTGGCGGCCTGGCGCCGGGTGGTGGACACGTTCACACAGGAAGGGGTGACGAACGTGCGCTGGGTGTTCAACCCCAACACCGGCAACCCGGTGCTGGGCGGCGCTCCCGGCCCCGGGCACTGGAACTGGTGGGGCCGCTACTACCCGGGCGACGAGTACGTGGACTACGTGGGGTTCCACGGCTTCAACGGCCCGTCGGTCTGGTTCAGGAAGTGGATGACCTTCGCCGAGCTGTTCAGCGGCCCCGAGGCGGACTACGCCCTCCCCGACCTGGTGCGCCGCTACCCGGCCAAGCCCGTCATCATGGGCGAATTCGCGGCCGAGAAGGACCCGGAGCACCTGCGCCGCGGCGACTGGATCCGCGACGCCTACCGCCAGATGATCGAGCACCCCAAGATCGTGGGCGGCATCTGGTTCCACATGGAGAAGGAGACGGACTGGCGCGTCAACACCCTCCCGCAGGTGCTGGAGGCGTACCGCGAAGTGATGCGCGACCCGCGCGTGCTGGACCGTTTCGTGGACGTGTCCCCCCCGCTCCCGCGCCACGGCAGGCGCTAGAGCAACGGCTGGCTCGCACGGAGACGGCCACTCGCTACCGTCGCGCGAAGACGCCGATGAAGCCCACGAACCCGTCCGCGTGCCGCGGCGCGGCGCCGGGCAGGTGCAGCGCCGTGCGGTTTCCGTCCAGGAAGAGCGCGTCCGGGCAGCCCAATCGGTCGCGGAAGAGGCGCGCCAGCTCGTACAGCGTGATCCCGGTGCCGTCCACCGTGCGCGCCAGCACCACCTGGCGCGGGCCGCACACCCCCACGGCGCTCCGCTCCAGCGGCGTGCCCCCCGGCGGCGGCGAGAACGCCGGGTGGATGCGCCCGCCCAGCACCAGCGCCGGCCCCGACTGCGTGGCCTCGGCCATGCGCAGGCGGCGCGCGTCCCGCGACTCCACGATGCGCGCGGTGCCGTCGCGCAGGATGGCGAAGACGGCGTTGGGGCGCAGGTAGAAGTTGCCGGAGGCCCGGCGCAGGTTGAGCGCGTCCAGCACCCGCCCGCGCTCCACGTGAAGCCCCGTCGGCGTGCTGTCCGGGTCGAAGATCCCGGCGTTGGCCACGGCCAGCAGCGCGAGCCCCTTGGCGCGTGCCCACCGCTCCACTCCGCGCGTGGAGCGGAAGGGGGCTCCCGCCTCGTCCTTCCACAGCATCCGCACCTCCGCGCCGCGCAGGTCCACCCTCACCACCTGCACCCGAGCGCCCCCCGCCCGCACCGTGTCCACGCGCAGCTGCGCCAAGCAGGGCCGGGCCAGCGCCAGCATCATCAACGAAAGCAGCAGTCGCATCGCGTGGTTCGCGTTGGATCGGTCGTTCCGCAAAGACGTTCTCCCGGACAGGTGGAAGAGCAGTCCGCTCCAAGACGGCTCCGGCCGCGCGGGAGCAGGGAAGGAGCGTTCCCTGCTCCCGCGGCCCCTTCGCTCAGTGGCGAAGGGTCCAGCGCGTCGCCGGCGTGGGCGGCGCCCGTCCCGGGTCCTCCTGCTTGGGACCGAGGGAGAGCACGTCCACTCCCAGCGCCTGGCGCAGCGAGACCGCCGTGCCCTCCGGCAGCCCGCCCGGACCCGGCTGGCCCAGCGGCCTGGCGACGCCGGCTGCTCCGGCCGGCCGTCCACCCGGCGAGGCGGGCCGGCCTTCGGGCGCGGCGGCCACGGCCGCTCCGGGGGGCAGCCCGCCGGGGGTGCCGCTCCGTCCCTCGGGCACGGCGGCGGCGCGGGTCAGCAGCCACTCCAGTGCGCCGCGCTCTTCCGCCGGCAGCTGAGCCGAGAGCTCCGTCACGCGGCGTGCCAGGCTTTCCGGCGCCGGCCAAGCGGGGTCCTCCTGCTTGGGGCCGATGGATACGACGTCCGTGGGCCGCGTTACGCCCGCGGCCGGCGCGCCGGAGCGCGCGCCCACACGGGTACGGGCGCCCGGCGACGCCGTCCGTCCGCCCTGCACGATGATGCCGCTGGCCGGGGCCGGCGCCAGGCCGCCGCCGGTGCGGCCGCCCTGGATGATGATCGCCACGCGGTTGGGCCCGTCGTCCATCCCGGCGTCGCAGCCGCCTCCGGGGCCGATGTGCAGCACGGGCAGCACCCGTACCTCCGAGCCGCTGGCCGGCGCGTGCGCGGCGCGCAGCAGCAGGCGGTTCCAGAGCGCGCGCTCGCCCGCGCGAAGCCCGCTGGAGAACCCGTCGAGCCGCCCCTGCAGGGCCTGCAGGTGCGAGGCGTGCACGGTCACGGGATCGGTCTGCGCGGCGGCGGGCAGCGCCGCCAGCGTAGCGCCGAGCAGGAGCACGGAAAGCCCGGGTGGGCGGGTGATGCGCATGGCGGATCCTTGGGGACCGGGTGGGGAGGATGCCCGCCGGATGGACCGTGCCCAGAGGCGGGGCAAGAGTACGCGACCCAGCATACATGCGCCGCGCGGCCTTTCCTATAACCTCCGCGTGGCCCCGACTCCCCGGCGCGCGCAGACCCGAGGGAACCTCGCCCCGGGTCTCCGTGTCTCTGTGGGACTTCCGTGGGTCGAACGCTCGTACTGTCGCAACGGGGTGCCGACGCGATAATATCCCCGGTGGCCAGGAGGCAAAAGGGATGAACAGATTGAACGGATGGACGGCCGCGCTCGTCCTGGTGGCCGCGTGCGGCACGGCGAGGGCGGAGGTCGCGCCCGCGGCGCAGCCCGGGACGCAGGCGCAGCCCGCCGCCCAGGCGCAGCCGGCGCGCGACACCGTGCGGCCGCGCTACACGGCGCCGGACGTGAAGTTCATGCAGCACATGATCGCCCACCACGCCCAGGCGCTGGAGATGACGCGCCTGGTGCCGGAGCGCACCACGCGGCAGGACATCCGGCTGATCTCCGAGCGCATCGAGGTGTCGCAGCGCGACGAGATCGGGATGATGCAGCGCTGGCTGCGGGCCCGGGGCCAGGAGGTGCCGGAGGCCGGGCACGCCCACGGCGGCACCGGGCACGCCGGGATGCCGGGGATGGCAACGCCGGCCGAGATGGCGCGGCTGGCCGCGGCCCGCGGCGACGAGTTCGACCGGCTGTTCCTCCAGTACATGATCCGCCACCACGAGGGCGCGCTGGTGATGGTGGCGGAGCTCTTCGCCTCCCCGGGCGCCGGGCAGGAGGGGGAGATCTTCGGCCTCGCCTCCGAGGTGGAGGCGGACCAGCGCAGCGAGATCGCGCGGATGCGCACCCTTCCGGGGGCGCCCGCCGCATCACCCCGCCGACCCTCCCCCGGAGGGCCGGCGCAAGTTCCACCACAGCAGAGAAAGCTATGAGATCCCAGACGATGTACGCGGGGCTGACCCTCCTGGCGGCCGGGCTGATGGCCGCGCCCGCCGCGCAGGCCCAGGCGGCGGACCCGCGCGTGGGGCTGCGCGCGGGGTGGACCGACGCCGCCTCGGCGGCGCGCAACATGGAGCTGGTGTCGCACACGCCGCGGCCGCAGGGCTTCATGAACGCGTCGGACATGGGCGACTTCGGCTTCGCCAACTCCGACCTGGCGTTCCACCGCAACTACGTGTTCGCGGGCAACTTCAACGGCGTGCAGATCTTCGACGCCAGCGACCCGCGCAACGTGCGGCTCCGCACCTCCATCGTGTGCCCCGGCGGGCAGGGCGACGTTTCGGTGCACCGCAACCTCCTCTTCATGTCGGTGGAGGAGACGCGCGGCCGGGTGGACTGCGGCGCGCAGGGCGTGTCCGCCGCGGTGAGCGCCGAGCGCTTCCGCGGGGTGCGCATCTTCGACATCAGCAACATCGACCAGCCGCGCCAGGTGGCCTCGGTGCAGACGTGCCGCGGCTCGCACACGCACACGCTGGTGCCGGACCCGCGCGATTCGTCCAACGTGTACGTGTACGTGAGCGGCACCTCCACCGCGCGCAGCGGGCAGGAGCTGGCCGGGTGCTCGGGCGGCAAGCCGGGCGAGGACCCCAACACGGCGTACTTCCGCATCGAGGTGATCCGCGTGCCGGTGGCGGCGCCGCAGAACGCGCGCATCGTGAGCACGCCGCGCATCTTCTCGGACTCGGCGGGGAACCCGGCGGGGCTGTGGCGCGGCGGCACGCACGGGCCCGGCACGCAGGAGACGGCCGAGACCAACATGTGCCACGACATCACCGTGTACCCGGAGATGGGGCTGGCCGCCGGCGCCTGCTCGGGCAACGGGATCGTGCTGGACATCCGCGACCCCGCCAACCCGCGGCGCGTGGCCGAGGCCATCGACCCCAACTTCGCCTACTGGCACTCGGCCACCTTCAGCAACGCCGGTGACAAGGTGGTGTTCACCGACGAGTGGGGCGGGGGCGTGGCCGCCCGCTGCCGCGCCACGGACCGCAAGGAGTGGGGCGCGAACGCCATCTTCAACCTCACGCCCCAGCGCCGCCTGCAGCTGGCGAGCTACTACAAGCTCCCCGCGCCGCAGACGGAGCAGGAGAACTGCGTGGCGCACAACGGCTCGCTCGTGCCGGTGCCCGGCCGGGACATCATGGTCCAGGCGTGGTACCAGGGGGGCGTCTCGGTATTCGACTTCACGGACGCCTCGAAGCCCGTCGAGATCGCATTCTTCGACCGCGGCCCGATCGACGCAAAGAAGCTCGTGACGGGCGGCTACTGGTCGGCGTATTGGTACAACGGCCTGATC
>DASVSA010000180.1:0-13493 GCA_036388335.1 Longimicrobium sp. | reverse complement strand
CGCCGCTGGAACCACGCGAAGTCCCCCGCGGGGACTGTACGGTCCACGGCGGGTGGAAGGTACAGGCCGCGGAGGCGGTCTTCGCGTACGTCCAGCGGCGAATTCATTCGCTCCTGGGGGGCGGCCCCGTATCTCCGTGTCGCGTCCCGCTTTTTACGCCCGCGGCAGCCGCACGATGAAGGTGGAGCCGGCACCCACCCGGCTCTCCAGGGCGAGCTCACCGCCCATCTGCTTCACCAGGGCGAACGAGATGGCCAGCCCCAGCCCCACGCCCGGGAGCTGCGCCGTGCCCTCGCTGCGGTAGTACGGCTCGAAGATGGCGGCCTGCTCGGCCTCCGCGATGCCGGGGCCCGTGTCGGCGACGCGGATCTCGCCCCACGCCGGGCCGGCGGAGGCGGTGACGGTGATGGAGCCGTCCTGCGGAGTGAACTTCACGGCGTTGCCGATCAGGTTCACCAGCACCTGCCGCAGGCGCGCCTGGTCCGCCGTCACCACCGCGTCGTCCAGCGCGCCGAGCTGGAGCGACTGCAGCCGGGCGGCGGCCGCGGGTATCAGCATGTGCACCGATTCGCGCGCCACGTCGGCCAGGCGCACGGGCTCCAGGCTCATGCGCACGGCGCCCGCGTTGAGGCGCGCCATGTCCATCACGTTCTCCAGCAGCGACAGCAGGTGGCGGGCGCTCATCCGCACCCGGCCCAGCGTCTCGCGCTGGCGGTCGCTCACGGGGCCGTAGATCTCGGCCTCCATGTTGGCGCAGTAGCCGTCGATGGCCCCCAGCGGGGTGCGCACGTCGTGGGCGAGGGTGGCCAGGGCGCGGTCCTTGGCCGTGGTGGCGCCCTCGCTGGCGCGCAGGCGGTCCTCCATCTCCAGCCTCACCTCGCCCCCCAGCCGCGCGTTCTCCAGCGCCACCGCCGCCTGGTCCGCCAGCGCGGAGAGGAGCGACTCGTCCTCGGCCGTGGAGGGCTGCCGGGTGGCCACGGCGAGAAGCCCCGTGACGGCGCCGCCCACCACCAGCGGCACGGCGATGAAGCAGTCGTCGGGCACCGCCAGCAGCCCCTGCAGGCGCCCGAACACCTCGTCGGTGAGCGGTGCGCGGAAGCGGGTTACGCGCGCCTCGGTGATGCCGTGCGCGGCGCGCACGTGGAGCAGCCCCTCCGCGTCGGAGAGCATCAGCACCGCGCCCTCGGCGTCCAGCAGCTCCGCGCCGCGCTCCACCGTCAGCCGCGTCACCTGGTCCAGCGAAGTGGTGTAGGTGAGCGCGCGGCTGATCTCCGTGAGCCGCCGGAGCTGCGCGAAGCGGGGGTCGGCCGCGGGAAAGGCGGCGCCGGGGCTCATTCCAGCACGCCGAGGCCGCCCGCCGTGATCTCCACCTCGCGCACGCGGGTGTCGTGGGCGCTGCCTCGCGTCTTGAGCACGCGCAGGGTGCGGCGCGTACGCTCCTCGCCCTCCACCGTGAGCATGAGCACGTTGTCCGACAGGTAGCTCATGGCGTTCTGCATCCCCTTCCCCGCGATGACGTTGCCCGAGGTCTCCACGTTCAGGATGCTGGTGATGGTGCTCACCGCGAAGTGCTGAACCAGCGCGTACAGGTAGTCGTGGAGGCGCTGCGGGTCGGTGGCGGCGCTGGCCAGGTCGCCCAGCGCGTCGATCACCAGCCGCCTCACCCCCCGCTGCTCGATGCGGCGGAACATGTCCACGATGATGCTGTCGATCTGCAGCTCCACGGGCGACGCGTACACCAGGTCCAGCCCCTGCGCCTGCGCCTCCTCCAGGTCGAACCCCAGCCCGCGGATGGTCCTCATCAGCTGCGTGGGGTTCTCCTGGAAGTTCATGTAAAGGCTGGGCTCCCCCTGCCGCGCCCCCTCCAGCGCGAACTGGAGGCCGATGGTGGTCTTCCCCGCGCCCGCGGGGCCGGCCAGCAGCGTGGTGGTGCCGCGCCACAGCCCGCCGTCCAGCATCTCGTCCAGCCCCTTCACGCCGGTGGAGATGCGCTCGGAGGCGGGCTCGTACCCCTCGGGGATGCGGGGGCTCACCAGGCGCGGGTAGATGTCCAGCCCCGCGTCGGTGATGCGGAAGGCGTGGGCCCCCTCCAGGTAGCGGCTCCCGCGCAGCTTGTAGACGCGGAAGTAGCGCTCGTCGCGGTTGCCCAGCCGGCGGCGGGAGAGCTCCACGATGCCGTCGGCCACGGCGAACTCGGGGTAGAGGAGGATGTCGTCCTCCGTGTACTCCCCCAGCAGGAACGCCGTGGTGCCGTACGCGGTGAGCAGCGCCGTCATCTCGTACACGATGCGGCGCCGCTCGGCCGCGGTGGGCGCCAGGTCGTGCACCGCCTTGAACGAGTCGATGACGATCACCTTGGGCGACAGCGTGCGGATGGCGTCCCGCAGCAGGGGGATGATGGCGCTGGCCCCGTCCCTGGAGAGCTGCGGGCCCACGTCCTCGTAGATCACCTGCGTCCCCAGCTTGTTCTCGTCGAAGAAGCGGAACCCCTGCAGGTAGCGGACTACCTTGGCCAGCGGCTCGGAGAGGGTGGTGAAGTAGAGGATCGGCCGGTCGTCGCCCGCGTTGTGGAAGATGAGCTGCTCGGCGAAGATCGTCTTTCCGGAGCCCGGGTGGCCCATGATGATGTTGATGGAGTCGGCCGGGAAGCCGCCGCCCAGGATGTAGTCCGCCTCCGCGTTGCCGGCGCTCATACGCCGCACGAGATCGTCCAGATCGTCGCGCGACACCGCGCGGCGCTCCTGGATCGCTGCTAAGCCCATTGCTCCTCCTTTACTCCGGTTGGCCGTGCCGCGATCAGCTGCTGGACCGTAGCTACGAAGGTCGAATCCACGAGCGGCTTGCGCAGGAACGCGCTCGCTCCCGCCTCCTCGGCGCGAGCGGCGGCCGCGAGGATGCTGAACACGATCACGGGGATTTCGCGGGTGAGCGGGTCGTCGCGCAGGCGGCGGCAGAGCGCCAGCCCGTCGAGCTTGGGGATGAGGATCTCGGTGACCACCAGCGCGGGCCGCAGCTCGCGGGCGCGCTCCAGCGCGGCCTCGCCATCGTCGGCGAACTCGAGGGCGAACCCCGCGGTCTCCAGGAAGTGTCGTTGAAGCTCTCGGACGTTCTGGTCGCGCTCGGCGATCAACAGCAAGGATCTGTCAGGATGCTGACTCTGCATCCTACCTCCGGCGGAGGCGGGGAGATGAGGTCGGGATGCGTGCAGGGCAATGCAACATACGAGCCCCGTGCGGCTGCCACGAGAAGCGGTCTCACAGGCAGCCACGGAGGCGCGGAGGGCGCGCTCCGGGCCACGCGGAGCTCTACGCGGGCGGCGCCTCCGCGGCGGCCCTGCGCAGGGTGAGCACGGCGGCCACGCGCTCGCCTTCGGCATCCAGCACGGGGCGCGCGTTTCCCACCACGAGCACCTCCGTGCCGTCCGGACGCCGGATGCGCCAGCGCGCCCCCGCCACGGTCTCGCCGTGCACGACGGCGCGGGCCAGGGGCAGCTCGGACGAGGGGTACGGCTCCCCCTCGTCGGTGAAGAGGTGGTACGCGGCGGCATACTGCGAGGGGGGCACATCCAGCCGTCCCACGCCGTGCAGCTCCTCGGCCGTCTGGTTGACGAAGGTGATCCGCCCCTCACGGTCGGTGACGATCACCCCCTCCGCCAGCTGCGCCAGCACGGCCTCCTGCTCCGCGGCGCGCTGCTCCAGGCGCGCCCGCTCGTGTACCAGGCTGGTGACCTCCACGCTCACGCTGAGCACGCCGTTCACCTTGCCCCCCACGTCGAAGATGGGCTGGTAGGTGAAGTCGAAGAACCCGTGGTGCATCACGCCGTCGCCCACCCGGTCGTAGCTGACCGGCACCTCGCTGCCCTGGAACGGCTCGCCGGTGGTGTACACCGAGTCCAGGATCTCGAAGAACCCCTGCCCCTGCAGCTCCGGGAGGGCGGAGCGCGCCGTCTCCCCCTCCAGGTCGCGGCCGCCCAGCATCTGGCGCGACAGCTGGTTCATGATCTCCACGCGGTGGTCGGGGCCGCGCATCACGCTGATGGCCACGGGCGCCAGGTCGATCACCTCGCGCACGTTCTCCTGTTGCCGCGACCGGGTGACGTCGGTGATGTCGCGCATCACCATCAGCATCCCGTCGCCGGAGGGGAGCGCACGCACCTCGTGCCAGGAGTAGCGCGGCGGATGGAACACCTTGAACACCCGCGCCATCCGGGCCGCGGCCACGCCGAGCAGCTCCCGCTCGGCCGGGGAGCCGGCCAGGTACGGGAACAGCTCCCACCACCCGTGCCCCACCAGGTCGGGGCGCCGCTTGCCCAGCAGCAGCTCCGCGCGCCCGTTGGCGTACACCACGCGGAACTCCGCGTCCAGCCCCACCACGCCGTCGGAGACGTGCTCCAGCGCGTCTTCGATGTTCATCGCCCCTCGCTTCTGCGTCCCTGGCCGCTCACACCCCGCGGCAAGGTGGCTCCCCCGCGGGAGCCGTGCAAGGGCACCCCCTGTCCGCCCGCGCCCGTGCCCCGGAAGCAGGTGCCGCACGGCGGGCCTCCTACTTGCCACGTGCCCGGTGCGGCTGAAAGCCGACCGACGGAATCGACAACGGAGCGGACAAGTGGATATCAAGGTACTGCCGGGCAGGCGCTCGCCACTGGGAGCCACGTGGGACGGACAGGGCGTCAACTTCGCCGTGTTCTCGGAGAACGCCACGGACGTGGAGCTCTGCCTCTTCGACATCGACGACCCCACCGTGGAGACGGCGCGCGTGCGCCTGCGAGACGTGACGGCTCACGTGTGGCACGGCTACGTACCCGGGATCAAGCCCGGGCAGCCCTACGGCTTCCGCGTGGAGGGGCCGTACGAGCCGCAGCGGGGGCTGCGCTTCAACCCCACCAAGCTCCTGCTGGACCCGTACGCCCGCGCCGTCGCCGGCAAGGTGCAGTGGGTGCCGGAGGTGTTCGGCTACCCGCTGGGCCAGGAAGACCTGGTGAAGGACGAGCGCGGCAGCTCCGCCGCCATGCCGCGCGGCATCGTGGCCGACGACCACTTCGACTGGCAGGGCGACCGCCCCCTGCGCACCCCGTGGCACCGCACGGTGATCTACGAGGCGCACGTGAAGGGGCTCACGGCGCTCCACCCCGACGTGCCCAAGAAGCTGCGCGGCACCTACGCGGGCGTGGCGCACCCGGCCGTGGTGGAGCACCTCAGGTCCATCGGCGTCACGGCGCTGGAGCTGCTCCCCATCCACGACTTCGTGGACGATGGGTACCTGACCGAGAAGGGGCTGACGAACTACTGGGGGTACAGCACCCTCAACTTCTTCTCCCCCGACGCGCGCTACTCCGGCAGCGGCGACCGGGGCGGGCAGGTGAGGGAGTTCAAGGAGATGGTGAGGGCGCTTCACGCCGCCGGGATCGAGGTGATCCTGGACGTGGTGTACAACCACACGGCCGAGGGGAACCACCTGGGGCCCACGCTCTCCTTCAAGGGGATCGACAATCCCACGTACTACCGCCTGATGAAGGAAGACCCGCGGTACTACATGGACTACACGGGCACGGGCAACTCGCTCAACGCGCGCCACCCGCAGGTCATCAAGCTCATCAACGACTCCCTGCGCTACTGGGTGCAGGAGATGCACGTCGACGGCTTCCGCTTCGACCTGGCGTCCACCCTGGCGCGCGAGGAGCACGCGGTGGACCGGCTCTCGTCGTTCTTCGACGTCATCCACCAGGACCCCGTCCTTTCCGAGGTCAAGCTGATCGCCGAGCCGTGGGACATCGGCGAGGGCGGCTACCAGGTGGGCAACTTCCCGGTGCTGTGGACGGAGTGGAACGGCAAGTACCGCGACGACGTGCGTACCTTCTGGCGCAGCGACCCGGGGACCATCAACGAGATGGCGTACCGCCTCACCGGCTCCAGCGACCTGTACGGCGACGACGGGCGCAAGGCGTACGCGAGCATCAACTTCATCACGGCGCACGACGGCTTCACGCTCCACGACCTGGTGTCGTACAACGAGAAGCACAACGAGGCCAACGGCGAGGGGAACCGCGACGGCCACGACCACAACATCTCCTACAACTTCGGCGCCGAGGGCCCCAGTGACGACCCCGCGATCCAGGCGGAGCGCGAGAAGCAGAAGCGCAACTTCCTGGCGACGCTGCTCCTGTCGCAGGGCGTGCCCATGATCTGCGGCGGCGACGAGATGGGGCGCACGCAGAACGGCAACAACAACGCGTACTGCCAGGACAACGAGATCTCCTGGCTCCACTGGGACCTGGACGACCGCGACCGGGACCTGCTGGAGTTCACGCGCCGCGCCGCCACCCTGCGCCGCGAGCACCCCGTGTTCCGCCGCCGCCACTTCTTCCAGGGCCGCAAGATCCGCGGCTCGGAGCTGGAAGACATCACCTGGCTGCGCCCCGACGGCGACGAGATGACCGACGAGGAGTGGAACAGCGACGTGCGCTCCTTCGGCATGCTCCTGGGCGGCGACGCGATGCTGGAGTGGGACGAGGAGGGGGAGCGCGTGGAGGACGACACCTTCCTCCTGCTCTTCAACGGCGCCCCCGAGCCGCAGGGCTTCACCCTGCCGCTGACGCCCACCCCCGCGCACTGGGTGGTGGAGCTCGACACCAGCCGGCCGGCGTCCGAGCAGGAGGAGCGGAAGATGGACCCGCAGTCCTCGTTCGAGCTGCCGGGGCGGTCGATGGCGGTGCTGCGGAGGCGGTAAGCTCACACGGAGACACAGAGGCACGGAGACGACTTCATCTCTGTGCCTCTGTGTCTCCGTGTGAGCCCGCTTTTAAACCGTACCCCAGACCCGCTTTCCGAGGGCGGAGAGGGCGAGCTCCACCGCCAGGTCCGCCGTGGCGTTGCTGCGGTCGAGGATGGGGTTCACCTCCACGATGTCCAGGCCGACGATCTGGTTGGTCTCGGCCAGCATCTCGGCGGCGAGGTGGGCCTCGCGGTAGGTGAGGCCGCCGGGGACCGGGGTGCCCACGCCGGGGGCGTACATGGGGTCGATGACGTCCAGGTCCAGGCTCACGTAGATGCCGTCGGTGCCCAGCGACGCGCTGTCGATGGCGCGGCGGATGACCTCGCCGATCCCGTAGCGGTCCACCGCCTCCATGGAGTACACGGCGACGCCGGCATCGCGCATCAGGTCGCGCTCGGTGGGGTCCAGGTCGCGCGCGCCCACCACCGCCACGTTCTTGGGGAGGATCTTGGGCGTCTGGTCCGCGGTGCCGCCCAGCGTCACCAGGCGCTCGTCGCCGATGCCGCAGAGCGCGGCCAGCGGCATCCCGTGGATGTTGCCGGAGGGGGTGGTCTCGTGCGTGTTGAAGTCGCCGTGCGCGTCCAGCCAGATGAGCCCCAGGTTGCGCCCGCGCGCCGCGCCGGACACGCTCCCCAGCGAGATGGAGTGGTCGCCCCCCAGCACCACGCTGAAGCACCCGCCGGCCGCGCTCTCGGCCACCTGGTCCGCCAGGCGCTGGCAAACGGAGAGGATGGGGTCCAGGTACTTGAGCTTGGGGTCCTCGATCTTGAGCGTCTCGCTGGGCGGCACGCCGATGTTGCCGCGGTCCTTGACCTTGTGGCCCAGCCCCTTCATCCGCTCCTCCAGCCCCGCGTACCGGATGGCGCTCGGGCCCATGTCCACGCCTCGCCGCCCCGACCCGAAGTCCATCAGGGCGCCCACGATCTCCAGGTTCATCACTCCTCGCGCGGTAAGTGTTGATTGCATCACGCCGACATATTAACTGAACGGATCACACAGAGACACAGAGGCACAGAGATGACTTCATCTCTGTGCCTCTGTGCTCTGTGTGATCAAACGATCTTGCGGAGGGCGTCGGCCAGGGCGTCGGCCTCTTCGAAGGTGTTGTAGAAGACGAACGAAGCGCGCACGGCCTCCTCCACGCCCAGGGCGCGGAGGAGCGGCTCGGCGGCGAGCTTGCCGGAGCGTACGGCGATGCCCTGGCGGTCCAGCTTCTTCTCCAGCTTGCTGGGATCGTGGCCGTCGACCACAAAGGACACGATGGAGATGCGGTCCGCCGGGTCGCCCAGCACGCGTACGCCCTCGATCTCGGCCAGGCGCAGGGCGGCGTAGGCGGCCAGGTCGCGCTCGTAGGCGGCGATCTTCTTGAGGCCGAGCTTCTGCCAGTACTCGATGGCAGGGCCCCAGGCGGCAACCTCGCTGAAGGCGGGCTCGCCGGCCTCGAACTTGTGGGGCGGCGGCTTGGTGGTGAAGTCGTCGAAGCTCACCGTCTCGGCCATCAGCGAGCCCCCGTCCGGCGCGGGCATCTCCTTCAGCCGCTCCATCTTCCCCCACATGAAGCCGACGCTGGAGGGGCCTCCCATCTTGTGCCCCGATCCCACGTAGAAGTCGCAGCCGATGTCGCGCACGTCCACGGGGATGTGCGGCACGGCCTGCGCGCCGTCCACCAGCACGGGGATGCCGCGCGCCTTCGCCATCTCGGTGATCTGCTTCACCGGCTGCACGCCGCCCGTCACGTTGGACACGTGGCTCACGCCCAGCACCTTCACGCGCGCGGTGAGCATCTTCTCCAGCCGCTCCAGGTCCACGTCGCCGCGGTGGTCGATGGGCACGGCGCGCACGCGGGCGCCGCTCTCCCGCGCCGCCTGGATCCAGGGGATGATGTTGGAGTGGTGCTCGATCTCGGTCAGCAGGATCTCGCTCCCCTTCTTCAGCCCGTCCTTCTCGAAGGCGCGCGCCACCAGGTTGAGCCCCTCGGTGGCCCCGCGGCAGAAGATCACCTCCCCGTTCTCCCCCGCGTTGATCAGCTTCGCCACGCGCTTGCGGACGCCCTCGAAGGTCTTGGTGGCCTCCCGGCTGAGGGTGTGCCCCTCCTCCGCGCGCGCGTACTCGTTCCCGTAGATCCCCGCGATGCGGTCGATCATGGACTGCGGCTTCTGGCTGCTGGCCGCGTTGTCCAGGTACACCAGCGGCTTCCCGTGCACCTCGCGCCTCAGCACCGGGAAGTCGCCGCGGATCTTCTCTACGTCGAGCTCTCGCGTCAGCTTCATCTCATCCCCCCGTGTGAGATCACATCCCCTCGATCTGCGCCAGGATCTTCTCGGGCTCGGCGGCCAGGATGACCACCACGTCGCCTTCTTCCATCATGCGCACCGCATGGGCGAGGGCCTGGTGCTCGTCGAGGATGGTCTCGCGCCGCTCCGGGGGGAGGCCGCCGGCGTCCAGCCCCTCCGCCAGGATGCGCGCCGCCTCGCCCACGGGACGGCCGCGGCGGTAGGCCTCGTTCTCCTTGAGGACCACGTGGTCCAGCGCGGCGAAGATGGAGCCGATCTCGCGCATGTCTTCGTCGCGCCGGTCGCCCGCGATGCTGAGCACGCCGATGCGCCGCCGCGCCTCCATGCGCAGCACGAAGTCGACGAGCCCGCGCACGCCGGCCGGGTTGTGCGCGTAGTCCACCACCACCCGCCCGCGCCCCGCCGGCAGCACGTTGAGCCGCCCCGGCGTCGCCTTGCGCGAGGGGACGAAGGTGCGCAGCCCCTCCGCGATCTTCACCGGCGGCACGGCCAGGGCGTGCGCCACCGCCACGGCCGCCATGATGTTCTCGAACTGGAAGCGCGCGGCGCCGCCCATCGTCAGCGGCACCTCGTCCACCGGCACCACGGGGAGCCGCTCCGAGCCCAGGCGGAGCACGAAGGACTCGCGCCCCTCGTGGGTCTCCGCCACCACGGCGGCGCCCCCCCCGGCCAGGTGCGCGACCACGTGCGGGTTCGCATCGCCCTTGGCGGAGATCAGGACCACGTCGCCCTGGGTGCGCGACTTCATCTCGAAGACCAGCGGGTCGTCCGCGTTGAGCACCGCGTGGCCGCCCGCGCACACCGCGGCGGGGATCACGGCCTTGACCTCCGCGAGCTGCTCCAGGGTGTGGATGCCGCGCTGCCCCATGTGGTCCGCGCTCACGTTGAGCACCACTCCCACGTCGCACACGTCGAAGCCCAGCCCCGACTTGAGGATGCCGCCGCGCGCCGTCTCCAGCACCGCCACGTCCACCCGAGGGTCCGAGAGCACCACGTTGGCGGCGAAGGGCCCGGTGAGGTCGCCGTGCATCAGCAGCGTGTCCTCGAAGTAGACGCCGTCCGTGGTGGTGAAGCCCACTTTGCGCCCCGTGCCGCGGATGATGTGCGACACCAGGCGCGTGGTGGTCGTCTTCCCGTTGGTTCCCGTCAGGGCGATCACGGGGATGCGCGACTCGCTCCCCGGCGGGTAGAGCATGTCCAGGATGGCGGCGGGCACGTCGCGCGGGGTGCCCACGTCGGGGTCCGTGTGCATGCGGATCCCCGGGGAGGCGTTGATCTCCACGATGGCCGCGCAGTTCTCGTCGAAGGGCACGCCCACGTCGTCGGTGAGCACGTCGATCCCCGCGATGTCCAGCCCCACGGCCGCCGCCGCGAACTCGCACAGCGTCGCGTTGCGCGGGTGGAGCTCGTCCGTGCGGTCGATGGAGGTGCCGCCCGTGGAGATGTTGGCCGTCCCGCGCAGCTGCACCTCCTCCCCCACGTGGGGGATGCTGTCGAGCGTGCGCCCCGTGCGCGCCAGGAAGCGCTCGGTAAGGTCGTCCAGCGGCAGCGGAACGAGCGGCGAGGCGGGGTCGCGCGGATTGCGCTTGGGGTTGAGGTTCTCCTCCTCCGCCAGCTCGCGGATGCTCCTGCGCCCATCGCCCACCACGTGCGCGGGGACGCGCTCCGCCACCGCCACCACGCGACCGTCCACCACCACGATGCGGTGGTCGCGCCCCGTTACGAAGCGCTCCACGATCACCCTGGGATGCTCGGCCACGGCCAGGACCCAGGCGGCGCGCACGGCGTCCGGTGTGTCCAGCCGGCCGGAGATGCCGCGCCCGTCGTTGGCGTCCAGCGGCTTGAGGAGCACGGGGACGCCGAGGTCCGCCACCAGCTCCAGCGCGTCTTCCAGTGTGGTCACCACCTCGCCCTCGGGCACGGCCAGGCCGATGCGCTCAAGGACCTGCTTGGTGCGGTGCTTGTCCGAGGTGATGTCCGCCGCGATGACGCTGGTGAAGTCGGTCATGGCCGCGTCGATGCGCCGCAGGTTGCGCCCCAGGCCCAGCTGGATCACCCGGTCTTCCGAGCGCCGCACGGGGATGCCGCGCCCGCGCGCCGCCTCGGCCAGCACCGACGCGGTGGGGCCGGGGTGTGACCGCGCGTACGCGGCCCGCAGCTCCGCCAGCACCTCCTCCAGCCGCACCTCCTCGCCGCGGATGCACTCGCGCACCAGCACGGCGGCCTCGTGAAGCGCCTCCACCCCCAGCGGCTCCTCGTCGTAGCCCACCGCAACCACGGCCGGGTCGTCGCCCGCCGCGGGCTTCACCCGCACCAGCGGGGGCGGCGCGCCGGCGCGGGCCTGCAGCTCCGCCGCCACGCGCGCCACCGCCTCCGGCCACGCCAGCCCGCCCGCCTCGTCCGCCAGCCCGGGGAACAGGGCGGTGAGCCGCTCCGCGAAGCCGTCCACCTCGCCGCAGGTGGTGCCGGCGAGGGCGCCCTCCTCCACCTCGGCCACCACGGCCGCGACGGGCGCCCACAGGCTGCGCCCGCGCAGCGCGCCCACCGCCCGCAGGCGCAGGCCGTCGGCGAGGCGGCCGTCACCCTTCATCGTCGTCCCCCTTCAACACGCCGTCGCGGATGATGGCCACCACCTCGCTCCCTTCCTCCACCCCGCGCCGCACGGTGAACGAGGCCGGCAGCCCCTCCCGCAGCCCGCCCTGCTCGTCCAGCGCGCCGGGCTCCGCGTGGACGAAGAGGCCCCCGGCATCCACCACCACGCGCGCCGTGTAGTCCGCCAGGTCGCCGATGGAGGCGATGGTCCCGTCGCGCAGGTCGAGCGGCGCCGCGAAGTCGGCGGCCACGTCCGCGCGGAAGGGCTCCAGGCCGCGAACGACCACCGTCCCCCCCCGGATCAGGGTGTCGAACACCTGGGTGTCGTTCTCCTCCAGCGACTCGTAGTCCTCCAGCGGAGCCTCCGCGGCGCTCCCCCCGGCGATGGACTCGAAGGCGCCCAGCAGCGCCACGAAGCTGAGCTTGCGCAGGAATTGCTTCTCGGGATCGTCGGGCCAGAAGCCGCACTCCAGCAGCACCGACACGGCGCCGGAGCGCTGAGTGAACTCGCCCGACCCGTCGGGGTGGTACTCGTCTGGAAAGCGCGCCACCCGGTCGCCTGCCAGCGGCCTCACCGCGCGGACGATGGCAGCGCACAGCCGCTTGCCGCGGATGCGCTGCTCGTCGTCCTCCATCTCCGGGCTGCCCGGCGTGGCGAGGAGGGCGAAGGCGGTCAGCCGCTCGCTCTTCCCCACCCTCTTCCTCACGTCCTGGTCGTGCAGGTTGAGGACGAAGTCGGGGCGCACGTCGTCGTGAAGGGCGCGCAGGGCGCGCATCTCGGGACTCGTCCAGGCGCGGGCGTCGCGGTTGATGTCCACCCCCTGCGCGTTGGTGCGCAGGAAGCGCTCGGCGCCGTCGGGGTTGAGCATCGGCACGGCCACGATCGTCAGGCGCTCGGCCAGGAGGCGCACCCGCTCGTCGTCCGGCTCGCGCGCCACGTACGCGAAGAAGTCGGCCAGCCCCAGGGTGTGGCTGGGCTCGTCGCCGTGCATCTGCGACCAGAGGAGGACGCGCGTGGCCCCCCGCCCGAAGCGCACCGCGAACAGCGGACGCCCCTCGGCGGAGCGCCCGATCTCGTCGCGCGACAGGTTCCCCGCCTCGTCCACCAGCGCGCCGAGCAGCTCCCACAGCTCGCCGTGAGTCACCTTGCGGCTCTGGAACGCGGGAAAGCAGTACGCTTCGTGGAGGAGCCCCAGCTCCGGATCAGCTGCTTCGTCGATGGTCTGCATCTATTGGAAAATCTTGGCTATCGGGCGGTTGAAACCGCTGCAACGGCTACACGACGTCCCCCTGCGGGGACTACACGGTTCCGGTCGATGCTTCAGCACCCGTCCGCGGAGGCGGACTTCGTGCCGTCGTTGCCGCGAGTTTACTCGCCAGGCAACGGGCAGCAGGCCAGCGATCAGTGCTCGTTGAGGCGCGTGGACCAGCGCGGAGTCGAGGTCCCCCTGCGGCCGGCGAGGATGGCGCGCCCGCACAGCTCCAGGAAGACGAGGAGGCGCGTGAGCTCGTGCTCGCGCTCGCCGGCGTCCTCGGCCCAGGCGCTGCGCGGGTACGAAGCGCCGCACGCCGTGCACGCCACGGCCGCGCTCCCGGGCTCCCGCTGTAGAACCCAGCCGCCGGTGCAGTCAGGATGTGAGTGGTCCAGCAGCAAGCGGGCCTCCTCTGTCGGGCCGGGGCGTCTCGTCGGGGTCAGCGGCCGTTGCCGCCAGCCGGGTTTTGCCCCATCCCGTGCGCGCCCGGCCGCGGCGGCTCGGAGCCTCGCGAGGCGTCGCTGGGCGGGGCGCAGCTGATGCGGCGCGCGAACTTCTGCTCGCCTTCTCCCGGCTGCGTTGC
>DASVSA010000179.1:0-9666 GCA_036388335.1 Longimicrobium sp. | reverse complement strand
AGCGCACTTACGCACTAACGCACTCACGCACTTCGGTTCATCCTCACCCGCACGGCCTCCGCGTGGCCGTACAGGCCCTCGGACTCCGCGAGCCGCACGACGTCCGCGGCGTGGGCGCGCAGGCGCTCGGGGGAGTAGCCGATCAGCGAGGTGCGCTTCACGAAATCGTAAACGCCCAGCGGCGACGCGAAGCGCGCGGTGCCGCCCGTGGGGAGCACGTGGTTGGGACCGGCGAAGTAGTCGCCCATCGGCTCGGGCGAGAAGGCGCCGAGGAAGATCGCGCCCGCGTTGCGGATGCGGCCGGCCAGCGCCAGCGGCTCCGCCACCAGCAGCTCCAGGTGCTCCGGCGCGCGCAGGTCCGCCACCGCCGCCGCGGCGGCAAGGTCGGGGACGACGATCATGGCGCCGTTCGTATCCAGCGCCTCACGGGCCACGTCGCGGCGCGGGTTGCGCTCCAGCAGGCGCTCCAGCTCCGCGGGGACGCGCGCGGCGAGCGCGGCGGAGGGCGTGACGAGCCAGGCGATGGCGTCGGGGTCGTGCTCCGCCTGCCCGATCAGGTCGGCGGCCACGTGAACGGGGTCGGCGTGCTCGTCTGCGATCACCAGGATCTCGGAGGGGCCGGCGACCATGTCGATGTCCACCTGGCCGAAGACCTGGCGCTTCGCCTCGGCCACCCACTTGTTGCCGGGGCCAACGATCTTGTCCACCCGCCCGATGGTCTGCGTGCCGAACGCCAGCGCCGCCACGGCCTGCGCGCCTCCGATCCTCAGCACCTCGCTGACGCCGGCCACGTGCGCCGCCGCCAGCACCACCGGGAGCATCTCGCCGCCGGGCGCGGGCGACACCATCGCGATCTCGTCGACGCCGGCAACGTGCGCGGGGATGGCGTTCATCAGCACGGACGACGGGTACGCCGCGCGCCCGCCGGGGACGTAAATCCCGACGCGGCGCAACGGGGCCACACGCTGGCCCAGCACCGTGCCGTCCGGGTGCAGGTCCAGGAAACCGTGCTCGCGCTGCCGCTCGTGGAAGTCGCGGATGTTGGACGCGGCGCGGTGCAGCGAGGCCAGCAGCTCGGGGTCTATGGCGCGCGCGGCCTCCTCCATCTCCTCCGGCCCCACGCGCAAAGCGGACGCATCCGCCACGTCCAGCCGGTCGAAGCGGCGCGTGTACTCGAGCACCGCGTCGTCGCCGCGCGCCGCCACGTCGCGCAAGATGGCGGAGACGGCGTCGCGGAGCGCGGGGTCGTCGGTGGACGCGGCGGCGGCGAGGGCGCGCAGCTCGTCGAAGGGAGGCTGTACGTGAAGGGTGCGGATCATTTCGATTCCAGTGCGCCCGCCAGGTCCGCGATCAGGCGCTGGTGCTCTTCGAGGCGCAGCTTGTGGCTCGCGCGGTTCACGATGAGGCGCGCGGTGGAGCGGCTGATCTCCTCGAACACCACGAGCCCGTTCTCGGCCAGCGTGCGCCCGGTCTGCACCAGGTCCACGATCCAGTCTGAGAGGCCAAGGAGCGGCGCGATCTCCACCGAGCCGGAGATGTGGATGAGCTCCACCTGCATCCCCCGCCCCGCGAAGTAGCGGCGCGCGCTCTCCACGTACTTGGTGGCCACACGCGGTGTGCGCCCGTGCGGAAGCTCCGGGAAGGCGGTGTGCTCGGGCCCGGCCACTGCCAGCCCGCACCCGCCGAACCCCAGGTCCAGCGGCCTCAGCACGTCCGCCTCGCCCTCGCCCAGCACGTCCAGCCCCACCACGCCGGCATCGGCCACCCCCGACTCCACGTACGTGGGCACGTCGCCGCTCTTCACCGGCAGGAACTCGAAGCGCCCGTCCGCCGACGGCAGTATCAGCCTCCGCGACCCCCGCACCGATGGCTCCACCGACGACCCGATGCGGTCGAACAGCGTGAGCGCCTCGTCCATCATCCGCCCCTTGGGCAGGGCGATGCGCAGCGGCCTCATACGAGATCCGAGCCCCGCGGCGCCCATCATCCCTCCTCCCGGATCAGGTCGGCAAGCGCGTCCGTCTCCAGCGCGAAGCCGACGGCGGGGCGGTCCGCTCCGTAGAGGGCGAGGAGGCTGTCGTAGCGCCCGCCGGCACCCACCGCGCGGCCAACGCCGCCCACGAACACCTCGAACTGGATCCCCGTGTAGTAGCCCAGCCCGCGGATCTCGCCCAGGTCGTACACCACGTGCCTGCGCTCCTCCTCGGTAAGCAGCGCGTCCACCGCGCGAAGGCGCTCGATGGCGGCCTCGGCGTCGGGGCCGCTGGCCAGCGAGCGGGCGCGCAGGAGGACGTCGCTGCGGCCGATCAGCTCCGGCAGCTCCACGAGGGCGCGCGCCACGGCCGCCGGAGCGCCGATCTCGCGGGCGCCGGCCGCCAGCGCCGCGCGGTCCTTGCGGTCGATCGCGGTCCTCAGCGCCTCCGCCGCATCGGGCGAGAGGCCGGCCAGCAGCGGCTTCACGAAGCGAATGTCGCCCAGGTTGATCTGGAAGTCGCGGATCTCCAGCGCCCACAGCGTGCTGAGCGCCAGCCGCAGCACCTCCACGTCCGCCGCGGGCGAGGGGTCGCCGATCAGCTCCGCGCCGAGCTGGAAGAGCTCGCGCCGACGCCCCACCCCCTCCGCCTCCTGCCGGTACACCTTCCCGGCGTAGCACAGGCGCAGCGGGAGCGGCGCGGACGCCAGGCGCGTGGAGACCACCCGCGCGATGGCCGAGGTGAAGTCGGCGCGCAGGGCAACGAGGCTCCCGTCGCGGTCCACGAAGCGGATCAGGCGCGCGGCCAGCTCGGGCCCCGCGCTGCGCGTGAAGACCTCCTCGTACTCGAAGGTCGGCGGGATGACTTCCTCGTACCCACTGGCCTCGGCCAGATCGAACCAGCTTCGCTGCACCCTGCGGCGGCGGCGGACGTCCCCGGCCAGCAGGTCCTGCGACCCGGGCGGCACATGGGTAAGGCGTGTATTCGGCATAAGGCCGGGGAAGATACGGGCACCCCCTCACCCCTGCAACCAAGGTTCGCCCAATGTCCAGGGGCCACGCGCGTTTCAGAATGGCACGGCGGTTGCCCTGTGTTACAAACGACAGCCGTTGTACGTCCAGCCCACTTACGCGTGAGAGGAATCTATGGACCTGATTCTCCTGATCGGGATCATCCTGCTGGTGCTGGCGTTGCTGGGTGTCGGCGGTGTGTTCGCCGCCCTCAAGAGTGTCGCGTGGATCCTGCTGATCGTCGCGGTGATCGTGATCGCCTGGCGGATCATCACGGGGCGCCGGCCCCGCGTGTAACTGCCGCCACACACGGATACAGAGGCATGGAGATCAGTTCGTCTCTGTGCCTCTGTGTCTCTGTGTGACCAGGTTGTCGAAGAGCGCTCCTACCTCCGTGGGGTCGCGCAGGTAGGAGCGCGCCGCGGTCTCCGCGCCCGGGTCGCCGACAAGGACGCCTTCGCCCCGGCCCGCGAGCGCCACGAAGGCGTCTTCGTCCGTGCGGTCGTCGCCCAGGTAGAGCACGGGGGCGCCGCTCGGCGGGCGCATCTGGTCGAGGAGGAAGAGCACCGCTTTCCCCTTGTCCCATTCCACGCGCGGGCGCACCTCCAGCACCATCTTGCCGGCGGTGATGCGCAGATCGCCGCTCACCGCCTGCTCCACGGCCGCGCGGACGTCCGCGTGGCGATCGGGGGGGGATTGGCGGAAGTGGATGCTCAGCGTCATCCCCTTGTCTTCCAGGAATGCGCCGGGCATGGCGGAGAGGAGTGGCTCGATGTGGCGCGCGGCTTCGGCCAGCGCGGGGCGCGCGGCGACGGCGTCGGGGTGCATGCGGTGCAGGCCGGCGCCCTCGATCTCCATCCCGTGGTTGCCGGCGTAGGCGATTCCCGGGATGGCGGCTCGCTCGCGCAGGTCCGCCAGCCCGCGCCCGCTGACCACCGCCACCTCCACGCCCGGCAGCGCCATCAGCCGGTCGAGCGCCGCGCGCGTCTCGGCGGGCATGGCGGCGAGCTCGGGGCGCTCCACGATGGGCGCCAGCGTCCCGTCGAAGTCCAGCAGGACCACGATCCGTCCGCTCTCCCTCCACCCGCGGAGCCAGACCGGCACCCGCTCCAGCGCATGTGGCAGCATCCCCCTCCTCCGTGGTACATTCCGCCCGAAACGCGATCTCCCGCTCCCGACACTGACGTGATGACCTGGACCGAAGGGCTGAAGTTCGACGAGCGGGGGCTGGTCCCCGTGGTGGCGCAGGACGCGGCGACCGGCGAGGTGCTGATGCTCGCGAGGGCCAACGCCGAGGCGCTGCGCCTTACCGCCGAGACGGGCCGCGCCCACTACTGGAGCCGGTCGCGCGGCGAGCTGTGGGCCAAGGGCGAGACGAGCGGCAACACGCAGGAGCTGGTTGACGTTCGCGTGGACTGCGACGCGGACGCCGTGCTCTACCGCGTGCGCCAGACCGGCCCCGCCTGCCACACCGGCGAGCGAAGCTGCTTCCACCGCGTCGCCCCGGACCTGGCCGAGGCCGCCGACCCGCGCCCGGTCCTCGCGCGCGTGCAGGAAATCGTCGCGCGCCGCCACGAAGAGCGCCCCGAGAACTCGTACACGACGTACCTCTTCGCCGCCGGCCCCGACAAGATCCTCAAGAAGATCGGCGAGGAAGCGGCCGAGACCATCATCGCCGCCAAGAACGCCGACGCCGCGGAGCTCACCAGCGAGACGGCCGACCTCCTCTTCCACCTGCTCGTGCTGTGGGAGGCGCAGGGCCTCTCCTTCAACGCCGTGTACGCCGAGCTGGACCGCCGCTTCGGCGCCGCCCCACGCCCTGCCCCGGCCCCCCGCCGCGCCTCCGACGGCACATAGAAACGAGAGGCACCGAGACTCTCATCTCTGTGCCTCCGTGTCTCTGTGTGAGCCCCGTCTTTTAGCGAGCCGCGATCGCCGGCTCCAGCCGGGGCGACTTCCGCACCGCGATGAGCACGTCGTCGGGGATGTCGCGGCCCTTGAAGGAGGCATCGAGGATCATCTCCTCGTCGCCCGGGTCCCGCCAGCCGCCGTCCAGCGGATCGCCCCACTCCACCCGCGTGCCCCGCACCGCGAAGGGCTGCACCCAGAACATCCGCGTCCCCGCGCGGTCGCGGGCCTCGGCGATGAGCACCGAGCTTCCGTCCAACTGCGCCTCCAGGGCCAGGAGGAGGCGGTCCGGCTTCTTCGCCGCGGCAAAGCGGGCGATGGCGCCCGACAGGATCTCCGGCGATGCCCCGCCGATCCCATCGGGCATCGGGATGTTGAGCGTGCGGAACTCGGGAGTGGCGTGCCCCGCGGCCTCGTGGACGCTGCGGATGCGGGGTGGAGTGTCCGACCCGCCGAGTGCCGCCTGCCCGATGTCGTCCCGCACTTCGTTGAGGAAACGAGTGGCGAAGCCAAGCGTGCGCTCCATGTGCATCATCCTGCTGCGCGCCACAGCCCCTCCCTTTTTCACTGCGAAAACCGGCACGACGCCGCCGCGGCCCCTCCCCTGAGAGCGCCCCGGTGCCCGCTTACCGGCTATGCAAGGGCGGCGCCACCGCGACGGCCAAGCGTGCCATACGCCGCACGGTGTTACAATCTTTGTGCAAGGACGTGCTGAGAAGAAAGTGCCCAGTGCCGAGTGCCTGGTGCCTAGTGTACTACCAGGCACTCGGCACTGGGCACCAGGCACTTCTTCACCTCGCCGCCTGCTTGATCGCGCGGAGGTGGCGCGGCCACACGTGCACGGCGTAGCGCAGGAAGTTGGCGCGCTCCTCCGGCAGCTCGGCGAGGAAGGCCCAGGCGGGGACCGAGCCCTTGCGCGTGTTGTCGACCTTGCACGCGGTCACCAGGTTGCCCTCGGAGTTGTCGCCGCCGCGCATCCGGGGCTGCACGTGGTCCAGCGACAGCTCCTCCGGGGGGAAGACGCCGCCGCAGTACGCGCAGCGATACCCGTCGCGCGCAAAGATCCGCTCGCGCAGCGACTCCGTCGGCAGGCTCATCGTTGCTCTCTGTGTCTCCGTGCCTCTGTGTGAGCCCCCGCTGTTCGTGTCACTCGCGATGCACCTCGTAGCCCAGCTCGGCGAGCCTGGCGGTGAGCTCCTCCACGTGCGCGCGGCCCCGCATCTCCAGCGTGAGCGCCACCTCCGCCTCGGTCAGCCAGAGCCCGCCGTAGCCGCGGCGGTGGTCAAGGCTCACCACGTTGGCGCCCACCTCCGCCAGCGCGGCGGTGAGCACGGCAAGCGCGCCCGGCCGGTCGCGGAGGCGCACCACCAGGTGGGCCAGGCGGCCGTCCTGCACCAGCCCGCGCTCGATGATGCGCGACATCAGCGTCACGTCGATGTTGCCGCCGCTCAGCAGCATCACCACGTTCTTCCCCTCCAGCCCGCCGATGTAGCCGTTCACCACGGCGGCCACCACCGCGGCGCAGGCGGCCTCCACCACCGTCTTCTCGCGCTCCAGCAGCAGGAGCACGGCGCTGGCGATCTCCTCCTCGCTCACCGTAACCAGCTCGTCGACGTGCGCCTCCATCATGCGGAAGGTGAGGTCGCCGATGCGCCTCACCGCGATCCCCTCCGCGATGGTCTCCGCCGGGGGGATGGTGACCACCTCCCCCGCCTCGCGCGCCCGCAGCGCGGCGGGGAGGACGCTGGACTCCACGCCCACCACCCGCACGCCCGGGCGCAGCGCCTTGATGGCCGCCGCGATCCCCGCGATGATCCCGCCGCCGCCCACGGACACCACCACCACGTCCAGCTCCGGGCACTGCTCCAGCAGCTCCAGCCCGATGGTGCCCTGCCCCGCGATCACCGCCGCGTCGTCGAAGGGGTGCACCAGCGTGGAGCCCTCCTCGTCGCGGATGCGGATCGCCTCGGCCATGGCCTCGTCGTACACGGAGCCGTGCAGGATGACGCGCGCGCCGTAGCCGCGCGTGGCGGACACCTTTACGAGGGGCGTGCGCTCGGGCATCACGATGGTGGCGGGGATGCCCAGCCGCTGCGCGTGGTAGGCCACCCCCTGCGCGTGGTTGCCGGCGCTGGCCGCGATCACGCCGCGCCGCCGCTGTTCCTCGCCGAGCTGGAGCATGCAGTTGAGGGCGCCGCGCTCCTTGAACGAGCCGGTGCGCTGCAGGTTCTCGAACTTGAACCAGGCCTTGCCGCCGAACATCTCGCCGAACGTCTCGGACGGGGTGCAGGGGGTGAGGACCACCTGGCCCTGGATGCGCTCGCGCGCGGCTCGGATGTCGCGGAGTTCCACCATCGCGTGGGGCAGGCCTTGTGTTACGGGAACGTTGCCGAAGTGAACGGGATGTGATAACCTCTCGCCCGTCCGCGGGCAAGTCGCCCCGCGCGGGAGCGTGAGGAGAGGCTTGGAGGATCACTGGATTCAGGGGCTGGCGCGCGCCATCGCCGCGCGCCCGCCGCGCGTGGTGGAGGTGGACCCGGGGGTGCCCGCCGCCTCCGTGGCCCTGCTGGTGAGGCACGGCGGCGGCGGCCCGGAGCTCCTCCTCATCCGCCGCGCCGAGCGCGAGGGCGACCCGTGGTCCGGCCACATGGCGCTCCCCGGCGGGCGCAGCGCCCCGGACGACCGCGACGCGGAGGCCACCGCCGCGCGCGAGACTCGCGAGGAGGTGGGGATCGACGTGGAGCACGACGGGCGCCGCCTGGGCCCGCTGGACGTGCTGGCCCCGCTCTCGGACCGCGCGCCGCGCATCACCGTGTCGCCCTTTGTCTTCGCCGTGCCGCCGGACGCGGAGCCGGTGCCCAACGAGGAGGTGGCGCAGGCGATCTGGGTGCCCCTGGCGGAGCTCGCCGAGCCAGGCGCCACCACCGAGTACCTGTACGAGATGGGCGACGGCACGGTGGCCTCGTTCCCGGCCTACGGCGCGCGCGGCAACGTGGTGTGGGGCCTCACCCACCGCATCCTCACGAGCTTCCTGGAGCTCTACGCCACCGTGGACGACGCGGAGCAGCTCCATGAAGGCCGCGGGTGAGCCGCGCGGCAGGGTGCGGGCAGGCACGTGCGCCTGCCCCTACGCGCGGTTGCGGTATGGTTCGTGGCGGCCGCAAGGCAACGGCCCGGTCCCATGTAGGGGCAGACCCGTGTGTCTGCCCGTGCCGTCCGCGGGAGACATTGGCAGGGAAAATCACGCACACGTCCCATCAGTAAAGAAAAGGATCATGCCCCGCGAATCGCTTACGCTCCAGCTTACCGTGCGGCAGTCCGAAGCCCTGCGCGCGCTGGCGGCGCTGGAGGAGCTTCCGCCCGAGGTGTACGCGGAGGAGGTGCTGGTGAAGCACCTCTATCACGCATACACGCCGGAGGTCGCACGCCGCGCGGCCGACGCCGCGCAGGACCGTTAGAGCCACCTCAACTTTCCAGGCCGCCCCGATGGAAGACCGCTCGTTCGAGTTCCTCAAACGCCTGCTGGACGCCCCCGGCCCTTCCGGCTTCGAGACCGCCGCCGCGCGCGTATGGCGCGAAGAGGCCGCGTCCACCGGCGCCCGCGTCACCTCCGACGTCCAGGGCAACTCGCTGGCGACCGTGGGCGCCGGCGGGCCGCGCGTGATGCTGGCCGGCCACGTGGACGAGATCGGCGTGATGGTGACGCACGTGGACGAAGAGGGCTTCCTCTACATCGACGGCATCGGCGGGTGGGACCCGCAGGTGCTGGTGGGGCAGCGCATCCGCTTCCTCACCCGCAAGGGCGACGTGCTGGGCGTGGTGGGGAAGAAGCCCATCCACCTGATGAAGCCCGAGGAGAAGGAGAAGGCCACCAAGCTCTCCGAGCTGTGGGTGGACGTGGGCGTGCGCGACCGCGACGACGCCACGGCCCGCGGCATCCGCGTGGGCGACCCCGGCGTGGTGGACGCGCGCCTGGTGGAGCTGGGCAACGGCCTCATCGCCTCGCGCGCCGTGGACAACCGCATCGGCGCCTTCGTGGTGCTGGAGGCCGTGCGCCAGCTCGCCGCCGGCGGGCCGTTCGCCGCGGAAGTGACGGCGGTGGCCACCACGCAGGAGGAGATCGGCTACCACGGCGGCGGCGCGCGCGCGGTGGCGTACCAGCTCGATCCGCAGGCGGCGCTGGTGGTGGACCTCACCTTCAGCACCGACGCGCCGGGAAGCGACAAGAAGCAGGTGGGCGAGCACAAGCTGGGCAGCGGCCCGGTGCTGGCGCGCGGCTCCGCCATCCACCCGCTCGTCTTCGAGCGCCTGGCCGAGACGGCGGAGCGCGAGAACATCCCCTACACCATCCAGGCGTCGCCCAAGTTCACCTCCACCGACGCGGACGCGGTGTACCTGCAGCGCGGGGGCATCCCCACGGGGGTCATCTCCATCCCCAACCGCTACATGCACTCGCCCAACGAGATCGTGGCGCTGGACGACGTGGACGCCACCGTGCGCCTGATCGCCGCCTTCTGCCGCGGCCTGGACACGGAGACCCACTTCGTGCCGGGCTGACGTGAGGACCGTCGACGAGATCGTCATCCGCTCCACGCCCGAGCGCTGCTTCCGCTTCGGCGCCGACGTGGAGCGCTGGCCGGAGTGGCTCCCTCACTACCGCTGGGTCCGCTTCCAGCGCAAGGAAGGGTTCGGCACGGGGCGCGTGGAGATGGCGGCGCGCCGAGACTTCGGCCCCCTCCCCTACCCCGTCTGGTGGGTATCGGAGATGACGGTGG
>DASVSA010000178.1:0-3295 GCA_036388335.1 Longimicrobium sp. | reverse complement strand
CGATCACCCGTCCGTAGTTGTCCGTGAGGTGCCCTTCATCCAGCACCTGCAGCAGGATGTTGAACACGTCCGGGTGCGCCTTCTCGATCTCGTCCAGCAGCACCACCGAGTACGGCTTGCGGCGCACCGCCTTGGTGAGGGTGCCGCTGTCCTCGTAGCCCACGTACCCCGGAGGGGCGCCGATGAGCCGCGACACGGAGAACTTCTCCATGTACTCCGACATGTCCACGCGGATCAGCGCGTTGCGGTCCGCGAAGAGGAACTCGGCCAGCGCCCGGGCCAGCTCCGTCTTGCCCACGCCCGTGGGCCCGGCGAAGATGAACGACCCGATGGGGCGCTTGGGGTCCTTGAGCCCCGCGCGCGAGCGGCGGATGGCGCGGGAGATCGCCGTGATCGCCCGGTCCTGGCCCACCACGCGGTTGTGCAGCTCCGCCTCCATCCCCACCAGGCGCGCCGTCTCGGCCTGCTTCAGGCGCGTCACCGGGATCCCCGTCCAGCGGCTCACGATGAAGGCCACGTCCTCCTCGGTGAGCGCCGGCCGGTTGGTGCGGCGCTCCTCTTCCCACTGCTTCTCGCGCTCCTGGATCTTGCGCTGCAGCTCGCGCTCATTGTCGCGGAGCTCGGCGGCGCGCTCGAAGTCCTGGTCGCGGATCGCCTCGTCCTTCTTGTCGCCCAGGTTCTCCAGGTCGCGCTTGAGGTCGCTCACCTCCGGCGGCGGCACCTGGGTGGCCAGGCGGGCGCGCGCGCCGGCCTCGTCGATCACGTCGATGGCCTTGTCCGGCAGGAAGCGGTCGGTGATGTACCTCTCCGACAGCTTCACCGCGGCCTCGATCACCTCGTCCGAGATCTGGATGCGGTGGTGGTCCTCGTAGTGCCCGCGCAGGCCGGTGACGATCTGGATGGCCTCGTCGATCGACGGCGGGTCCACCGACACGGTCTGGAAGCGGCGCTCCAGGGCCCCGTCCTTCTCGATGTACTTGCGGTACTCGTTGAGCGTGGAGGCGCCCACGCACTGGAGCTCGCCGCGAGCGAGAGCCGGCTTCAGCATGTTGGAGGCGTCGATGGCCCCCTCGGCCGCGCCCGCGCCCACCAGCGTGTGGAGCTCGTCGATGAAGAGGATGATCTGCTTGTTCTGCGAGATCTCGTTCATCACCGCCTTGAGCCGCTCCTCGAACTGGCCGCGGTACTTGGTGCCGGCGATCACCGCCGCCATGTCCAGCGACAGCACGCGGTAGTCGCGCAGGCTGTCCGGGCACTTGCCGTCGGCGATGAGCTGCGCCAGCCCTTCCACGATGGCCGTCTTCCCCACCCCGGGCTCGCCGATGAGCACGGGGTTGTTCTTCTTGCGGCGGCTCAGGATCTCCATCACCCGCTCGATCTCCTCGGCCCGGCCGATGGTCGGGTCCAGCTCGCCCTGGCGGGCAAGCTCGGTGAGGTCGCGGCAGAAGTGGTCCAGCGCCGGCGTCTTGCTCTTCTTCTCGCCCTTGCCGCCCGCGGGGGTGCTGCTGCTGCCGCTCCCCAGCGACGACGACGCGGTGGGCTGCGAGCTGGGCTCCGAGCCCAGCAGCTTCAGCGTCTCGCGGCGGGCGTCTTCCAGGCCCACGCCCAGCTGCCCCAGCACCTCGGCCGCGATCCCCTTCTCTTCGCGGAGGAGGCCCAGCAGCAGGTGCTCGGTGCCCACGTACGAGTGGTTGAGCTCGCGCGCCTCGGCCATGGCGAACTCCAGGACCTTCTTGGCGCGCGAGGTATAGGGAAGCTCGCCCAGGGCGATGGTGGCCTTTCCACGGCGCACGGACTCTTCCACCTTCTCCTGGACCTGCTCCAGGTCCACGGCGAGGTTGTTGAGCACGGCGGCGGCCACGCCCTCGCCCTCGCGGATCAGGCCGAGGAGGATGTGCTCGGTTCCGACGTAGTCGTGCTGGAGCCGGATGGCCTCCTCACGGGCCATCGCGAGCACCTTCCGCACGCGGTCGGTGAAGTTGTAGTTCATCGTAGCGTGACCTTTGTTCGGGCTGGACCGGGGGCCGCTTGGCTGCCCCGTGTCCTACGCATGGGACGCGCCAGACTCTTCAGCAGCCAGGATCCCCCGTACGTAGGCTGCGCGCCTCACGTCCGGGTCCCCTTTCGGGAGCGCCAGGTCCGCCACTCGGTCGAGGTGGGCGGACTGGGCGAAGATCATGATCCGGTTCAAAGTATGTACACTGACCCCAGGGATTAGTTTCAGTCCCACGCCGAGCCGTACCCCGCTCAGCAGGTTCATCAGCTCCTCGAAGGAAGTGGTCCGCGCGTGCCTCAGCAGGCCGTACGCGCGCCACACCTTGTCGTCGATCACCGTGGGCGCGTCGCGGGTGAGCACGGCGCGCGCGGAGCTCTCGTACTGAACCACCTGCTGCACAATCCTCTGCAGGTGGTCGATGAGATCTTCTTCCGTCTTGCCCAGTGTGGTCTGGTTGCTGATCTGGAAGAAGTTCCCCACCACCTCGCTCCCCTCGCCGTACAGCCCGCGGAAGGTGAGCCCCACCTGCGCGATCCCCTGCAGCACCTTGCCGATCTCCTGCGTCAGCACCAGCCCGGGAAGGTGCATCAGCACCGAGGCGCGCAGCCCCGTCCCCACGTTGGTGGGGCACGAGGTGAGGTAGCCGAACTCGGCGTGATAGGCGTACGGCAGGCGGCTCCCCAGCTCGTCGTCCAGCCGGTCGATGGAGCGCCAGGCGTCGTGGAGGCGGAAGCCGCCCAGCAGCGTCTGCAGCCGCAGGTGGTCTTCCTCGTTCACCATCACGCTGAGCGGCTCGGCCGGCCCGGTGAGGAGCGCCGCGTCCGACGGGGGCTCGCCGCCGTGGCCGGACACCAGCTCGCGCGACACCAGGTGCCGCTCCAGCAGCAGCTGCCGCTCGGTGGAGGGGAGGTCGGGGATCAGGTACGCCCGCCCGCTCCCCAGCGCCGCCGACCCGTCGGCCGCCGCGCGGGCCAGCCTCAGCACCTCGCGCCGGTCGCTGGCGTCCGCGCGCGTGCCGAAGCGGAACCCCTGGAGGTTGCGCGCCAGCCGGATACGTGTGGAGAGGACGATGTCCGCGTGCGGCCCGTCCGCCTCGATCCACCCGAGGCCGGCTTCTGATTCGTGCGGGAGCTGAGGGATCATGCCGAGTGCCTGGTGCTTAGTGCCGAGTGCCGAGTGCCGAGTGCCGAGTAACAGAAGTCCTGAGTGCCCGCGGGTACTAGGCACTCGGCTCTAGGCACTTTCCATTCGCCGGATCTGGTCGCGCAGTGCAGCGGCGCGCTCGAAGTCTTCCGAGTC
>DASVSA010000177.1:0-3806 GCA_036388335.1 Longimicrobium sp. | reverse complement strand
CACCCGCCGCGACCGCGTGCTGCAGAACCAGACGCTGGAGCGGGGGCGCGCCAACCTCCGGCAGTCGATCGCGGCCGGCGAGGCCGCCGCCGCCTCGCTGGCGGAGCGGCTGGCCTCGCAGGAAGAGCTCGTCCGCCAGGGGCTGCTGGCGCGCCCCACCCTGCTCGCCACCCGGCAGCAGTACGACCAGGCGCGCGAGAGCGTGCGCGCCGCGCAGGCGCAGCTGGTGGCGCTCGACACGCAGGAGCTCACCGTGAGCAACCGCCACGGCGAATCGCTGCAGGGAGGCGAGCGCCGGGTGGCCGAAGCCCGCGCGCTGGTGGCCCAGCTGGAGCGCGAGTTCGAGCGCTCGTCCCGCATCGTCTCCCCCTACACGGGGCGGGTGCTGGAGGTGATCACCGAGCAGGGAAAGCTGATCGCCCCCGGCGAAACGGTGCTGCGGCTTGACCTTACCGGGCGCGCGGTGACGGACCTGATGGCGGTGATCTACGTTCCCTCCATGCACGGCAAGATGGTGAAGCCGGGGATGACCATCCAGATCGCCCCCTCCACCGTGCGCCCCGAGGAGTACGGGATGATGCTGGGGCGCGTGGTGTTCGTGTCCGACTACCCGGCGACCCCCCGCGGGATGAACCGCGCCCTCAAGAACGACCAGCTCGTGGCCCTCCTGTCGGGTGAGGGCGCCCCGTACGAGGTGCACGCCGAGCTGATGGTGGACCCCTCCACCCGCAGCCAGTACCGCTGGTCATCCTCCGCGGGGCCGCCCATCGAGATCCAGAGCGGCACGGTGGCGGACGGGATGGTGACGGTCTCCAGCGAGCGCCCGCTGGCCAAGGTCATCCCGCTCCTCCGGCGCTGGGCGGGCGTATGAGCACCCCCGCCGGGGACGTGGAGAACGGGGCGGCACCGGCGCGCTGGAGCTCGCTCCGCGCGCGCTTCCGCCCCACGCTGCCGCAGGGCGCCGCCGCGGGCGACGGCAGGCGCAGGCGCGTTCCCACCATCCTGCAGATGGAGGCGCTGGAGTGCGGCGCCGCCTCGCTGGCCATGGTGCTCGCCCGCTTCCGCCGCTTCGTGCCGCTGGAAGAGCTGCGCACGGCGTGCGGTGTGTCGCGCGACGGGAGCAAGGCCAGCAACATGCTGAAGGCGGCCCGCGGCTACGGCCTGGACGCGAAGGGGTTCCGCAAGGAGCCGGCGCAGCTCCGCTCCATGCGCATGCCCGTCATCGTCCACTGGAACTTCAACCACTTCGTGGTCGTGGAAGGGTTCCGCGGCGACCGCGTGTACCTCAACGACCCCGCGCAGGGGCCGTACGCCGTGTCGGCCGCGGAGTTCGACCAGGCCTTCACGGGAGTGGTGCTCACCTTCGAGCGGACGGCCGCCTTCGCGCCGGGCGGATCACGCCGCGGCATCCTGGGCACCCTCCTCCCCCGCCTGGCCGGGTCGTACCTGGGGCTCCTCTTCGTGGTTCTGGCCGGGCTGGCGCTGGTGGTGCCCGGCATCGTGGCTCCCACCTACGCGCGCGTGTTCGTGGACGACGTGCTGGTGAAGGGGTTCGGCGAGTGGCTCCGCCCGCTCCTCATCCTGATGGGGATCACGGCGGTCGTGCAGGCGGGGCTCACCTGGCTCCAGCGGCGCTACCTACTGCGGCTGGAGACCAAGCTCGCGCTCACCACCTCCGCCGCCTTCTTCTGGCACGTCCTGCGGCTTCCCGTGGGCTTCTTCGCCGCGCGGCACGCGGGCGACATCGGGTCGCGGGTGGCCATCAGCGACCGGGTGGCGCGCCTCCTCTCGGGCGAGCTGGCCACCACGCTGCTCAGCATGCTGCTCATCGCGTTCTACGCGGCGCTGATGATCCAGTACGACGTGGTGCTGACGCTGGTGAGCGTGGGGGTGGTGGCGGTGAACATGGCGGCGCTCAAGGTGGTCGCCCGCCGGCGCGAGGAGCTCAGCCAGCGCCTCATGCAGGACCAGGGGAAGCTGGTGGGCGCGGCGATGGGAGGGCTGCAGACCATCGAGACGCTCAAAGCCACGGGATCGGAGCAGGACTTCTTCGCCCGCTGGGCCGGGTACCAGGCCAAGGTGGTCAACGGGGGGCAGCAGCTCACGCTCACCACCCACCTGCTCAACTCGGTTCCGCCGCTGCTGCAGTCCATCAACGTGGCCGTGATCCTGGGCGTGGGCGGGATGCGCGTGATGGACGGCCACCTCAGCATGGGGATGCTGGTGGCCTTCCAGGCGCTGATGCTGGCCTTCGTGGCCCCGGTCAACCGCATGGTGAACCTGGGCGGCACGCTGCAGGAGGCGCGCGGCGACCTCAACCACCTGGACGACGTGTTCGGCGCCGAGCGCGACCCGCACGCCACGGTGGACGAGGTGGGCGAGGGGGAGGTGGTGAAGCTTTCCGGCCGGCTGGAGCTGCGCGACGTGAGCTTCGGCTACAGCCCGCTGGACCCGCCCCTGATCGCGGGCCTCACGCTGTCGCTGCGGCCGGGGTCGCGCGTGGCACTGGTGGGGGGCTCGGGGTGCGGCAAGTCCACCATCGCACGGCTGGTGTCCGGGCTGTACGCGCCGTGGGGGGGCGAGATCCTCTTCGACGGGAGGCCGCGCTCCGGGGTCCCGCGCCACGTGATGGCCAACTCCGTGGCGGTGGTGGACCAGGAGATCTTCCTCTTCGAAGGGACGTTCCGCGACAACCTGACGCTGTGGGACAGCTCCATCCCCGAGAGCGACGTCCTGGAGGCGGCGCGGGACGCCTGCATCCACGAGGACATCGTGGCGCGCCCCGACGGCTACTCCAGCATGCTGGAGGAGGGGGGGCGCAACCTGAGCGGCGGGCAGCGGCAGCGATTGGAGATCGCGCGGGCGCTCGCCGGGAACCCCGCCGTGCTCGTGCTGGACGAGGCGACGAGCGCGCTGGACTCGCAGACCGAGATGACCATCGACGACAACATCCGCAGGCGCGGCTGCACCTGCCTGATCGTGGCGCACCGGCTGAGCACCATCCGCGACTGCGACGAGATCATCGTCCTGGCCCGCGGCAGGATCGTTCAGCGCGGGACGCACGAGCAGCTGATCGCCGCCGATGGCCTTTATCGCCGCCTGATCGCCGCCGCATGAGGGGCCGATGATGGATACCCAGCTTTCGGAGCGCCTGATCCTGGAGCACCCCACCGTGGAGGCGGGGAGCGACCGGCCCTTCCCGCTGGCCGGCGAGCGGGTGTGGTGGGTGCGCGCCGGGCGCGTGGACCTGTTCACCGTGCCCCTGATGGAGGGCGCCGCCACGGGCGCCCGCACCCACCTGCTGCGGGTGGAGGAGGGCGGGCTGGTGCTCGGCACCGGCGCCGTGGAGGCGGGGGTGGCCTTCCTGGCCGTGGGCGGGGCGGGAACGCGGCTGGTGGAGCTGGACCGCGCCGCGCTCCAGGCGCTCGCCCGCAGCCCCCGGCACGGGCCCGCCGTGTGCGCGCTCGTGGAGGGGTGGGTGGAGAGCCTGTGCGCCGGCATCACGCGCCGCGTTCCCCAGGAGGAGTCGGTGGCGCTCGCCACGGGCGCCGAATCGTCGCCGGCGGACTCGGCGCGCGTACGGCCGGACCGGCGCGTGGGGTGGGTGAAGCACCTGCAGGGCGAATCGCTCCTCCTGGGGCAGGAGGGGCTCAAGGTGAACGGCAGGGTGTTCACCCCCCTCTCGGAGCGCACCTGGATCCAGGTAGGCCCCAACAGCCGCCTGCGCGTGGAGCCCACCGAGACGCTCCTTGCCGGCGACACGGCGTGGAGCGGGGTGGACGCGCTCCACGCCCTGGTGCTCCGCT
>DASVSA010000176.1:0-2394 GCA_036388335.1 Longimicrobium sp. | reverse complement strand
GCCATCGAGGGGATCACGCATTCGCTCTGCACGCTGGAGTTCGACAACAACCGGGCGGTCTACGACTGGACGGTGGACCACTGGCAGGACTTCGTGAGGTCCGAGGGCGGGACGCCGGCGCGGCCCCACCAGTACGAGTTCGCGCGCGGCAACCTGGACTACACGGTGATGAGCAAGCGCAAGCTGCTCGAGCTGGTGAAGGGCGGGCTGGTGAGCGGGTGGGACGATCCGCGCATGCCCACCATCGCCGGGCTGCGCCGCCGCGGCGTGACCGCCGAGGCGATCCGCGCCTTCTGGGAGCGGATGGGCGTGGCAAAGTTCAACAGCCGCGTGGACATCGGCAAGCTGGAGTTCGCCATCCGCGACGACCTGAACTACCGGGCGCCGCGCGTGATGTGCGTGCTCCGTCCGCTCCGCGTGGTGCTCACCAACTACCCGGAAGGGTGGACGGAGGAGCTGGACGCCTCGTACTGGCCGCACGACGTGCCCAACGAGGGCTCGCGCCCGCTCCCCTTCGCGCGCGAGCTGTTCATCGACCGCGACGACTTCATGGAAGACCCGCCCAAGGGCTTCTTCCGCCTGTCGCCCGGGGGCGAGGTGCGGCTGCGCTACGCGTACGTCATCCGCTGCGACGAGGTGGTCAGGGACGCGAGCGGCGAGATCGTGGAGCTGCGCTGCTCGTACGACGAGGCCACGCGCGGCGGCAACACGCCCGACGGGCGGCAGGTGAAGGGGACGATCCAGTGGGTCTCGGCGGAGCACTCGCTCCCGTGCGAGGTGCGGCTGTACGACCGCCTCTTCTCCGTGCCCGATCCCGAGGCCGGCGACGGCGACTTCAAGGAGCACCTGAATCCCGAGTCGCT
This sequence comes from Longimicrobium sp., assembly GCA_036388335.1. GTDB lineage: Bacteria > Gemmatimonadota > Gemmatimonadetes > Longimicrobiales > Longimicrobiaceae > Longimicrobium. The sequence goes on along the minus strand of DASVSA010000176.1, from coordinate 1,531 downwards.
CGTGGTGATCCAGGGCGCGCGCATCGAGCCGGGCGTGCTCAATGACGCGCCGGGGAGCCGCTACCAGTTCGAGCGCGTGGGCTACTTCTGCTCGGACGCGGTGGACTCGTCGGCGGAGCACCTCGTGTTCAACCGCACCGTCACCCTGCGCGACACCTGGGCGAAGGCGGCCCAGCCCGCCAAGGCGCCGGTGGAGAAGAAGAAGGGGGCCACCCCGCGCGACACGAAGCCGCGCGAGCGCACGGCGCCCCCGCAGGTCGCCCACTCCCCCGAGATGGAGGAGGCGCGCGCCCGCTTCGAGCGCGAGCTGGGGATCGGCCCCGTGGAGGCGGAGCTGCTCACGCGCGACCCCGCCTTCTCCGAGCTGTTCGAGGGCACCGTGCAGCTGGGCGCCCCGCCGAAGTCCGCGGCCAACTGGATCGTCAACGTCCTCCTGCTGGAGCTGAAGGAGCGCGGCATCAACGAGATCGCCTTCGGCCCCGCGCAGCTGCTGGAGGTGGTGCGGATGGTGGAGGACGGCACCATCTCCAGCGCCGCCGGCAAGACGGTGGTCGCCGAGCTCACGCGCGACGGTGGCGATCCGCGCGAGATCGTGGAGCGCCGCGGCCTCCGCCAGGTCAGCGACGAATCCGCCCTCGCCCCGGTGGTGGACGAGGTGGTCGCCGCCAACGCCGCCAAGGCCGCGGAGTACCGCGGCGGCAAGACGGGGCTGATGGGCTTCTTCGTGGGACAGGTGATGAGGAGCACCGGTGGCACCGCCAACCCGGAGCGCGTCAAAGAGCTTCTCGAACGCCGGCTCGCATAAGGCTCACACGGAGGCACGGAGATGAAGTCATCTCCGTGCCTCCGTGTCTCTGTGTGAGGCCAAGCTGAGCAGCGCCTGGGAGATGGTCCGTGCGCGCGTCTTCAGCTCGCGGTCGGCGCGGAGGGTGAGGAGGCGGAGGTCGCGGGGGCGCGGCACCGGGTGATCGGCGTTGCGCGCGGGGATGAGCGATGATGAGTCGAGGCCGTAGCGGCGGGCGATCAGCGTGCCCAGCGCGAAGCGGCTGACGGCTTCGGGGCCCACCAGATTCCACACGCCGGCGCGGCCTGGAAGGGCGGCGATCTCCCAGAGCTGGCGCGCCAGGTCTTCCACGAAGATCGGGCAGCGCAGCTCGTCCACGTACAGGCGCGACGGCTCGCCCGCGCGCAGCGACTCCACCAGGCGCGCGGTGATGGCGTCCGGCGGGTCGGCGCGGACGATGAGGGAGGTGCGGGCGATGGCGGCGGCCGGACAGGCGGCGGCAACGGCGCGCTCGGCCTCCGCCTTCCAGCGCCCGTACGGCTCGACGGGGGCGGCGTCGGCGCGGTCGTCGTAGGGCGCCTGCTCGCCGTCCAGCACCAGGTCCGTGCTGACGTGCACGAGCGCCACGCCGGCCGCCGCACACGCCTCGGCGAGCACGCGCGAGGCGGTGAGGATGTCGCGCTCGGGATCGTCCTTGCCGTACGCCGTGTGGATCACGGCGTCGGGGCGGATGCGGTCCAGCAGCGC
>DASVSA010000175.1:0-4931 GCA_036388335.1 Longimicrobium sp. | reverse complement strand
GCCCTCGCACGAGAGCCCCTTCGTGACCGGCAGCATGTTGGGCGCGGACAGCGCCTCGCGCGCCGGGCTGGTGATGCCGAACACGCCCAGGACGGGAATGCCCATCGCCACACCCAGGTGCATCAGCCCGGAATCGTTGCTCACCAGCGCCGCGCACTGGCTCAGCAGCGCCGCCGTGTCGGGGAGGGAGAGCGCGCCGGTGAAGTCGCGCGCGTGCCCCGGCCAGGCGAAGGGACGAGCGAAGTAGGTGCCGTCCACGCGCCGGTCCTCCTCGGCGCCCACCACGGCGACCGCGGGAAGGAGCGCCGCCAGGTCGGCGAAGCCGTGCCACTTCTTCCACGGCCAGCCGGCCTTGCACCCGGGGTGCAGCGCCACCGTCCCCGGCGCCAGGTCGAAGCGCCGCCCCGAGTGCACCGCGAGGGGGCCGGGGACCGCCTCCGTCCACCCCAGCTCGCGGGCCAGGCGCTCCACGCACACCGCGTCTCCGTCCGCCACCCAGCGCCGGTCGAAAGCCAGCGAGCGGTCCGCCTGTACCAGCGGTGGGAGCTGCTGGCGGCTCCAGTAGGTGAAGGTGGCCACGTCGTAGCGCGTCTCGCGTAGCCCCTCCGTGCGCGACGCGGTGTCGCGCGACCAGCGGGAGGGGACGTGGAAGAGGCAGCGCACCCCGGGGGCGCCCTCCAGCAGCGCCACGGTGCCGGCGTAGTCGGGGGCCACCAGCAGGTCCACCTCGTAGCCCAGCGCCCCGAGCACGCGCACCAGCGGCGTGGCGCGCAGCACGTCGCCCAGCCCGCCGGCGGCGGTGACCAGCGCCTGCGGGGGCATCAGGGTGCGCCCGGGTGTGGGGGATTCGCCGGACCCGCGTCTTCCGGCGCGGACGCCGCGCCGTTCTCCGTCGTCCCGGTGCCGGCCGACGCCCCCGACGGAGGCCGGGCTGGCCGCGCGCCGTGCTCGCGCGCGGCGCGCTGGAGCGCCTGGCCCAGCTCCTTGAGCCCGGCGCGGACGCGCTCCGCCGCCTCGCGCACCTCGTCCGGCGCCTCCGCGACGCCCTGCTCCCAGGTCCGGCGGTTCTCCTCGCGCAGGGCGGCGGTGCGCTCGCGCAGGAGCTCCACGAAGCCCAGCGCCTTGCCGCGCACCTCGCCCAGCACGCCACCCAGCTGCTCCTTCGCCCACGCCTGCGCCTCCTCCGCCGTCACCTCGAACGGCGCGAGCGCGGACTCTTCCACGGCCCGCTCGCGCCCGAGCGAGGTGCGGAGGAGGAGCTCTCCAGGCGGCAGCTCCGCGTCATCGGGGATGATGAAGCGGCGGGTGCGCGGGGGGTCGAACCAGAGGGTTTTCATCGTCCGCCAATCATCATGGAAGGGGAAGGCGATACGTGGACACCTCCATGTTCTCCGGCGTGATGTCTTCTTCCTGCTGGCCCTGAACCTCCCAGCTCAGCGCCCGTCCCCCTTCGTGCAGACTCCGGAGGAGGGTGGACGCCGTGCCCGGCAGAACCGTGTCCTGCACCGCCACCACGGTGCGCAGCGCTTCTTCCAGATCGGATTCGTCGCTGAAGCCGAAACCGAACTCGATGGTCTCGTGGGCGTCCTCGTCCAGGATGACGACGGAGACGTGGCGGCCGCGTGGCACGTAGTGCATGAAGAGCGCGCGCCCGGGCTGGTCGAGCACCGCTTCAACGTTGATTCCGCGCGCCAGGTCGTCGCGCCACGCTTCTTCTCCCGTGATGTTCCATCCGGCCGACGTGAGCACGTCCACGAAACGCTCGGCCGCGGCCTGATCCAGAGTGGTGCTTTCGTCGTTCATTTGGCCTCCACGTCGTCGATTTGCTCTTTCGCCGCGCGCTGGGCGTCCACGCGCTGGCGTGCCTCGCCGATCAGTTGCTGCACGACCGTCTCCTTGATCTGGTTCCTTGGTCCATACACCCTCTTGACCAGTCCGTGGAAGTGGTGGGTGGTAAAGAAGTCCCACACCTGCGTAGCTCCAACGTCCACGCCGGACTCGAGCAGGGTCATGATCTGACCCACGACTCGCTCGTGCGCGTCGGGCTGGAGGTGCTCCTGGTCGGCAAACTCCGAGAACTTAGCCCAGGGACCGGCGAAGAACACGCTGAACTGAATGTACTGCCCGTGCGCTCGTTGAGCCGCCCCGATCGCGGGGGCGCAGTTGGAGCAGGGGTTCCGGTTCAGCGTCATCGACACCGTGGTCCGGTCTCCGGTCTCCTCGAACCGTTGGCGCGCCTCCGCCGCGATTGCCGGGAGGTGATTGTCGACGAATACCACATCCGCATGCGTTTGGCCTGGACGGGACTGAACCGGAGACGACGGGTGCGTAACTCCGTTGACGCCCACGAGAATCGAGGTGGTGGAAACCGCCGGGTTCAACTGCATGCTGAGGTCGATCAGCTGCTGCTTGTCGGTGTCGGGATCGATCGTGTACGGAACGTCGCCGATGATGAGCGTCTTGGGGCTCGCCGTCGCGTAGATGTCGAACTTGCCCTTCGAGTTCAGCTCCACGTCCAGCGCCACCAGCCCCTCGCCCTGGTGGGCCTGGTACGCCCCCTGGATCGCGCTCCGCGCCTCTTCCACGCTCTCGAAAGAACCGCCGATGCGCCCTTCCAGGTCCTGCTTGACGGCGCCCTTCACGCCGGTGGGCTCCTCCTCGGGCTCTTCGTCCTCTCCCCCCAGCCCCAGCTTCTTCAGCAGCCCCCTGGCCTTTTCCACCAGGAAGCCGATCACGCGGTCCACGATGCCCAGCACGCGCTCCTGGAAGCCCTCGATGACGCCGGCGATGGCCTCGGGCAGCCCGCCCAGCCCCAGGTAGCCGGCCAGGAAGTCGATCACCGGCGGGATCAGCCGCGCCAGCGCCCCCTCCACCGCGTTCGCCATCCCGCTGATGTTGCCGGCGATCAGGTCGGTGACGCCGTTCACGATCGTCTCGACCAGGGTGAAGATCCGCGCCGCGTTCTCGAAGATCCACTTGAGCACCCGGAAGATGGCCTCGATGGCCTGGAGGATGGCCCCCGCCGGGTTGAACAGCAGCAGGATGCGCGGCGTGACCGCCTCGATGAGGGCCTGGACCAGGTACTCCACGGCCGCGTCCAGCACCATCTGCAGCAGGTTGGCCGGGTCCAGCTGCTCCTTGATGAGCTCGAACAGCCCTTCGGGGCCCAGCTCGATCAGGCTGGAAATCAGCTCCCACGCCTGTTCGATGAGGGCGACGTTCTCCTCGCCCACGTGCTTCGCCAGGATCTTCCGGATGTTGGCCCAGCTGAGCCCCATCAGCTGCAGGAAGAAGGTGATGATGCTCTTGAGCGACGTGTCCGCCGGGATCGCGACCCCCACCGAGCCCAGGCCGGAGAAGAGCCAGTCCAGCAGCCCCTGCAGCAGGTGCGTGCCGATCTTGTCGAAGAACTGCGAGAAGCCCTGGCCCACCGCGGCCATCAGGTTGTTGACGAAGTTCATCGGGTCGTCGGCGATCGAGTCGATCGCCGCGCCGATCTTGTCCACCACCGCCCAGAACGAGGCGGGCGCGATGCCCAGCAGGCTGAGCAGCCCGTCGATGATGAAGCGGGCCGGGTCGTCGAGGAACGCGTTGACGGCGTCCGCGATGCGGCCGATGAGCCCCTTGGCCGCCTCGCGCAGCTCGTGCACCCTGGCGCGGACGTCCTGCACCGCCTGCCCGGCGCGCTGGGTGAGGTCGCGGGTGAAGTCCGAGCGGGTCTGCTGCGCGCGCTCCTGCAACCCGTTCAGCCGCTCGCCGAACTGCGCCTGCTGCTCGGCGGCCCACCCGTCCAGCGAGTCGGGGAGCGCCTCGAATACGGCGGCGATCTGCGCGCGCGAGTCGTCCACGATGGCCTCGCACGCGGCGATGACGCCGTTGACGTCGCGGGAGATCTCGCGGATCAGGTTGCACACGCCGTCGCCGAAGGCCTGCTCGGCGTCGTCGTACTCCTCCGTGACCCAGTCCGGCAACCCGGTGAAGTAGTCCAGCACGGCCAGGGTGGTGCTCTCGTGCCGCTCCTCCACCCATGCCTTCACCCTGGCCAGGTGCTGGTCGAACTCGGTGGAGAGCACCTGCACCCCGGCTTCCCACCGGGCCATGGCGGTGGCCGGCAGCGGGTCCAGCAGGCCGCTCACCCGCGTCTGTGCGTCGTCGAAGAGGCGTTGCGCCTCGGCGGCGGCCTGGGTGCGCATCTGCTCTTCGGAGCCCACCATCTCGCCCTGCTGGGCGGCGCCGGCGGTGGTGGTGCCCTCCCGGCTTCCCTGCAGCGCCTGCAGCGCGCTGGCCTGCAGCGCCGCCATGTCCGCCTGGGCGCCGGCGAGCGTGGCCTGCTGCTCGGCCAGCACCTCCTGCGGGTCGCGAGCGGCCGTCTCGGTCAGCTCGCCCTGCGCCGCGCGCGCGTCGGCGATGGGCCCGCTCTCCACCAGCTGCGCGGGCTCGCTGTCCATCCCGGCGTCCGCCATCTGCTGCTGGGAGGCGGCCACGTCCGCGTCGAGCGAAACCGCCTCGGGGGCCACGCCCGCGGGGGCGGCGGCGTCGGCGGCCAGGTCGGGGGGCGGCGCGCCGGCGGGCGGGGCCACCAGCGGCATGGGCTCCGCCGCGGGCGCGCCCTCGGGCTGCTCCTGCAGCTGGTCGTACTGGCCCTGCACGTTCCGGGTGTCGCCCTCCACGGCGGCGTTCATCTCGCCGCCGGCCTCCTGCGCCATCTCCTGGGGATCGGCCTCGACCAGCGAGTCCTCGTCGGGCGGCCGCTTGTCGCGGATCACCTGGTAGATGTGCTCGCAGAGCTCCTCGATCTCCGGGCTGGGCGCGGGGCGCTCTCCCAGGGCGGCCACCAGCTGGTCCCCGGCGCGGGCCTGCGTCTCCTCGGCGGGCTCCTCCACGGCGGCCCGGGCGTCGCCCACCTCCTCTTCGGCGGGGGGCAGATCGGT
>DASVSA010000174.1:0-9491 GCA_036388335.1 Longimicrobium sp. | reverse complement strand
CGGGCGCGGATCCACTCGGCGCGGAGCGGGTCGAGGCCGCGGCGCACATCCGCCCCCAGCGGGCCGCTGGTGTCGTACACGCGCAGCGGCGGCTCGCCGCCGGAGAGGGAGATCTCGCGCATGGGCACGCGCACGCCGTGTCGCCCCTCCACGTACACTTTGCGCGACGCGGGGAAGTTGTCGCCGTAGTCGCCCGCCCGTTCCCCGTTCCCCATTCCCCGTTCCCCGTTGTTCATGCTGTTCTCCCGCTGGTGTGCGTCCGTGTGGGCGACGCAAAAGGGCGCCACCCCGGAAGCATGGGGTGGCGCCCTCGGACGCTCGCGCACGGACGGAATCCGGGTGCGCGAGGGCCCAGCTGCGACACGCCGCGCTCCCTACGCCGGTGTAAACCGGATCAGGTTCCAAGGGACTGTCTCAACCCCGTAGCGGGGTACCCCTGGCGGCTTTTGGTGATCTCAAGGTAAGCCCCGGGCGCGGGGAGCACAACGGACCTGGCTCACACAGAGGCACAGAGACACGGAGGACGGGGCAGCGGGTCTCCGGGCGGCTAGCGCGCGGCCCCGGCGCTGTCCAGAGGCACCTTGCGGGTGCGCATCCAGCGGAGGTAGGCCAGAATGTCCGCGATCTCGCGGTCGGTGAGCTTGCCCTCGAAGACGGGCATGGCGCTGCCGGCGCGGAACGAGCGCGAGTTGCGGATGAAGGCGGCCAGCGTGGCGTCGTCGCGGTACTCGGTGATGTTGCGGGGGACGTTGAGCTCGGGGCCCACGCTGCCGCCCTGGCGGTTGAGAGCGTGGCAGGCGACGCACTGGTCGCCGCCGTGGCTCTCGATGGCGAAGGCGCGGAAGCCGCGCGCCACCGGATCGTCCGCCGGCACGCCGGTGGGGTAGATGCGGTCGAAGCTGCGCCGCGGGTCCACCACCTCGATGCGGGCGAGCTGGTACGGCCAGGGGCGGCGCAGCGCCGTGCTGTCGCCGCTCCACACGAGGTAGAAGGGGGCGGGGGAGATCTCCCTGGCCCCGTGCTTCACCGGCTCCCACCCGCCGGGGGCGTCCAGGTCCGCGAAGGCCACCATCCCCCGCACCCCCGCCCCCGCCGCGGGCTCGGCCATGGTGGCGCGGTACCCATCGGCCGCCACGAAGTACAGCACCTCGTCCGCCGAGGGCTTCACTCCCGCGTGCTCCAGCAGCCGCTCCAGCGCGAAGCCGGCGTAGCGCTTGGCGCGCCCCTCGTACGCGGGGTCGTGCGCCACCGCGGCCGTGTCCGTGGGAAGGGCGCGGCGCAGCTCGTCCAGCGTGAACGCGCGCGTCCCGGCCGGCGTCACCACCTCCAGCTTCGGAGCAGCGTCTTTGCGGGCGGAGGGCGGAGCGGCGGGGCGTTCGGCGCAGGCGGCGAGCGCCAGCAGGGCGGCGAGGGCGAGGCGGATCATGGCGGGTCGCGGCGGGGATGCGGGAGGGGAACCGGCCCCCAATCTACGCGCTCCCCGCCGCCCGCGACCACCCCGGCCCGGCCTGTGCAGCGCGGGGGCGCACTCACGCACTCCACGCACTCACGCACTGGCTTCATGGACCGCAGAAAGATCGACATCCCCCTCCCCACGGTGCCCGGCTTCCGGCCGGTGCCCTTTACGGGAGTCATCTACGTGATGAGCGAGGCCGCGCGGCTGGGCTACGCGTACGGGCACCCCGACTGGTGCAACCTGGGGCAGGGGATGCCCGAGACGGGCGACCTTCCCGGCGCGCCGCCCCGCGTGTGCGAGGTGGAGATCACCCCCGCGGACCAGGAGTACGCGCCCGTGGCCGGCGTGCCCGAGCTGCGCGCCGCCGTGGCCGAGCTCTACAACCAGATCTACCGGCAGGGGAAGGAGTCGAAGTACACGGCCGAGAACGTGTGCATCTGCGGGGGCGGGCGGCTGTCGCTCACCCGCACGGTGGCCGCGCTGGGCGAGATCAACCTGGGGCACTTTCTCCCCGACTACACGGCGTACGAGGAGCTGCTGGACATCTTCCGGCTCTTCACCTCCATCCCCATCCTGCTGGACGGTGCTGAAGGGTACGGCTTCGACGTGGAGCGGCTGGAGCGCGAGGTCACGGGGCGCGGGCTCTCGGCCGTGCTCCTCTCCAACCCCGGCAACCCCACGGGGCGCGCCATCCGCGGCGCCGAGCTGGAGGCGTGGGTGGATGCGGCGCGGCGGCTGGAGTGCACCTTTCTCTTCGACGAGTTCTATTCGCACTACCAGTGGGGCGGCGATCCGGCGGACGAGGGGATGGTCTCGGCGGCGCGCTACGTGGACGACGTGGACAGCGACCCGGTGGTGCTGCTGGACGGCTTCACCAAGAACTGGCGCTACCCCGGGTGGCGCTGCACCTGGGTGGTGGGCCCGCGCTCGGTGATCGAGGGCGTCTCCAGCACCGGCTCGTTCCTGGACGGCGGCGGCAACCGCCCCCTCCAGCGCAGCGCCATCCCCCTGCTGGACGCCGACTCGGTGCGCGCGGAGACGCGGGCCATCCAGGAAGCGTTCGGCCGCAAGCGCCGCATCCTGATCGATGGGCTGCGCGCGGCCGGGATGCGGCTGGACCTGGAGCCCGAGGGCACCTTTTACGTGTGGGCCGACCTCGCCGCCCTCCCGGCGCCCCTCAACGACGGCATGGAGTTCTTTCGCGCCGCCATCGAGGAGGGGGTGATCTGCGTTCCCGGCGAGTTCTTCGACATCAACCCCGGGAAGCGCCGCAGCGGCCGCGCCTCGCGCTTCCGCAGCTACGTCCGCTTCTCGTTCGGGCCGGAGGAGCGGTTCGTGGTGGAGGGTGTGCGGCGCATCCAGGAGCTGGTGAAAAGGGCCTCACACGGAGGCACGGAGGCACAGAGATAAGTTTTACTCCGTGCCTCTGTGCCTCACCGCAGCCGGCGGTTGAAACCGCAGCAACAACTACACGAAGTCCCCCTCCGGGGACTGTACGGTTGCGGTTCGGGCCGCAGGCCCAGTCCGCGCAGGCGGACTTCGTGTAGTTGTTGCAGCGAATTTATTCGCCCGCAACGGCAGCGCTCCAGGACACAGAGGCACAGAGATAAGTTCTTCTCCGTGCCTCTGTGTCTCCGTGTGAGTCAAGCGGTTTCCCACGCGGCCAGGACCTCGTCCAGCCGGCGGATCTCGCGGGCGGCGCCGAGGGCGGCGAAGCGCTCGCGGGCCTCGTGGAGGGCGGCGCGGGCCTCGTCGCGGCGGCCCTGCTCCCAGCGCAGGCGGGCGAGGCCGCCCAGGATCTCGGTGCGCTCCAGCGCCAGGCCCTCGGCCTGCGCCAGGGTGGCGGCGCGGGACAGGTGGCGGTCCGCCTCGTCGAAGTCGCCGGCTAGGCGGGCCAGCACGGCCCGGAAGCGCGCGGATAGCGCCACCGTGGCCGAGTCGCCGAGCGGGGTGGCGATCTCTTCGGCGCGCCTGAGCACGGTGGCGGCGCGGGCGAGCTCGCCCAGGTGGATCAGCGGCTCGGCGTTGTTGGCGTAGAGCTTCCCCAGCATCGGCCGGTCGTCCAGCCGCCGCGCGATCTCGATGCCCCGGTCGAAGTACAGGTCCGACTCCAGCCACTCGCGCAGGTCGGCGCACAGCATGCCGAGGTTGTTGTAGGCCATCATCGCCGTGTTGCGGTTGCCCGAGCGCACGGAGGCGGCGATGCTCTCCAGGTACAGCGTGCGCGCCTCGCCCACCTCGCCGCGCGTGTTGGCCACCGCGCCCAGGTTGAGGCAGATCACCCCCGCCAGCTCGTTGTCGCGAAGCTGCCGCGCCCCCTCCAGCGCCGCGCGGTAGAGCGCCCGCGCGCCCTCCAGGTCGCCCTGGCACTGGCGGAGGACGGCCAGCAGGTTCATGGCGCGCGCCTCCTCGTCCGCCAGGCCGTTGCGCCGGGCGATCTCCAGGCGCAGGCACGCGAGCTCCTCGGCCTCGTCGTGCCGCTCCTGCGAGCGCCGCAGGTTGCTCTCGCCCCGCAGCACCTTCACCAGGAAGGGGAGGTCGCGCGCCGCCACCGCCGCGCGGAACGCGTCCGCGTACACGGAAGCGGCCTCGTCCCACATCCAGGTGCGCTCCAGCGCCGCGGCCTGGCCCAGCAGGTCCTCGGGCGACACCGTGCAACGCCTCAGCTTCCGCCGAGCGCGTAGCCGCTGAGCGTGGGAAGCTCGGTCTTGAGCGCGGCCTTCCTCAGGGGGCCGATGCCGATCCCCGAGCCCCCCATCGGCACCAGGCGGGTGCCCTCGCGGCGGAAGATCTGCTTCCGCTCCAGCCGGTCGAACGCCCCCGCGCAGTTCTCCGCGTCCAGCCGCAGCGTCGCCGTCCTGCCGTTGGCGAAGGCAAAGGTGTCGTGCCCCTCCGCGCGCGCCTCCACCTCCACGTTCTGCGACGCGCGCGCCGTGAGGGTGAAGGTGGTCTCCCGCGTGACCGCGCCGCGGGGGATGGTGAGGCGGTGGGTGCCGCGCGGGCCCACGATGTCCAGCTCCACCTTCGGCGAATCGGGGCCTACCACCTTCCTCACGCTCCCCACGGGCGCGTCCGTGGCGGTGCACACCAGCAGGCGCGGCCCCTGCCCCATGGGCTCGTCCGGGGAGGCGGGGCGGGTGGCGCAGGTGACGGAGGCGAGTGCGACAAAGGTGCAGAGGAGGGCGCTGCGGGTGTGGAGGTGGGTGCGCATGGCGGTCTCCGGGACCGGGTGGGATGCGGCGGGCGAGGCGCCCGCCGCCGTCGGCTATGCGGCGGTGGACGCGTCCTGCGGGCGCAGGCGGAAGTCGGCGGGGAGGCGCAGGATGAAGGTCGATCCCACCCCCACCTCGCTCTCCACCCGCAGTTCGCCGCCCAGCAGCCGCGCAAGCTTGCGCGAGATGGGAAGCCCCAGCCCCGTGCCCTCGGAGCCGGGCACCTGCGCGAACTCCTCGAACACGCGGTCCAGGTGCTCAGGCGGGATGCCGCGCCCCGTATCCGCCACCCGCAGCTCCATCCACTCCCCGTCCACGCGCGCGGCGAGCACCACCTCGCCGTCCGCCGTGAACTTGATGGCGTTGGAGAGGAGGTTGGTGAGGATCTGCTTCACGCGGCGCGAGTCCGTGCGCAGGACCGGCGGGTCCTCCCCGGCCTCGGAGCGCAGGCGCAGGCCGCGCGCGGCGGCGAGCGGCTCCGCCACCGCGAGCGCGGCGTCCATGATCTCGCGCGGGGAGCAGGGCGCCAGCGAGGCCTCCATCCGCCCCGCGTCCAGCTTGGCGAAGTCCAGCAGGTCGTCGATCAGCTCCATGAGCGTGAGCGTGGCGGCCCGCGACCTTTCCAGGTAAAGTCGCGCCCGGTCCGGGAGCGGACCCGCCGCGCCGCGCAGCAGGAGGTCGCCGTACCCCTTCAGCGAGTTGATGGGGGTGCGCAGCTCGTGGCTCACCGTGTTGAAGAAGCGCTCCTTGACCGCCGTCAGCTCGCGGAGCTGCTCGTACGCGGACTCCAGCTCGCGCGAGCGCTCCTCCACCGCGCGGTGGAGCTGCGCGTTGCTGATGGCCACGGCCGCGTGGCGGGCCAGCGTCACGGCCAGCCGCGTGTCCTGCCGGGTCACGCGGTACGGCTCGCGGTAGCCGATCACCAGCGCCCCGAAGTGCTCGCCGAAGAGCGAGAGGGGCACGCCCATCCCCGCCCGCATCCCCTCGGCGGCGTGGAAGGGGAAGTCGGCCACGCGCAGCTCCTCGCCCTCGCCCACGTACACGGGCTTTCCCGCCTCCGCCACGCAGCGCGCCAGCGGGTCGTCTTCCGAATCGGGAAGGGGCGCGTGGAGACCCACCGCGGAGCAGGCGCGCAGGTGCCCTCCCTCGCCCGTGCTCACGGCCGCGTAGTCGGCGCCCAGCAGGGTGCGGGTGAAGCGGGCAACCAGCGCCAGCACCTCGTCGGGGTCCAGCGTGCGGTTGGCGGCCAGCCCCAGCACGTCCAGCGCCTCGATCTCCTCCGCGCGCTTGCGCAGGCGGTCGCACTCGTCGCGCGCGTCGCGGAGCTGCGCGTGGCGGGCGTGCACGTGGGCCAGCCCCTCGGCCACGGGCGCCCACGCCGCCGGCTCGCCCAGGGTGCCCGCGGGCGCGGCCAGCAGCAGCGCTCCCGCGCCGGTGGCGGAGCGCCCCAGCGGCAGCATCAGCAGCTCCGCCCCGGGGAAGCGCGCCTCCACCCCCATCGACCTGGCCGAGTAGCTTTCGGGATGGACCGCGTGCGCCGCCAGGTCGCGCACCTCCGTCGAAAGCTCCACCTCCATGGGCCACGCGGCCACCACCTCCGCCTCCGGACTCAGCCACAGGATGCTTTGCACCGGGACGTTGTCCTGGAGCCCCGCCGCCAGCCCGCGCAGCGAATCCTCGGGCTCGTCGCAGCAGGATGCGCGCAGGGCCGCGCGCAGGAGGTCCGCCTCGGAGGGCGGCGCGGAGAGACGGCGGGGGGAGACGGACGCTGCGGAGTGCATGGTACCTCTGCGGGTGGTGACACTGCCGGGTGCGCTGGGGGTACACTTTCCGTGCCGCCTCGCCCCTTTCGCGCCGCCCGCCCGCTCTCCTCCGAAACCCGCGCCACGCCTGCGTTTCCGCCTCTTTTGCGCACCACGTCCCGCAAAGAACGTCGCCCTCGGTCGCCCCCATCCCGCCCGGTGGGGCACGCCTGCCACACCACGCATGGGACGCACGGGGCTCCATGCCGGGAGCTCCGGTGATGCCTGCAGGCGGCTTGGCGAGTAAACTCGCGGCGACGACAGCACGAAGTCCGCCTGCGCGGACTGGTCTTCCGGGGATCAGCCGGAACCCTGTAGTCCCCGCAGGGGGACTTCGTGTAGTCGTTGCAGCGACTTCAGTCGCCCGCAACATCCGGCCTCAGCCCCGCTGTTCGTTTCTTGCACACCGCACCCGTTCGTGACGACACCGGACCCTTCACCGCGCTTCGCCGCGGACGCGATGCTCGGCGGGCTGGCGCGATGGCTGCGCGCGCTGGGCTACGACACCACCTGGGAAGCGGGGATCGACGACGACGAGCTGGTGCGCGGCGCCGCCACGGAGGGGAGGCTGGTGCTCACGCGCGACGCCGCCCTCGCCGCCCGCCGCGCCGGCGAGTCGATGCTCCGTGTGCGCGCCGACGCTCCCCTGGACCAGCTCCGCGAAGTCCACGCGCGCGTGCCGCTCTCGGACCGGGCCGCGTTCACCCGCTGCACGCGGTGCAACGAGCCGCTCACGCCCGTGTCCCCGGAGCAGGCCGCCGTGCCGCCCGCCGTGCGCGCCGCCGAAAAGGAGCTGCGCCGCTGCCCATCGTGCCATCGCGTGTACTGGGAGGGCTCGCACACGGCCCGCATGCGCGACGCGTGGACGGCGGCGCTGGGCAAAGAAAACGGAGGCACGGAGACCCTGTAGTCTCCGTGCCTCCGTGTGAGGCCGCCGTCTTCTATGCCACCCCGCCGCTCCGTCCTTAGTTGCCGCCCACCGTGTGCCCGCCGCCACGCGAGGTGGTGTCCGACGGTGCGGTCGCGCTGGTGGTGCTGGTGGTGGTTGTGGTGCCACCGCCGTCCGTGACGTTCCCCCCGACCGTGTGCCCCCCACCCTCCTGCAGCGCCGGCCGGGCCGGCGGGGCGAGCGGGTTGTCCATGTCGCCGCAACCCGAGGCGAGGACGACGACGGCGCCGAGCACAACGGAAATACGTGACCACCGGACCATAGCGTCCCCCTGGGTACCTCGTTTCTGCACTGTGCGTTTCCAGTATAGCAGAAGACGTGCCTACGCGCTATGGCTAAAAAAGTGCGCACCGGGTGACGCGCGCCTAACCTTTGTCCATGGGTTGAGGCTGCCGCGGATTCACCTGTGCCAGGCGGGTTTCGATCTCCCTCAGGTCGTGCGCGGCGCCCAGCGAGGCGAAGAGCGAGCGGGACTCGCGAAGCGCGGCGGCGGCCTCCTCGCGGCGCCCCTGCGCCAACCTCAGCTCCCCCAGCTCGCGGAGGGCGTCGGCGCGCGCCAGCTTCATCTCGCCGGCCAGCTCCAGCGCCCGCTCCAGCGCCTCCTCGGCGGCGGCCAGGTCGTCCTGGAGGCGCGAGAGCATGGCGCGGTAGCGGGCTACCTGCGACAGCGTGCTCCGGTCGTCGATCTCCAGCGCGATGGCCTCGGCCCGGTCCAGCGACGCCCGCGCCTCGTCCAGGTCGCCCACCTGGATCAGGGGCTCGGCGCGGTTGGAGAGGAGGCTCGCCAGGATGGGCGTGTAGCCGATCCGCTCCGCGATCTCGATCCCCCGCCCGAAGAAGATCTCGGCCTCCATCCACTCGCGCAGATCGCCGCACACCATCCCCAGGTTGTTGTAGGCCAGGGCCGCGCTGGCGCTGCTCCCCGAGCGCACGAACGAGCCGATGCTCTCCAGGTACAGGGTGCGCGCCTCGCGCAGGTCGCCGGTGAGGTTGGCGATCACCCCCGAGTTCTGCAGCGCGAGCCCGGCCAGCTCGTCGTCGCCGATGTCCAGCGCCAGCTCCAGCGCGCGGGTGTAGTGGGTGTGGGCACCCGCCCAGTCGCCCTGGTCGTAGCGCACCATCCCCACCACGTTCACGGCGCGCGCCGCGGACCGGGCCAGGCCGGTGCGCTCGGCGATCTCGCGGCTGAGCTGGGCCATCTCCTCGGCCTCCTCCCAGCGCTGCTCGCCGGTGTACACGCGGGCCTGCCCCCGCAGCGCGTCCACGGCGTCGGCCACCACCCCGGCGGCGAGCGACGCGCGAAAGGTGCGCGCGTAGAGCGCCGCCGCCTCGTCCCACCGCCCCAGCCGCTCCTGGGCCAGCGCCAGCGCCGCGAGCTCGCCCCGGGAGAGCGTCTCACTCACCCGGCGCCTCCGCCCCCATGGGGAGGCGCAGGGTGAAGACGGAGCCCTCGCCCGGCGTGCTCTTCACCCGCAGCTCGCCGCCCAGCAGGCGGGCCAGCTTGCGGGAGATGGGGAGCCCCAGCCCCGTTCCGCCGCGCCGGGCGGAGCCCACGATCTGCTCGAACTCGTGGAAGATCCGCTCCTGGTCCTCCGCCGCGATCCCGTAGCCGGTGTCGGCCACGGCCACCTCCACCCACTCGCCCCCGTCCACCGCCTGCATCGACACGGTGATCCCCCCCGTGTCGGTGAACTTGACGGCGTTGGAGAGCAGGTTGAGGAGGATCTGCCGCAGCCGCTCCGCGTCCGTCTGCACCAGGGGGAGCGAGGGGGCGGGGAGCACCTCCACCGAGATGTTGCGCGCCGCCGCCATCGGCTCGATGGTGGAGACGGCCTCGTCCACCACGGCGCCCAGGCGCACCGGGTGGGGGACGATGTCCATCTTCCCGGCGGCGAGCTTGGAGAGGTCCAGCACGTCGTTGACGAGCAGCAGGAGGGAGCGCGTGGCCCGCTGCGCCCGCTCCAGGAACGAGCGCGGCCCGTCCGGCACCGGCCCCACCACGCCGTCCAGCAGCAGGTCCTGGTAGCCCAGGATGGCGTTGAGGGGGGTGCGCAGCTCGTGGCTCATGGAGG
>DASVSA010000173.1:0-2288 GCA_036388335.1 Longimicrobium sp. | reverse complement strand
TCTTTCCGTGCTGCGCGGCACCGTGGAGGAGCCGCAGGAGCGCCTGATCGGCGACCTGGGGCGGGCGCTGCGCGTCTTTCCGCCGCTGGAGCCGGCGCTGCGGACCGCGCGCCCCACGGGGGTGGAGCTGGACGCGGAGGGCGCGTACCGCTTCCTGCGCGAGGGGGCGCCGCTGCTGTCGCAGGCCGGGTTCGCCGTGCGGGTTCCGCCCTGGTGGCACAGGCCCGCCACGCGGCTGGGCGTCAAGCTCCGCGCGCGCCCCGCCGCCTCGTCGTCCGGCGGCAAGGGCGACGGGCGCTTCGGGATGGACGCCATCGTCTCGTACGACTGGCAGCTCTCGCTGGGCGGCGCCACCATCTCGGCCGAGGAGTTCCGGGCGCTGGCCGGGCGCAAGGTGCCGCTGGTGCGCTTCCGCGGCGAGTGGGTGGAGCTGAAGCCCGCCGAGGTGGAGGCCGCGCTGCGCCTCTTCGACCGCGACGTCTCCGGCGAGATGACCGCCGCCGAGGTGCTGCGCCTGGCCGCCGGCGCCGACGGGGGCACCGCCGGCCTCCCCCTGGCCGGCGTGGAGGCGGAGGGCTGGCTGGGCGAGCTGCTGGCCGGCGCCGCTGATGAGACCGCGAAGTCCCTGCCCGATCCCCCGGGCTTCGTCGGGAGGCTGCGTCCGTACCAGCGGCGCGGGCTGGGGTGGCTCGCCTTCCTTGATCGGCTGGGGCTGGGAGCGTGCCTGGCCGACGACATGGGGCTTGGCAAAACCCCTCAAGCCCTTGCGCTGCTTCTACTTGAGAAGAGCGAGGCGGAACGCGCGAAGCGGCGCACGCCGCCCACGCTGCTGGTGTGCCCGATGTCGCTGGTGGGGAACTGGCAGCGGGAGGCGGCGCGCTTCGCGCCGGGGCTGCGCGTGCACGTGCACCACGGCGCCGAGCGGCTGGGCGGGGCGGCGCTGAGGAAGGCCATCCGCGGGAGCGACCTGGTGCTCACCACCTACGCCCTCGCCGCGCGCGACCGCGAGGAGCTGGCGTCGGTGGAGTGGGGGCGCGTGGTGCTGGACGAGGCGCAGAACGTCAAGAACGCGGCGACCCGCCAGTCGCAGGCGGTGAGGGCGTTCAGGGCGCCGCGCCGCATCGCCCTCACGGGCACGCCGGTGGAGAACCGGCTGGGGGAGCTGTGGTCGATCCTCGACTTCCTCAACCCGGGGCTGCTGGGGCCCGCGGCCACCTTCCGCCGCCGCTTCGCCACGCCCATCGAGCGCTACCGCGACACCGAGCGCGCCGAGGAGCTGAAGCGGCTCGTGCGCCCCTTCATCCTGCGCCGCCTCAAGACGGACCGCCGCATCATCCGCGACCTGCCGGCCAAGCACGAGATGCGCGTCTTCTGCAACCTCACGCGCGAGCAGGCGTCGCTCTACCAGGCCACGGTAGACGAGATGATCGCCAGGGTGGAGGAGAGCACCGGGATCGAGCGGCGGGGCCTGGTGCTCGCCACGCTGCTGAAGCTCAAGCAGGTGTGCAACCACCCCGCGCAGCTGCTGCAGGACGGCTCGGCGCTGCCCGGGCGCTCCGGCAAGGTGGCGCGGCTGGAGGAGATCCTGGAGGAGGTGCTGGAGCTGGGCGACCGCGCCCTCGTCTTCACCCAGTTCGCGGAGATGGGGCACATGCTGAGGCACCACCTGGAGGAGCGCTTCGGGCGCGAGGTCCCCTTCCTCCACGGCGGCACGTCGCGGGCGGGGCGCGACACGATGGTGGCGCGCTTCCAGGCGGAGGACGGGCCCTCCATCCTCCTCCTCTCGCTGAAGGCCGGCGGCACGGGGCTCAACCTGACCGCGGCCAACCACGTCATCCACTTCGACCGCTGGTGGAACCCGGCGGTGGAGGACCAGGCCACTGACCGGGCATTCCGCATCGGGCAGTCGCGCAACGTTCAGGTACGCAAGTTCATCTGCACCGGCACGCTGGAGGAGAAGATCGACGCGATGATCGAGCGCAAGAAGGCGCTGGCGTCCTCCGTGGTCGGCACGGGCGAAGACTGGGTGACGGACCTCGACACCGACCAGCTGCGCGAACTGTTCGCGCTCGACCCGGTGGCGGTGAGCTGAGAATGCCCGTGGACCCGCAGGGACGCTGGTTCGACAGCACCGGGCCGATCCGGGTGGACGGCGGTATCGCCGTACGCGCCAAACGCGGCAAGATCGGCGAGCAGTGGTGGTCGCGGCGCTTCGTCGACATTCTGGAACGCACCTGCGACCCTGGCCGGCTGAAACGCGGCCGTACCTATGCCCGTAAGGGCCAGGT
>DASVSA010000172.1:0-23073 GCA_036388335.1 Longimicrobium sp. | reverse complement strand
CGTCGCCTGCGCCTGCCGCGCCCCCGGTGGACCCGCCGGCCCCACTCCCGCCCGCGGTGCCGAAGGGGTCGTTGGATTGATCGGTCATCGAGACTCTCCCGTGCTGTGCGCGAATGAAGCGCCGGACGCTCCGGCGCTCCCACGGTGGTACGCGCGGCGCCCGGCGTGGTTTCGTTCCGCACCCAGTGTGCCGTGCGGATGAAGTGCGTGAGTGCGTGAGTGCGTGAGTGCGCTTAACTGCAGTCAACGCACTCACGCACTCACGCACTCACGCACTTTCCCCCCGTCCAACCCCGTGCCATATTACGGCTTGGGCCGAACGGGCCCACCTTCAACCCCCAGCAGAGTGGCTGACGATGGCAACCGTTGACCTCCCGACCGGCGGCGCGCCGCTGACGGTTCTCAGCGAAGACGAGCAGATGTTCCGCGACCTGGTGCGCGGTTTCGCGGAGGAGAGCGTCCGCCCCCTCGTCCACGAGATGGACGAGCACCAGAAGATGTCTCCCGACCTCATCCCCCAGTTCTTCGAGATGGGGCTGATGGGGATCGAGGTGCCCGAGGAGCACGGCGGCACCGGCGCCTCCTTCTTCACCGCCGCGCTCGTGGTGGAAGAGCTCAGCCGCGTGGACGCCAGCGTCGGCGTGTTCGTGGACGTGCAGAACACCCTGGTCAACAACGCCTTCCTCCGCTGGGGCTCGGCCGACCTCAAGGCCAGGTACCTCCCGCAGCTCTCCGCCGAGAAGGTGGGCGCCTACGCGCTCTCCGAGGCCGGCTCGGGCTCGGACGCCTTCGCGCTCGCCACCCGGGCCGTTCAGGCGGACGGCGGCTTCCGCGTCACGGGCCGCAAGCTGTGGATCACCAACGGCGCCGAGGCGGAGATCTTCATCATCTTCGCCAACGCCGATCCCTCGGCCGGCTACAAGGGGATCACCGCGTTCATCGTGGAGAAGGGCTTCGATGGCTTCACGGTGGGCAAGAAGGAGGACAAGCTCGGCATCCGCGCCTCCTCGACCACCGAGCTGATCCTGGAGGACGTCTTCGTCCCCGCGGAGAACGTGCTGGGCGAGGTAGGGAAGGGGTACAAGACGGCCATCGAGACGCTCAACGAGGGCCGCATCGGCATCGGCGCGCAGATGATCGGCATCGGGCAGGGCGCGCTGGACGCCACCGTGAAGTACGTGCAGGAGCGCGAGCAGTTCGGCAAGCGCATCGGCGACTTCCAGGGCGTCCAGTTCCAGCTCGCGCAGATGGCCACCGAGCTTGAGGCCGCGCGCCTGATGGTGTACAACGCCGCCCGCCTCAAGGACGCCGGCCTCCCCTTCCTGCAGGAAGCGGCCATGGGCAAGCTCTTCTCCTCGCAGGTGGCCCAGAAGATCACCTCCACCTGCGTGGACCTCTACGGCGGCTACGGCTTCACCCGCGAGTACCCCGTCGAGAAGTTCTACCGCGACAGCAAGATCGGCTCGATCTACGAGGGCACCAGCAACATGCAGCTCCAGACCATCGCCAAGGGGCTGATGAAGTAACTGCTGGGCTCACACAGAGACACAGAGGCACAGAGATGAAGTCATCTCTGTGCCTCTGTGTCTCTGTGTGAGCCAAAAGACGTCAGCTCGCCCTCGACCTTCGCGGCCCAGGGCACCCCCGCGCCCCGGCGCTCGCGGGCCTCGCGGATGAGGCGGAGGTTGCGGCCGGTGGTCTCCGCTTCCCAGGGCTCCCGGAGGGCGGCGAGGGCGTCGGAGAGGTGGGAGGCGGCCCCGGCTTCGTCGCCGGCGAGGACGGCCAGCTCCAGGAGGGTGGCGTGGCCCCAGTAGTCGGGCTTTCCCGAGGCCACGCGGCGGCGCACGGAGTACCTCACCACCGGGATCAGCTCCGCGCGCTCCGCGATGGGGGGCTCGCTCAGCTCCATGAGCGTCACCGCGTTCACGCCGGGGTAGGCGTCGCGCCAGTCCGCCTCGAACCCGCGGCGGTAGGCGTCGATCGCCCGTGCGAGGAGGCCGCGAGCACGGGCCTCCTCACCCGACCGGACCGCCGCCTCCCACCGGTCCTTGTAGACGCGCCCCAGCAGCCCCAGCGTTTCGCTGCTCGGCCCCTTCCTTTCCAGCAGCCGCAGCAGCACCCGCTCGGCCTGGTCGCCGCGCCCGGCCCGGTTCAGGGCGAAGGCGTACTGCTCCTGCACCAGCACCGTCTCGGCGACCGGGCCGGGGATGCGCTCTACCAGAGCGGCCATGTCGTCCCACGCGCTCGTGGCGCGGTACGAGAGCAGGAGGTCGATCAGCACCCCGGCCTCCTGGTCGGCCAGGGTGCCCAGATCGTGCTCCACCGCGGCCACCGCGTCCCGCCCCGCCTCGCGCGCCCGCGTCAGGCGGTCCTTCACACCCTGCGCATAGCGCACCCGGCCGCGGAACACGTCTGTCTTCTCGTGCTGCACGTCGGGGTAGCTCTCCAGCAGCTGGAAGAGGGGGCTGTCGTGGTCCTGCGTGTCGCGCGCGTGGCGCAGGAGGGACGCGAGCGACCTGGCCGTCTCGTCCACGCGGTCGGGGGCGCCGCCGGGGGTGAGGGAGTACCCCAGCGCCCGCAGCGGCGCCACGTCGAAGGGAAGCCGGGAGCCCTCCGCGAGGATGGGGATGGTCGAGTGCGGACGGGCGGCGTGCCTCACTCCCAGCTCGTAGAACACGTTGGCGTTGGCGGAGGTGAGGTCCACCACCGCGAACTCGCAGAGTACCAGGCGCTCGAACATCGGCTTGTGGATGATGCCGCCCGTCATCTCCTCGTCCGCGCGGAGCGGCTCCAGCCCCGCCTCGTGGATGGCGGGCGCGATGAGCTGGGCGTACACGGCGTCGAACTCGATCATCCTGCCCGCCGCGTCGGGCTTGCTCCCGAACGGCATCAACACGAAGCACAGGGGTTTGGCCGTCATCCGTTTTACCTGCCGAAGGGGAGCGGGGCCCGCGCCTGGGATCGCGGCGCCGTGCCCGAAAAGGTGCGCGGCCCGCCCTCAGGCATCCGCGGAGCCTTCCTGCAGCGCGCGGACGGCGCGCTCGATGGTGCGCAGCGCGGCCACCTGCGCGGCCACCCGCGACTCACGTGCTTCCCCGCCGCCGCCGTCCGCCGCGAGCATGGCGATGAGCCAGCCCATGTGCTCCAGCACCGACGAGAGCTGGCGCGCCTGTCCTCCACGCCGCCACGCGCGGGCGTAGTTCCGCGCGATCTCGTCGGCGTGGTTGTCCAGGTCGGACGCGTTCAGGTGGGTCACGACCGCCAGGTCGGCGAGCCCGATGCCGGACCAGAAGTCCGCCTGCGTGGCCTCCAGGTGGGCCGTCGCCTCCTCCGCCTCCATCACCCAGTGCCGGATCTCGCCCGTGTCCTCTTTCTTCAGCCCCAGCAGGCGCCTCACCACCGCCGCCGAGAGCAGGTTGTGCAGCGGGTACACGTTCACCCTGCCGCCACGCGCCAGCGCGGTCTCGCGGGCGGCCCCGTACGCCGCGCGATAGGCCGCTTCCATGCGGGCGAGCGCCTTGGCCCGCTCGTCTCCGGCGGACATCCAGCTCAGGCGCTTGTAGGCGGAGCCCAGGAGCGAGGACCGCTCGCTGGAGCGCGGCCTCCGTCCCGGAAGCCTCATCAGCTGGCCGATCACCTTCCGCACCTCCGCCATCTGCGGCGACTCGGGGTTCACGATGGCGCCGTCCTCCAGCCACCGTAGCATGGCGCGGCGCACGCGCATGTTGGCGAGCTGCTCCAGCGCCTGCACGGTGTATTCCGCCTGCGCGCAACCCTCGAGCTTCTGGTACCACTCGATCGCGTCGTCGAAGCGCCCGAGGTCGGCGTGGGCGCGCGCGAGCGCCGCGATCACGCGGGGGCGCTCCTTCCACTCCTCGGGGATCGCCTTCACGATCTCGTCCAGCCGTCGCTCCAGCGTGCCGGCCCTGTGCTGTGCCGTGGCCGAAGCGTCCTCCGCCAGGTTCGCGAGCTCGAGCTCCACCTCGCTGGAGCAGGTGAAGTCCAGCGCCGCGGGCGCGGTGTAGAGCGCGCCCGACGGGGTGGCGAGCACGTAGCCGGGGTCTCCGTAGCACTGGTACGCGCCCCAGGTGTTGATCCCCGGGTGCTGGAAGTAGGCCTCGCGGCGCGCCAGCCACACCGCCTCGCCGAAGCTCCGCCCACCCAGCATCTGGTCGTAGAAGGTGCGGGCGAAGGTGAGCGCCGCGTCGTCCTCCACCTCCCACCCGGCGGCGACCACCGCGCGCACGCCGGTCCGGATGAGCTGCTCGGCCAGGTTGGCGGCCAGCAGCGGATACCCGGGGCGCAGCTTGCCGGCGCGCTCGGGCTCGATCTTTCCCAGGTGGCAGCAGTTGAGGAAGACGAGCTCCGGCACGCTGCGGATCTGGTCCAGCTCGGCAGGGCGCAGGTACGCGTCGTCTCCCAGCACCATCCCCGTCACCGTACCGTCCCCCAGCGGGTACTCGAAGACCCCGTGCGCGGCCATGTGCATGACGCGGTAGGACCTGGCGTAGAGCGCCTGCACGATTTCCGGGAAGTCGCCGCGCACCAGCGACGTGACCTCGAAGCCGGCCGACGCTCCGAAAAGCTCCGCCACCTCCTCCGCTTCGCGCGCGGCGCCGGCGAGCGGGGGGAAGGTGGTGGTACGGGGGTCGCCCACCACCAGCACGCCGTTCCCCATGGGCGCCCTGACGCCGGTGCGGTAGCTGGCCGTCTGGAACTGGCGGACCAGCCCGCGCCTCACGGCGGGCGGCTCCCGATCCTGCGGCGCCTCGTCGCGCAGCAGCTCCCAGGGGTAGCGCGCGGCCGCGGAGTCCACGATCAGCACCAGGTTGTTGCGGTCCGGCGCGTAGTCCTTGAGGTCGTTGGGGATCAGGAGCTCGAAGAGGGTCTTGCTGAGCGCCGGCGTGTCGGCCACGCTGCCCACCGCGGAGGCGAGGAAGCGGTCCATCAGGGTCCGCTGCTGCGAGATGGACTGCTTTTCCGCGCGGGCGCGCTCCGTGAGGCTCAGGAACGCCAGGCCGTCGTCCGCGTGCTCCGACACCTGGAGCCGGTCCCACCAGTCCGGCATCTCCTCGAACGACGCCCTGCGGCGCCCCCCGGTCCTGCAGACCAGCTCGTCCTTGAGCTGGAACCCGCCGCCGGGCCCGCGCTCGCCCGCCAGGCGGCGAACGATGCGCAGCGCGGTGATCGCCACGTCCTCGTACAGCTCGCAGAACTCCAGCCGGTCGATGCGGACGGGGTTGCGCAGCTCGCTGGAGCGGAGCATCTCCCGCGCCCTGAGCGTCGCCCGCACGATGGCGCGGACGGAGTCTTCGGTGGAGATCCCGCCCCGGCCGGAGCCCACCAGGAGGGCGGTCAGGCTGGCGGACCGGGGCGCGGGGCCCTCGTCGCGCTCGCCCAGCCGCGCGGCGTACGAGAGGACGGCCTGGGTGAAGCTGCGCTCCAGCGTGGCGCCGGTGAGCTTCCCCACGTCGCCCAGCCCCACCACGATCCCGCCCGGCACCGCCTCGCCGCGGGTGAGGAAGACATCCGAGGTGCCGATGGGGCCCGGGTAGATTCCCAGGTGGCGCCGCTCCGCGAGGCGGCCGTGCAGGTGATGGTCGAGCACCTTCTCGGCCCCAGCCAGGATGTCGCCGGTGTAGTGGCCCACGGCGACGGGGTGCCGCGCGAACGCGAGGTTGCCGTGCACCACCGCCACCTCCAGCGGCGCTTCCTCCGCTTCCTCCCGCCCGGCCAGCTCCATCCCCACCGCCGCGGCTTCCAGCTCGGCGGCGTCGGGAAAGATGAACGGCTCGTCGGCGGGGAGGACGAACTGCTCCGCCACGCCGGGCGCGGCGGACCGCGGCTGGCCGGGGAGGAGCGACGTGGTGCCGGTCTCCAGCAGCTCGCGGAGGGCGGGGAAGGCCGCGGGGTGATCCGCCAGGTTGCCGTGCGGCACCTCCATGTACCACGTCTTCACCCCGGGCAGCTCCGTGGAGCTCCAGGGCACGCGCCCGTCGCCCCGCGCGGTAGCCAGGAACTCGATGCGGGCCGCTCCCTCCCGGTCCGTGGCCACGCGGTAGCCGGCGGGCGTCGCCGGGGCCTGCCCCGCCACGTTCATCATCCGCCGGCCGTCCACCACGCCTTTCGCCAGCAACGCCCGCAGCCCGCGCGCGCCCTCCAGCGCCTCGGGCTTCGGCTCCACCCAGCCCTCTTTCCAGACGGCGGCGAGCTCGCGCCAGGCCGAACCATCCAGGAAATCGCCCTCGGGGCCGGAGGGGAGCATCTCCAGGATCCCCGGGAAGCGGGAAAGCTGGGCCAGCGGGGCGGCCGGGTCCACGCCGCCATCGAGCATGGCCAGGTAGCGCACGATCCTCTCCTGCCCCACCAGCATCCGCACGGCGCCGTACGAGCCGTCGTGGGGGGTGCCCATCATCAGCAGCCGCGCCCCTTCGCGCTCCGTCACCTTTCGCCAGAGCTCCGGCGCGCGCGCGATCATGGCCCGCGCCACCAGCCCGCCCACCGAGTGCGCCACGAACGACACCGGTTTCGAGGTCTCGCCCAGCTTCGCCCGCACGGCTTCCGCCAGCAGGTCGGCCGAGTCGGCCACGGAGCGGCGCCAATCGAAGGGAAACTCCACCACCTCGTACGACGCCGAGAGAAAGTCGATCAGCCGGGCATAGGGGCGGCTCAAGAGCGCCGCAGGCTTCACGTCCGGCGCGTCCACCGCCAGTGCCGGGAGGTCTCCGGCGGCAAGCGCGACGGGGTCGATCCAGATCTTGCGCCCGACGGCGTGGAGCTCCGTGCCCATCATCCCCGGGATGACGAACACCACGGGCCGGGTGCCGGGGTGCGGCGCGGGCGCCCGCGTCTTCAGGCGCTCGGCCGTGGACTCCACCACGGGCTCGTAGCCGGCGGTGTCGCCGTCCGCCCGCGCCAGGCCGCGGTAGAGCCGATCGGCGGTGTCGGGGTTGCGGAAGTACTGGAAGTGGCTGACCTCCGAACCCTTGGCGAAGAAGAGCCGGGAGCCGCCGGTGCGCGTGGTTCCGCCCACCATGGAGCTGGTGTGCACCACCAGGTCATGGTTCTCACGGTAGAAGAGGTCCGTAGCCAGCACCTTGAGGCGCCCCAGGAGGCCCGTGCCCTGGGTGTCTCCGGCGATGGACGACAGGTCCGCGTCCACCCGGAAGCCGGGGTCGTTGAGGACGGCGATGAGCGGCGAGACGGGCATCATCGCCTCCAGCCCCGGAAGCTCCCGGGGATCGGTGCGCTTCTTCGCCACCGCCAGCACCAGCGCGGACGTGAACTCGTAGACCGGGTTGGCCCGCAGCCCCGGGATCAGCCCCAGCGCGTTGAGCATCATGGACAGGTAGAGGTCCACCCGCCCGGAGGCGAGGGTGGTGCCGCGGGCCGGGCACGCCACCCGTACGAACCGCTCCACGCGCGGACGCTTCTTCCTGAGCACCTCCCCCAGCTCCTCCAGCGCCTCGCGGTCGCGCCTGCGCGCGTCGCCGGCGAACCGGGCCAGGGCGGCGGCGTCGAAGGGGTCGCGGCCGTCCGCGCTTCGCCCCCGGCAGAGGAGCTCGCCGATCAGCCCGCCCCGCGAGTGGCTCACCAGGTGGAGCACGGCGTCCCGGTCCGGGAGGAGCTCCGCCAACTCCAGCGCGTTCTCGATGGGGCTCAGGCTGAGGGAGCGATGCTCGAAGGCGAAGACGTTGCCCCCGTACCGGTGCGAAAGCTTGTCCCAGGTCTCGGCCCCCTCCTTCGTCGCCGCGAACGCACCGAAGCTCCCGGAGGTGCTCGACGCGGTCCCGTGGAGAAAGACGAGGAGGGGCGCGCCGCCCGGAAGCTCGCCCGGAGACGTGACCCGCTTCTCCAGCTTCTCCACCGAGGCGCAGTGGTAGAGCCCGGGCTTGGCCTTGAGCTGCGCCTCCAGCCGCTCCGCGATCTCCCGCGAGGCCATCCCCGCGACGTCCACCTTCAGGATCTTCAGCACCTGCAGCGCCCGCCCGCCCACCCCGCGCGAAGCCGGCCCGAGCTGCAAGCGCGGTGGAAGGTGTAGCTCCCCCCCGCGCGTGTTCCGCTGGCCCGACGCCTCCAGCAGGTCGTGAAGCCGATCCACGGAGGTCCAGATCCGGACTCCCCCCTCCAGCTCCAGCTCCACCACGTCGTCTTCCGCTACCTGCAGCTCCTTCACCTCCCCGCTCCGCACCCCCACCCGGACGGCGTCGCCGGGCGTCACTTTCACTATGCTGCCGAACTCCCCCACCGGGGGGACGCTGGACTGCAGTACCGGTTCGCTGGCGCCGCGGACGCGAAGGGTGCTCATCGGGGGTCAGGTGGAAGGGGGCCGATCGTGCAGCGGGGAACTGAGCCGCCATATTGTGTGGATTGATGGACGCCCCGGGCAAGCTTTTTCTGGTGCCGGTTTCGCGCCGCTCCGGGGAACAATGAGGGCACGGAGAGATCCTCTCCGTGCCCTCGCTGTTCTCCGTGCCTCTGTGCCTCTGTGTGAGCCCCCGCGGTTCAGGGGTTCAGCGGCTCCGGCGCGATGCTGTCCGCGCGGGTGCCGAGGAGGCGCGGGCGGGGGCGGCGGGGGATGACGCGCTCGCCGTTGCGGGTGTCCTCGAAGCGCACGCGGATGCCCGGCTTCACGCGGCGCGACAGGAAGCGCACGTCCCAGTTGGGGAGGCGCACGCAGCCCGACGACGTGGCGTAGCCGATGGTCTCCGGGTCGCTGGTGCCGTGGATGCCGTAGTGCGGCGCAGACAGGCCGATCCACACCCAGCCGACCGCGTTGTTGGGCCCGGGCGGGATCATGGCGTTGGGGCCGCTGCTGCGCAGCACCTTGAGCAGCGCGGGCTGGTAGTTCCACCACGGGTTCGCGGTGACGTCGCGCACCGTCACCACGCCGTCGGGCGAGGGGTCGATGCTGGAGCCCATGGTGGAGGCGAAGTGGGCCAGGATCTTCCCGGCGCTGTCGCGCGCCTGCACGAAGTTGCCGCTGCCGGACACCAGGATCTCCGCGATCTTCATGTCGGCGGCCACGGTGGACTCGCGGACGCGCGGCACCCACAGCTTGTCGCCCGCCCTGAGCGAATCCAGGTTCATCCCGGGGTTGAGGCGCTCCAGCACCGCCTCGCGGGTGTGGAACTGCTCGGCGATCTTCTCGGAGAGCACCTGGTAGCACGAGCAGGTGAGCTTCGCCCGCTCGTACATGTCGCGCGGGAGGACCACGAAGGGGCCCTCGACGTCCGTCGCGGTAAGCGTGTGCACCCGTGCGATCCGCTGCGGGCGGCCCGAGGCGCGCATGAGCGCGTCGTACGTCTCCTCGTCCACCACGCCGGTGGGCTCGATCCCCTCGCGCTTCTGGAACCAGAGGGTGGCCGTGCGCACGTTGGGCCCCCAGCGCCCGTCGATCATGCCGGGCGAGAAGAGGGCGCGGTTGAGGAGGATCTGCACGCGGAGCACCGAGGGCCCCTCCGCCCCGTCCACCTCGCCCACCGGGAGACGGATCTCGCCGGAGTTCAGGTTCTCGGGGCTGATGTCGAGCCAGCGCTCGGGGTCGGGATTGGCGTGCGCGGGGCCGGCGAGCGCGAAAACGAGCGCCGCCAGCGCGGAGAAGGATCGTATTGCCATTGCGGTACAGCGGTTAAGTGGTGGGGTACCACAACGCTAGCGCAACGTGCCGCTTCTGGTCAAGGTACGCCCCCGCAGAAACACGCAGGCACAGAGAAAAGCCGCCTTTCTCTGTGCCTCCGTGTCTCCGTGTGAGATTCTTTTTTACGCTTCCCAGGGCAGGCCCGGCTTGCCGAAGTGCCCGTAGTTGGTGGTCGAGCGGTAGATGGGCCGCAGCAGGTCCAGGCGCTCGATCACGGCGCGCGGGCGGAAGTCGAAGCCGCGCACGAACGCCGCGGCGCGCGTGGGGTCGCCGGTGCCGAAGGTGTCCACCTTCACCGACACGGGCTCGGCCATGCCGATGGCGTACGCCACCTGCACCTCGGCGCGCTTGGCCAGGCCCGCCTTCACCACCTCGCGCGCCACGAAGCGGCAGAAGTAGGCGCCGGAGCGGTCCACCTTGCTGGGGTCCTTGCCGCTGAACGCGCCGCCGCCGTGGCGCCCCATCCCGCCGTACGAATCGACGATGATCTTGCGGCCGGTGACGCCCGCGTCGGCCGAGGGGCCGCCCTGCACGAAGCTGCCGGTGGGGTTCACCATCAGGCGCAGGTCGTCGCGGTACCAGCCCGCCAGCGCGCGCGGCACCAGCGCCTGCGCGATGAAGTGGCGGATCTCCTCCTGCGCCACGTCTGCGGAGTGCTGGGTGCTGACGAGCACGTCGGTGACGGCGCGCGGGCCCTCGGGGCCGTACAGCACCGAGACCTGCGTCTTGGCGTCGGGGCGCAGCCACGGGGCGGCCCCGGCCTTCCGGAGCTCGGCCAGCGTCTGCGAGAGGCGGTGGGCCAGGAGGATGGGGAGGGGCATCAGCTCGGGCGTCTCGTCCGTCGCGTAGCCGAACATGATCCCCTGGTCGCCGGCGCCCTGGTCGCCCGAGGCGCTGGTGATGGCGTTGACGCCCTGCGCGATCTCGCGGGCCTGCTCGGAGAGGAGGGAGCGGATCTCCAGGCGGTCGGCGTGGAAGGGCTGGTCGGAGTCGGTGTAGCCGATCTCGCGGACGGCGTTCCGCACCTGCTCCTCGTGGTCCACCTTCGCGGCGGAGGTGATCTCGCCCGCCAGGATCACGTGGTTCTCCTTGACGAGGACCTCGCACGCCACGCGCGCGTTGGGGTCCTGGGCCAGGTGCGCGTCCAGGATGGAGTCCGCGATGGTGTCGCAGACCTTGTCCGGATGCCCCTCGGAGACGGACTCGGAGCTGAAGGTATACGTGAGACCGGTTTCTTCGGCGATGCGGGCGGGGTCGAGTATCGTGCTCATTGGATGAACTCGGGTTCGTGGAAACAAAAAGAGGGGTCCCGCGGCGTTGCCGCACGGGACCCCTCCCGAAGCGGTTTAGCAGTTGTTGACCCGGATGCAATCGCCATAAATCGCCGGGGTGCCCGTGGGCACGGTGCACAGTATAAACAGAGTGGCCGGAGTGCGCCAGTGGAACAGATTGGCCTCACAGAGAGGCACGGAGACACAGAGAGGGATTTCTAACGACGTGGCACCACCTCCCGCACGTTGTCGGCGGTGTTGACGTCGATCAGGAGGCTGCGGGGGTCGATTCCCGCGCGGGCGGGCTGTCCCTTTACGATGAGGGTGATGCGCTGCCGGCCGGAGCGGATGCGGTGCAGGCGCTGGTAGAGCGGCTCGCCGTTCGCCGCGGCGGGGAGGACGCCGAGCTCCACGAGGTCGTTCATGGGGACCTCCCTCTCCACGTCGGCCGTGTCGACTACCACCTTGCGCGCCTTCACGTCCAGCGTCACGCGCCAGGTGCCCGCGCCGGCGGGCTCCACCGTGGCGCGCTCCGTCGCGAGCTCCCAGTAGGTGTTCGCGGTGAACAGGTCGGCCAGCAGGTAGCGCAGCGAGTCCGGCGTGGCCGACTGGAGCTCGCGGTACAGGTGCAGCGAGGTGGGGAGGGGCGGCGCTCCCGAGCCGTGCCGGGCGAGCAGGCGCCGCAGCGCGGCGTTCACCCGCTCCTCGCCCAGGTACTCGCGCAGCGCGTACATGGCGAAGGGGCCCTTGCGGTAGCCGTGGAACCAGTCGTTCGCGCGCAGAAGGGGGACGGCGGCGCGGGTGCGGGGGCTCAGGTACTCCAGCCGCATCACGTCCATGAACCGGCCCAGGCGAGCGCGGCCGTACGTCGTCTCCATCACCCCCATCGCGGAGTACCACGCCAGGCTCTCGGTGAGCACCGGGGCACCCTCCACGGGAGCGGGGGTGAGCTGGTTGCCCCACCACTGGTGCGCCACCTCGTGCGCGACCACCGCGAAGGGGAAGTCGACGTCCCGCGGGTCCGCCTCGGGGTTCCAGAGGGAGAAGCCCTCCTTGTACCAGATGTTGACCGGGGCGGAGTGGAGGGCATGTCCGTCCTGGGCGTACTCCACGAACCGGATCTGGTGATGGGGATACGGGCCGAAGTTGCGGGTCTGGTAATCCAGCGCCGCCCCCACGCCGCGGATGATGCGGTCCGCGTTCCAGGCGTGGCCCGGGTGGTGGAAGACCTGGATCGCCACGTCGTTCCACCTCCCCTCGCGCACCGCGTAGCGCGCGGAGAACAGCGCGTAGTCGTTGCGGATGGGGACGTCGGTGGCGTAGTGGAAGTAGCGGCGCCCGCCCTGGGTCCACGTGCGCTTGAGCGCGCCGGGGGCCACGGCCACCTGGTCCCCGTCGGTGCCCACCACCGCCTCCAACGAGATGCGCTCCGCGCCCTGGTCCCCCGCGCCCTCGTCGTACAGCGAGCGCGTGTCGGGGCGCGAGGGGAGTCCGCGCGCTCTCCGCTCGCCGGCGCCGCTCACCTCGCGGTCCGCCTGGTAGCCGACGGAGGGGAGCCATTCCGGGAGGCGGATGAAGCTCGCCTTCTCCGCTACCGACGCGTCCAGCGCGCCTTTCTGGAAGCCGCGCGGGCGGCGGCGGAGCTGGAAGGTGAGCCGCAGCGAGTCGCCGGGGCGCAGCGGCTGCGCGAGGGCGTAGATGCGGTAGCCGAGGCGGGTATCGGCGAGCGCGCGCGTGGCGGGCCGGTCGAATCCCACCGCCCCCATCTCCACGCCCACGTCCGTGGTGAGGTGGATGGAATCGATGGCCGCCGCGCTCCGGTTCACCAGGCGGTAGCTGCCGTGGATCTCCACCTCGCGCCGCCGGGGATGGATCTCCACGTCCAGGCGGGTGCCCGCCAGCGCCGGCTGGGCGATGCCCTCGTACCGCCCGTAGCGGCGCTCGTAGCCGGCGCGCAGCTCCGTCAGATCGGAGGCGGTGCGGTACTCGTTGAGCACGTTGGTGTTGTAGAAGACGAAGCCGCCCAGGGCCAGCACGAGCCCCGCCGCCAGCGCCGCCGCGCCGGCCACCGGACGCGTGAGGCGGCGCCGCGCCGCCCGCAGCCGCGCCCCCGCGCCCGGCTCCCTGCCGCGCACCCACAGCAGCCGGGCGGCCACCGCCAGCAGCAGCGCCCACGCGGCCCAGTACAGCTTGAACCACAGGTACGGCGCCATGAAGGGCCCGAAGCCCCTCAGGTCCGAGTACGTCCACCCCGGATCGGAGCCGTAGACGAGCATCCCGTGCTCGATGCCCATGGCGGACGCGAAGGCCATGGACGCGTAGGCGAGGAGCGCCACCATGTGCCCCACGTACTTCTGGTTCGCCACCACGTGCACCACGAAGACGAGCACGGCGAAGAGCAGGTAGTCGGCGAGCTGGAAGCCGAAGAGGACCCGCGCGTACACCCCCGGCTCGAAGTGGTGGTAGCCCAGGAGCGCCTGGATGAGCATCCCGCTCGCCATTATCAGCGCCTGCAGCGCCACCAGCGCCAGGCCGAGCCCCGCCAGCTTCCCGGCCAGCATCACCCAGTCGGGCACCGGCGCCGCGTCGGCGATGTCGCTCATCCCCGCGTCCCGCTCGCGCCACACCAGCTCGCCGGCGGAGTAGACGATGAAGAGCGGGACGATCATCCAGAACAGGTCGCCCGGGTTCGCCAGGGGAGCGGCGATGAACCCCGTGACGTACGCGGTGGTGGGATGGAGCGGAATCCCCAGGTGCTCCATCTGCGCGGGCGCCGTCATCACCAGCAGCACCGCCATCGCGGCCAGCGCCACCCCGCCCCAGCTCATCACGACCTCTCGGAAGGAGTGGATTGCCACCTCCAGCGCCTGGCGCGCCCGGGCGCCCCCGCCGAAGCCCATCGGCACCTCCGGCACGGTGATGGGTGCGCTCCGTGCCGGTGCCTCCGCCCTGGCGGCGCCGCGCGCGCGCCGCCACGTGCGCTCCACCGGGTGCGCGAAGCGGAAGCGGAGGTATGTGAGCGCGAGCACGGCCAGCGCGATCCCCACCCACACGAGGCGGTTGGCGAGCAGCGAGCCCTCCAGCGCGATCAGCCGTGTGCCCTTCTGCAGGGGCGTGCGTGTCTTCGACAGCTCGCCGAGCACGGTGAGGCCCAGGGGATCCACCCGCGTGGCCAGCTTCCACCATCCCAGCTGCATCGCCAGCACGATCCAGCTCGTCATCCCCGCGAAAAAGAGGAGCACGGCGCCCACGTACCCCGCCATCGCCCGCCGGCTGAGCGCCGCGGCGGAGAAGAAGAGGGCCGTGGCGACGAACGCGTTGGGGAGCGCGAACATGAAGAAGGGGCCCAGGTAGGCGGCCGGCCTGAACGGCCCGATGAGCTCGGCCTCCGGCCCCGGCACCAGCGCGGCCAGCAGGAGCGCGGCCGGCACCGCCAGCAGGATGAGGGCGTTGAGGACGAAGGCCGCCAGGAAGCGCCCGCCCAGGTACGCGCCCCTGCCCACGGGCGCCGTGTAGACGAGCGGGTGCATCCGCGTCTGGATGTCGCGCGCGCCCGCGTCCCCCGCCAGCGCCGCGGCGGCGAGCAGCGCCATGAGGCTGCCCAGGAGGGTGACCTCGGCGATGATGAAGGGCGAGTTGAAGAAGTACCCCCCGGCGCGCGCCTTGGGGATGTACGCCTCCGTAGCGAGCTGCCAGGTGATCAGCAGCAGCACCGGGAAGTAGAGCCAGGTGGAGAAGCGCCGCGCCTGGCTGGAGAGATCGAAGCTGAACACCTCCCAGAGCTTCCTCATCGCGCCACCTCCTGGCCGTGCCCCGCCATGGTGCTGAAATACACGTCTTCCAGGTCCGCCTCCACCGCATCGAACCCCACGCCCGGCCATCCGTCGCTGTACACGTGAACCACGGTGCGCCCGGAGAGCAGCTTGGTGGAGATCACCGCGTGCTCCCGCTCCACCTCCTCCAGCTCCGTGCGCTTCACGATTTTGCGCCACACCCGCCCCTGCAGCGCCGCCACGGCGTCCAGCGGCTCCGCCTCCAGCAGGATGGTGCCCCGGTTGATGATGGCCATCCGGCTGCACAGCTCGGAGACGTCTTCCACGATGTGGGTGGAGAGGATGACCACGCTGTTCTCGCCCAGCTCGCTGAGCAGGTTGAGGAAGCGCACCCGCTCCGCCGGGTCGAGCCCCGCGGTGGGCTCGTCCACGATGATCAGCTTGGGGCGCCCCAGCAGCGCGACCGCCACGCCGAAGCGCTGCCTCATCCCGCCGGAGTAGCCGCCCAGCTTCTGCTTCCTGACGTCGTACAGGTTGGTCTGGCGGAGCAGCGCGTCCACGATCTCCCTGCGCCCCCGCCGTCCGGTGATCCCCTTGAGCACCGCGAAGTGCTCAAGCAGACGCTCGGCGCTCGCCCTGGGATACACGCCGAACTCCTGCGGCAGGTACCCCAGCGTCTCGCGCACCCGGTCGCGCTGCCCCAGCACGTCGATGTCGCCCAGGTGGATGGTGCCAGCGTCCGGCTCCTGCAGCGTGGCGAGCGTGCGCATGAGCGTGGACTTGCCGGCCCCGTTGGGCCCCAGCAGCCCGAACATCCCCTGGGGGATGTCGAGCGTGATGTCGCGCAGGGCGTGCACCCCGTTGGGGTAGGTCTTGGAAAGGTTCCGGATCTGGAGTTCCATGGCGAGATCTTGGGCAAGAGGAGGAACAGATGGCTCACACCGAGGCACAGGGACACACAGAGACACACTCCTCCGTGTCTCTGTGCCTCTGTGTGAGATTGCGTTTTTTAGGGGCGGTCTTCGCGGTGCCGGGAGGCGGCGGCCCAGAGCGCCAGGAGGCCGGCTGCGGTCCAGAGCAGGGTGGCGGCGGCCCACTGCCCGGGGTCGGGGAGCGCGCGCCACAGCTCGGCCGGCTCGCCCGTGGAAAGGGTGGTTCCCACCTTGAGGATCTCGGTGCGCGCGGTGAGCATCGTGTCGAAGCCGTACGGGCCGGCGAGGAGCCCATTGAGGAAGCCGCCCAGCCCGCCGTGCAGCCACTCGGCGCCCAGCGCCTCGCCGGCGGTGCGCACCAGCATGAAGCCCAGCACGGCTCCCACCACCCACCGCGCCGGGTGGCGCGCGCCCAGCGCCACGGCACTCGCCAGGAGGTAGCACGCCGTGGCGGAGGTGAAGGGGACCAGCCAGAGCAGGGGCTGCGGCGCGTGGCGGATGGTGCGCCACGCCCCCGGCTGCAGCGTTCCCTGCGCCGCGTAGATGTCGGCGGGGTGGAAGAGGCGGAGCGTCTCCCCGCCCAGCACGTTGCCGCCGGTGGCCAGGGCGAGCCCCAGGATCCAGAGGACGAAGAGCGCCACGGCAGCCATCAGCCACACCCATCCCGCCCCCACCCGCGCGAGAGCGTGCCAGCGGCGGTCCACCGGGAGCGTCCACAGGAAGCCGGCCCCGAAGCGCTCCTCCCCCCGCCAGACCCCGATGGGGAGGAGGAGGCCCGCAACCCCTGGAAGCATCAGCTGCTCGGGATGGAAGCTCACCTTCTCGCCCGTGTACACGGCGGCGACGGTGACGCCCGCCGCGCCCGCCGCGACCAGCAGCAGCGCGGCCAGGGCAGCGGGCCGGCGCAGCCCGTATCCCATCACGCGGACCTGCTCCCGCAGCACCCGCGGCGGACGCGGCGTCGAATGAAGATCCGTCATCGCGATTCCTCCCCCGGTAGAAAGGCAAGGGCGGCATCCTCCAACCCCAGCGGCGTCACCTCGCGCACCTCCGCCCCGGCCAGGGCCAGGCGCTCCGCCACCTCCCGCTCCTCGCCCACCAGCGTGCACTGCACCTCCCGGCCGGCGCTGGAGCGCCGCATCCCGGCCACCTGCAGCCCGGGTGGCGCCTCCCACCCCTCCGGCACCGCGGCCCGGTAGCGGCGCACGGTGCGCTGGAGCTGGTCGCGCGGCATCTGCGCCACCAGCCGCCCCTGGCTCAGCACCCCCACGTGGTCCGCCAGGCTCTCCATCTCGTAGATCTGGTGCGTGGAGACGATGATGGTGGCGGGCGAGTCCGCGAGGTGCTCGGCGAGCAGCGTGAGGGTCCGCCTGCGCACCACCGGGTCCAGCCCGTCGGTAGGCTCGTCCAGCAGGAGCAGGGGAGGGCGATGGGCCAGCGCCAGCACCAGCTGCAGCCGCCGCGCTTCGCCCTTGGACGCGGCGCCCACCCTGCGGTCCAGCCGCAGCCCGAAGGCCGTGCACAGGTGGTCCGCGTAGGCGGCGTCCCACGACGGGTAGTAGGCGGCCACGTGCCGGAGGAGGCGTGCGGCCGTCATCCAGCCGTAGCGGTGATCCTGGCGCTCGGGGACGTAGCCCACCTGGGCCCGCACCCGGGCGCCGTCCCGCGCCGTGTCCATCCCGAAGACCTCGGCCGTGCCGGCGTCGGGCCGCTCCAGGTTCATCAGCACCCGGAGCGTGGTGCTCTTCCCCGCGCCGTTGGCCCCCACCAGGACGTACACCGCCCCCTCGGGCACCCGCAGCTCCACGCCGTCCAGCGCCGTCTCGCCGCCGTACCGCTTCACAAGCCCGTGGGTAGCGACCGCGTGCTGGCTCATACGAGATCCGCGTAGACCGGTGATGGCGCGCGACCCGTCCAGGAGCGAATGGAATTCGCCGCTGGAGCTGCGCGAAGACCGCCTTCGCGGTCTGTTTCCTCCCGCCAGGGGTGGACCGGACCGTCCCCGCAGGGGACTTCGCGTGGTTCCAGCGGCGAATTCATTCGCTCCTCGGGCGCCTCGGCAAGTGCCGCCGCTTCAACCGGATTCCGTGTCATTCCTCGTCTCCCTGGTTCGTCGCGGCGGCGCGAGAGGGCTCCCCCTCCTCCTCGGCCGCCACCTCCCCGATGATCATCAGCAGCTCCTCCACCCCCAGCCCGTTGCGGCGCGCGTCCAGCAGCGCGCGCTTGGCCACCCCGCGGGCCAGTGCGCGCCGCTCCTCGCGGCCGGGGTGCCCGACGGGCGACACGAAGGTCCCCTGGCCCCGCCGCACGTACACGATTCCCTCGCGTTCCAGCTCCTGGTAGGCCTGCGACACCGTGCGCGGGTTCACCGCCAGCTCCGAGGCGAGCTCCCGCACCGATGGCAGCGGGTCCTCCCCCCGCAGCGAGCCGACCACGAGCGCCCTCCTCACCTCGTCGATGATCTGCAGGTAGAGAGGCCGCGCGTCGTGAGGATCGAGGTTGACCAGCATCGAAGCTCCGTGTGGCGGTGTTGTACTTGAGCGCAACACTACGTCAGCTAGGCGGGATACGCAAGAGGCACAGAGATGACTTCATCTCCGTGCCTCTCTGTCTCCGTGTGAGCCCCCGCCGTTTACGCGGGCGTCTCCACGATCACCGTCGCGGCCAGCTCGGCGGCTACGTGCTGCTCGGCGTGCGGCGTGGCGAGGGTGATGGGGCCGCCGAAGGGGGCGCGCGCCACCACCTCCACCTCCGCGCCGGGGACGAGGCCCAGCTCCGCAAGGTAGCGGAGGCGCGCCGGGTCCTCGTCCGAGACGCGCAGGACGCGGGTGCGGCTCCCGGGGGGGACGTCGGCGAGCACCGGGTGCGGCCGCTCGTCGATGGTGCCCTCGCGGGTGGGGATGGGCGCGCCGTGCGGGTCGGTGGCCGGCTCGCCGATGGCGGCGGCCATGCGGTCCACCAGCTCGTCGCTGGCGGCGTGCTCAAGGCGCTCGGCCTCGTCGTGAACGCGGTCCCACGGGTAGCCCAGGGCCTGGGTGAGGTACGACTCGATCACCCGGTGCCGCCTCACCATGCGCAGCGCGGCCCTGCGCCCCTCGGCGGTCAGGCGCACGCCCCGGTAGCGCTCGTGCTCCACCCAGCCGTGCTCGGAGAGCCGGCGGATCATCCCGCTCACCGACGCCGCGGCCACGCCCAGGCGCACGGCGATCTCGCGGGTGGCCGCCGCGCCCCCCGCCCGCTCGAGCTCGTAGATGCACTTCAGGTAGTCTTCCACCGAGGCGGAAAGCGACTCCGGCTCCTTCATCCGACGCTCCTTCTACAGTTTCCTACAAACTACAGCAGGGGCTCACACAGAGCCACGGAGACACGGAGGAGCGTTTTCTCTCCGTGTCTCTGTGCCTCTGTGTGAGATTTCTGTTCCTTTCACGCCGCGGGGCCCACCATGATCTCGCGCGCGGCGGCCCGGCCCTGGTCGGTGAGGGCCAGGTGCTCGCCGGCGCGGGTGACGAGGCCGGCGCCCTCGGCGCGGCGCACGACGGTGCGGGCGAAGTCCGGCTGCCAGCTCAGGTGCTCGTGGAGGTGGCGCTCGCGGCTCTCCTCGGCGGCGCGCGCCGAGCCCTCGTGGTTGAGGAGGTGGATGGCCAGCATGGTCTGCGCGAACTCCCAGCGCTGGCGGGCGCGCCGCCGGGCCACCGCCACCACCCCGCGCTCCGGCGCCAGCAGGAGGGCCAGCAGGAAGGCGCCCCCCGTGCAGGTGGCCATCGACCCCGCGATGGACACGTCCAGCAGGTACGACATCCAGTATCCCGCCAGCGCGCTCGCCACCCCGATGCCCACGCTCAGCGCGATCATGCGCGGAAAGCGGTCGGTGAGCAGGTAGGCGGCGGCGGGCGGGGCGATCATCAGCGCCACCACCAGCACCGACCCCACCGCATCGAACGCGCCCACCGCCGTGATCGACACCAGCGTCATGAACGCGTAGTGCAGCGCGCCCGGCGCGAAGCCCAGCGCCCCGGCCAGCGCCGCGTCGAAGGTGGTGAGCTTCAGCTCCTTGAAGAAAGCGAAGATGAAGGCGGCGTTCAGCAGCAGGATCGCCCCCATCACCCACAGCGTGCGCGGCCCCAGGTCCACCCCGCCGGCGTGGAAGCGGTTGAAGGGCGCGAAGGCCAGCTCCCCCAGCAGCACCGCGTCCACGTCCAGGTGCACGTTGCCCGCATAGCGCGAGATCAGGATCACCCCCATGCTGAACAGGGCGGGGAAGACGAGGCCGATGGCGGCGTCTTCCTTGACCCGGCGCGTCCTGTGGAGGACTTCCACCAGCGTCACCGTGAGCACGCCCGTGAGCGCCGCCGCGGCGATCAGGAGCGGCGAGGCGATGTTGCCGGTGACGAAGAAGGCCAGCACGATCCCCAGGAGGATGGAGTGCGAGATGGCGTCGCTCATCAGCGCCATCCGCCGCAGCACCAGGAAGACGCCGGGGAGCGCGCACGCCGCCGCCGTGACGGCCGCGATCCACTGGATCTCCTGCTCGGGAGCCAGGTTCATCGCTCCTCCTCGTTGCGGAGGCCGGCGCGCCGCTCGGCCTCGCCGCGCCCCGCGGGGGTGATGGCCCACTCGTCGTTGCGGGTGCGGCGCGCCCAGCCCTGCGCCTCCATCTCGCGCAGCTCGCGGTGGGCGCCGGGGTGCATCGCCTCCAGCACGGCGGCGGTGTGCCCGTGCTCCGGGTCGTCGTGGTGGCCCGCCAGGTCGTGCAGGTTGCCGAGCACCGCGTCCATGTGCAGCCGGCTGCGGTTGCTCCGCTCGCGCACGGCCTCCCACAGCACCCCGCGGTTGGGGGCGAAGAGGATGGAGAGCACCACCAGCGCCGTGAGGCACAGCACGATGGTCGGCCCCGTGGGGAGCCGCTCCGTGAGGGAGCTCAGCACGGCCCCGCTCACACCCGCCAGCGCTCCGAAGAGGCCGGCCACGGCCACCATCGTCCCCATGCGGTCCGTCCACTGGCGCGCGGCGGCGGCGGGGGCCACCACCATGGCGCTCATCAGCACCACCCCCACCGTCTGCAGGCCGATGACGATGGACACCACCAGCAGCGTGGTGAGGATCACGTCCACCGCGCGCATGGGGAAGCCCAGCGACGCGCCGTAATCGGGATCGAAGGCCAGGAGCTTGAACTCCTTCCAGAAAAGCGCCGCTCCGAGCAGCGCCAGCGAGCCGAGCGACGCGATCAGGATGACGTCGCGGTGGAGGAGGGTGGCCGCCTGGCCGAAGAGGAAGCGGTCGAGCCCGGCCTGGCTGGCGTCGGGCTGCTTCTGCACGTAGGTGAGCAGCACCAGGCCGAATCCAAAGAAGACGGCCAGGACGATGCCCAGCGCACTGTCTTCCTTGACGCGCGTGGCGCTGGTGATCTTCATCACCGCCAGCGTCCCCACCCACCCCGCCACCGCCGCGCCCGCCACCAGCACCGGAGTCGCCTTGCTCCCCGTGAGGAGGAAGGCGAGCGCGATGCCGGGGAGCGCCGCGTGCGAGATGGCGTCGCCCAGCAGGCTCTGCTTCCTCAGCACCGCGAAGGAGCCGAGCGCACCACTGGTGGCGCCCAGCGCCGCGGCGCCCAGGGCGACGGTGCGCAGGGTATAGTCGTTGAGAAGGTCCATGAACGGCTATCTCACACAGAGGCACGGAGACACGGAGAAACAGAGAAAACAGAGAGACTTTAGTCGGCGGCGTGCAGCGCTGCTCCGCGAGACGGTGAGCCGCCGCGCGTGAGGAAGGGCAGACGGCCGCCGTAGGTCTGGCGCAGGTTTTCTTCGGTAAAGACCTCGCGCACGGGGCCCAGGGCGATGCGGCGCACGTTGAGGAGCAGGACCCAGTCGAAGTACTCGGGCACTGTCTCCAGGTCGTGGTGGACGACGACGACCGTCTTGCCGGCTTCGCGCAGGGCCTGCAGCACGGCGACGATGGCGCGCTCCGTCTTGGCATCGACGCCCTGGAAGGGCTCGTCCATCAGGTAGAGCTCGGCGTCCTGCACGAGGGCGCGGGCCAGGAACACGCGTTGCTGCTGGCCGCCGGAGAGCTGCGAGATCTGGCGCTCGGCGAAGGGCTCCATTCCCACCTGCCGCAGCGCGTCCAGTGCCAGGTCGCGCTCGCGCTTGCCGGGACGGCGGAGCCAGCCGAGCGCGCCGTAGCGGCCCATCATCACCACGTCCAGCACGGAGGTGGGGAAGTCCCAGTCGACGCTTCCGCGCTGCGGGACGTACGCCACCAGCCCCCGCGCGTCGCGATAGGGGCGGCCGTGGACCTGCACCGAGCCGGCGGCGGTCCTCACCAGCCCCAGCACGGCCTTGATCAGCGTGCTCTTGCCGGCCCCGTTCGGGCCGACGATGGCCATCAGCACCCCCTGCGGGACCTCCACGTCCACGTCCCACAGCACGGGCTTCTCTCGGTACGCCACCGTGAGGTCGTTGACCTCGATGGCGAGCGGCTTGGTCATTCGTTGCCTCCAGGACCGCGCAGCAGCGCGCCTACCAGGGTGTCGATGTTGTGCCGGACCATCCCGTCGTACGTCCCCGCGGGGGTGCCGGGATTGCCCATGGCGTCCGAAAAGAGCGAGCCGCCGATCCTCACGTCCCACCCCTGGTCGTTCACCGCTTCCTGAACGGCCTCGATGGTGCGCCGCGGGATGGACGACTCCACGAAAACGGCCGGGATGCGGCGCCGGGCGATGAACCCCGCCAGCGCCTGCACGTCGGCCGTCCCCGCCTCGGAGGCGGTGCTGATTCCCTGCAGCCCGCGCACCTGGAAGCCGTATGCCCGGCCGAAGTAGTTGAAGGCGTCGTGGGCCGTCACCAGCACGCGCTGCGGACGCGGCACCCGCTCCGCCTGCGCCCGCACGTACGCGTCCAGCGTGTCCAGCCGCGCGTGGTAGTTCGCGGCGTTGCGGCGGAAGTCGGCGGCGTGGGCCGGGTCGGCGGCGGCCAGGGTGGACGCGATGGTGTCGATGGTCATCGCCCACATGCTCACGTCGAACCACACGTGCGGGTCGTGCGCCCCCTGGAACTCCGCTGGCGACAGGAGCCGGTCGCGCGGGATGGCGTCGGTCACGGCCACCACCCGCGTGCGCCCTCCCATCTCCTCCAGCACCTCGCCCATGCGCGCTTCCAGGTGAAGCCCGCCGTAGAAGATCACGTCGGCCCGGAACAGGCGGCGCACGTCCCCCTCGCTCGCCTTGTACAGGTGCGGATCGACGCCGGGCCCCATCAGCCCCGTCACCCGCACGTGCTGCCCGCCCACGTTCTCCACCACGTCCCGGATCATCCCGATGGTGGTGACCACGGTGAGCCGCCCCTGGCTCTCCGCCGGCTCCGGCGGCGCG
Organism: Longimicrobium sp.; assembly: GCA_036388335.1. Classification (GTDB taxonomy): domain Bacteria; phylum Gemmatimonadota; class Gemmatimonadetes; order Longimicrobiales; family Longimicrobiaceae; genus Longimicrobium. The sequence goes on along the minus strand of DASVSA010000172.1, from coordinate 88 downwards.
CACCCCGCCAGCAGCACCAGTATCCCGCAGAAAACCGTTATCCGTAGCATCGGCTGAATTAAAAGTTAGATGAACCTAAATCGTAGAT
>DASVSA010000171.1:0-2516 GCA_036388335.1 Longimicrobium sp. | reverse complement strand
CCCGCTGACTCCGTACGCCGCGTAACCTTCCGGTCGGCCGACATCGTGCGGCTGTTCGGGATCGCCGTCCTCTTCCTGTTCGGGTGGCGGTTCTTCTGGATGGTGCACACGGCGCTCTTCCTGGCGCTGCTGGCGGTGCTGATCGCCATCATCCTCCACGTCCCCACCCGCTTCCTGGCGCGGTGGATCCCGTTCCGGGTGGCGTTCCCCATCGTGCTGGTGACCTTCATCGGCGGCATCGTCTTCCTGCTCTTCAAGATGATCCCCCAGATGGTGACGCAGGGGACGGAGCTCGCCACCCACCTCCCCGCCACGCTGGACGGCGCGGCGGCGTGGTACAAGGAGCGCACCGGGCAGCCGCCCAGCCCGGAGATGGCGGAGTCGGTCAACCGGCAGATCTCGCAGTTCACCGCGCGCTTCCTCCCGCTCGCCTTCAACGCCATCAGCACGCTGCTGGGGTCGTTCGCCATCATCGTGCTTGCCGCGTTCCTGGCCGCGCAGCCCGAGCTGTACCGCGACCTGATCCTGCGCCTGGTGCCACCCGAGTCGCGCCCGCGCTGGGAGCGGCTCTACGAGGAGGCGGGCACCAACCTGCGCGCCTGGGTCATCGGCAAGGCGTTCACGATGGCGGGGATCGGCATCGTCACCTACTGCGGGCTCACGCTGCTCAAGGTGCCGGGGGCGCTGGCGCTGGCGGCCTTCGCGGCGCTGATGGAGTTCATCCCCAACTTCGGCCCCACCATCGCGGCCATCCCGGCGGTGGCGGCGGCGTTCGCGGTGAAGCCGATCCTGGCCGTGTACGTGGCCATCTTCTATTTCCTGCTCCAGCAGGTGCAGAACGCCATCACGGTGCCGCTGGTGGAGCGCAGGGCGGTCAACATCCCTCCCGCCGCCCTCCTCATCTGGCAGCTCATGCTCACCATCGGCTTCGGGATCGTGGCCCTCTTCGTGGCGACGCCGCTCCTTGCCGTGCTGGTGGTGGCCGTGCGCATCCTGTACTTCGAGCGCATCGAGGAGCGCCAGCAGTGGGACCGCCGCGAGCCCCTGGTGCCCGCCGAGGTCGCCGTGGCCACGCAGGAGCCGGAGGGGAGTTGACACTTGCGCCGCACGCGTGTATAATGCGGGCTGCGACAACCCACCGCCGCGGTTGAGTGTTCAAAAACGCGTTAGGGACTCGGTCGCAGGACGGTCGGGTCCCCGGCTTGTTTTAAACCCCCTAATCCTTTCTGGAGGTCATTGCGTGGTCGAGATTCAGCTTGGTGAAAACGATCGCCTGGACTGGGCGCTCAAGCAGTTCCGTCGCCGGATGATCCGCTCGGGACTGTTCAAGGACATGCGCCGGAAGCGCTTCTACGAGAAGCCCAGCGAGGCTCGTAAGGCCAAGTCGAAGGCCGCGCAGCGCCGCCGCGCCAAGGATCGCCGCAACGCCCGTCGCGGGCGGGACTAAACCCCGCGTATCCACCCGTCGGTTGGCACGGATTTCCGGACTCACCGACAGACAACACCATCCAGGAGTACGGGAATGCGCACCACCGGCACCGTGAAGTGGTTCAACGACGCCAAGGGCTTCGGGTTCATCACCCCGGAGAACGGCGAGAAGGACTGCTTCGTGCACCACTCGGCCATTCAAGCGCAGGGCTTCCGCACGCTCGCCGAGGGCGAGCGCGTGGAGTTCGACATGGTGCAGGGCCAGAAGGGCCCGGCCGCGGAGAACGTGAGCCGCGTCGGCGCCTGAGCCTTAGCGGCGAGGGTGAGATGAAGGGCGCTTCCGGAGACGGAGGCGCCCTTCTTCTTTTAGAGAAAGCCCCACACAGAGGCACGGAGCAGAGCTAGAGGCGCTCGGTCGCCGTGGCGCGGATCATCACTTCGTCCTGACGGAAGCGGTGCTCCAGGTCGCGGCGGTAGGACTGCCACCACGGGCGGTCGAGGTCTTCGTCCATCACTTCGACGATGGCCATGTCGTCGTGGGTGACGTCGCCGTCTTCCTGACGCCAGGCGCCGGACGCGGGGGAGCGCAGGTAGGCGGTGACGCCGCCGAAGCGGTCGGTGAGCTCGAGCTTGACGCGGTCGAACTCGGCGCGCGGAAAGGGGCGGCCTTCGTTGTCGCGGAGCGGGAGGAGGAGCTGGACTAGGTGCATGGACAGTCGCGGGATGAGGGAGGGCGCGCGGGCCCGCATCTCGCGTGAGCGAAGGCAATCCGCGGACCCGCTCCGGGTCAGCGGCACACCACCGGGGAGAACCATGATCCGCTGGAAGGCTCCGCTCCGCGGCGCGCTCACCGCCTGCGGGCTCCTGACGCTGGCCGCGTGCAGCAACCCGGCTTTCGACGTGGACGGGCTGCGCATCTACGGCCTGGACACGAGCAACAACCTGGTGGAGTTCGGCACCCGCAGCCCCAACGAGGTGAAGCGCCTGGAGATCCGCGGGCTGCTGGAGGGCGAGAGGCTGGTGGGGATCGACTTCCGCCCCGCACAGGGGTCCGAGGCCGAGGGGGTGTACGGCGTGGGAAGCAGCGG
>DASVSA010000170.1:0-7559 GCA_036388335.1 Longimicrobium sp. | reverse complement strand
CCTTTCCTCTCCGTGCCTCCGTGGCTCCGTGCGAGTCGGGGGGTAGAAACCGGAAGTCCCGCGTGAAACGAGGCGCCTCGCGCGGAGCTACGCGAGCTCAGCGAGCCGCGGCCGGACGCCCGATCTGGTACTCGCGCGGGGGCTCGGCGCCCGCCAGGTTGCGGACGAAGTAGTCCCAGCGGCGGCGCATCATGTAGTCGCCGTCGGCGCCGCCGTAGCCGTGGCGGGCGTGGGGGAAGATCACCAGGTCGAAGTCCTTGTTGGCCTTCACCAGGGCGTCCACCACCAGGTACGTGTTGTAGGGCGGCACGTTGTCGTCCATGGCGCCGTGGGCCAGCATCAGCTTGCCGCGCAGGTTGGCGGCGTGCGTCTGGGTGGCCTCGTTGGCGTAGTTGTCCGTGGTGCCGGTGCGCACCAGCATGCCGTGGTAGCGCTCGCCCCAGTCGTCCTCGTAGTTGCGGTTGTCGTGGTTGCCGGACTCGGAGATCCCCACCTTGAAGAACTCCGGGTGCCGGAACATGGCCGCCGCCGTCGCGTACCCGCCGCCCGAGTGCCCCCAGATCCCCACCCGCTCGATGTCGATGAAAGGGTAGCGCCGCGCCAGCTCGCGCATCCCCGCGATCTGGTCGGGGAGGGTGTTGTCGATCATGCGGCCGTAGTACGCGTCCGCGAACGCCTTGCTGCGCCCGGGCGTGCCCATCCCGTCGATGGCCACCACCACGAAGCCCAGCTCCGCCAGCGCCTCGTGGTCCCTGCGCGACGGCATGAAGCTGCGCGGCCCTACGCTCCCCACCTGCGGGCCCGGGTAGATGTAGTTGACGATGGGGTACTTCTTCGTGGAATCCAGCGCGGACGGCGTGAACATCAGCCCGTAGATGTCGGTCTGCCCGTCGCGCGCCTTCATGCGGATGCGCGTGGGCGGGCGCCACCCCGTCGCGGCCAGGCGGGACACGTCGGCGCGCTCCAGCGTCTGCGCCACGCGGCCGTTCGTGTCGCGCAGCACCGTCACCGGCGGCGTGTCCGGCGTGGAGTAGCTGTCCACGATGAAGCGCGCGTCCGGCGACACCGAGACGGTGTGGTGGGCGTCTTCGGGGGTGAGCAGCGTCTGGCCGCGCCCGTCCAGCCCGATGCGGTAGAGGTGCTGGAAGTACGGGTCGCGGCCCGTTTCCTTGCCCTGCGCGGTGAAGTAGATGGCGCGCTTCTGCTCGTCCACGCGCGCGATGTCCATCACGTTGCCCTCGCCGCTGGTGATGCGGTTCTTGAGGCGCCCCGTGGCGAGGTCGTACAGGTAGAGCTGCGTCCAGCCCTCGCGCTGCGACCACCAGACCAGCTCGTTGCTGGCCGGGAGCACGCGCCAGAGCTGCTCGGCGAACGAGGCGTCGCCGATCTGCGTGCTGGACGTCTCCTCGAACAGGGTGCGCACCTCGCCCGTGCGGGCGTCCGCCACCCGCATCCACGCCCGCTTGTGGTCGCGCGAGCTGCTGACGAAGGCCACCTTCGACCCGTCGGGGAACCACTGCAGGTCGCACACGCTGCCGCCGTCGCACTGCACGTGGTCGGAGACGGTGGAGCGGTGCTGGTCGGCCGGCATCCGGAAGCGCACCACGCGCGGGCCGGCCGCATCGGCCACGTTCACCACCACGCGGTGGATACGGAAGATGACGCTGTCGCCGGGGAGCGGGTACTTCCAGGCCTGCAGCCGCGGCTGCCCGACGTTGGTGGAGACGAGGTACATGTCGCCCACGCCGCGCGCGTCGTGCTGGAAGGTGGCGATCCGCCGCGAGTCGGGCGACCAGGTGAGCACCGGGTCGTCGCCGTGCACCCAGCCGGCGTTGTTGGTGGCGTAGCCGAAGTCGCGCACCCCGTCGGTGGTGAGCCGCGTCTCCCGCCCGCTGGCCAGCTCCCTCACCCACAGGTTGTAGTCGCGGATGAAGGCCGCCATGCGCCCGTCCGGCGACACGATGGCGTCTTCCGGCGTGGCCGCCGCGCGCGTGCAGGTGTACGCCTGCACGTCGCAGGTGAAGCGCCCGCCGCGCACCGTCACCGTCACGCGCCGCCCGCCCCCGGCGAGGTCCAGCGACTGGATGCCGAGCTGGGCGGCCGGGATGTCGCCCCCGGCGGCGGTGCCCAGCGCCGGCGCCAGGCGCGCGGGATCGAACAGCGGCTCGCGGGTGCCGCGGACGGGGTCCACCAGGAAGTACCCGGCGCCGCCCGGCGTGGTGGCGCGGTACCAGAAGCGTCCGTCCGCCGTCCAGGTGGGCGGACTCGCCATCCCGCTCACCAGCGGCAGGGTGTGTTCGAGCAGCCGCCGCTCGGCTCGCGCGTAATCCGCGGGGGTGAGCTGTCGCGGCTGCTGCGCCGCGGCCGGCATGGCCAGCAGGAGCAGGGCAAGAGTGTGGATGCGCATGTGTCCCTGTTACGACGTAGGCGTTGTTGATTGGACCCGTGTATTCTTGGGCACGGAGCCCCGCCGCGCCACCCTTGCGCGAAACGTCCGCACCCGGCGTGCTTCCGGAGCCCGGCGGTTGCGGGCGAATGAATTCGCTGCAACAACTACACGAAGTCCCCCTGCGGGGACTGGGCCTTCGGCCCGGACAGAAGCACTGTAGTCCCCGCAGGGGGACTTCGTGTGTTTGTTGCAGCGGTTTCAACCGCCCGGGTGCGGTGCCGGTTCATCAGTCCCTTACCGAGAGGATGGGCCGCATGGTCGCGGTGGTGGGCGCGAAGAGCGAGAGCTGGTCCGGGGCGGCGAACAGGCTGGAGAAGTCCTCGGGTGTGAGCGCGCGCGCGAGGCGCGACGCGAAGTGGGTGCGGAGGATGCGCGCGTAGTGCTCCACGTCGTAGTCGCGAGGGGCCGCCGCGGCGTCGGGGACCACGGCGGCGCCGCCGCCCTGGGTGCGGTACACGTGCACGCGCTCGCCCACGCGCCACGCGCGGCGCCCGCTGGTGAGCAGCGCCTCGTACACCAGCTCGCGCCGGCGCACGCGGGCGGCGGCGTACGCCTCGGGGGATTTGGTCACCCGCACCCGCGACGACACGTCGAAGGCCGGCAGCTCGCGGCGGCGGAGCGCGTCCAGCGTGGACAGGTACGTCTCGCGCACCCCGGCCAGGTCGCCGGCGAAGAGCCGCACGAGCGCGCGGCGCAGGAACGACTCGCCGAATGGCTCCGCGCGGCTGGAGCGGAAGGCCACTCCGCGCATCAGCAGGGTGCCATCGTATCCCAGCAGCGCGTAGTTCTTGGGCTCGTGCGAGAGCATCGCCGCGTAGCGCCCCTCCAGTTCCAGGTTCACGAGCGGAGGGAGCAGCGCTCCCACTTCGGCCACCACGCGCCGCTCGTCCTCCTCGCTCCACGCCTCGGGCACGGAGAAGTAGACGCCGTCCGTGTCCGCCTCCAGCAGCGTCACGCCCCGCGCGGCCAGCTCGCGGCAGAGCAGCGCCAGGGTGTCGCGTCCGCGGCGCGTCACCTCGTTGGCGGCGTGCACGTCCGCGAAGCGGGTCAGCTCGCCCCCGGCCGCCATGTATCCGTAGGCCGAGTTCACCACCAGCTTCATCGCGGCGGAGGTCGCCTCCTGGGTGTGGCGCTCCGGCGAGCCGGGGGGCGCCGCGCGCGCGTGGGCCTTGGCGGCGAGCCGCTGCTCCACGAGCTGGTCCACCAGCGCCAGCAGCGCGCCCAGGTGGTCGCGCGCGGGGCCGATGCGGTGGGCGCGCATCAGCGACGGGTACAGGCTCGCCACGTCCGCCTTCACCACCCGCCGCGCCACACCCGTCGCGAACAGGTGAAGCGCCGCGCCGCTGTGCGGGGTGCCGTCGCCGGGCGCGTGCGCGGGGAGCGCGGCGCCCGCACGCAGATAGGCGCGCACCAGGATGGGGTCCACCACGCCCGTGGCGGGGCCCGCGTCGGCCAGGCGCTCGTAGCGGCGCGGGGCCATCCGCGCGAGCGCAAAGGCCGCCCCGCCCAGCAGCCGGGCGAGCGCCGCGGCCTCGATCACGTCGTCGCCCGCGTAGCGCCGCACGCGGTCGGGGTCCTGGCGGTACACGGCGTAGACCTGGCTCCCGGGCACGTACTCCCGCTCCGGCGCCGCCACCCCGAAGTGCCGCGCGACCGCCTTCAGCCCGTGCCCCGGCAGCTCGCGCGCGGAGAAATCGTAGCGGATCACGGCGTCCATCGTGTCGATCAGCTCGCGGCCGGGCACCACGAACCTCATCCGCCGGTCCCCGCTCACCCTGCCGCGCCGGGCGGCGCGCTCCCCCAGCCCCATCCCCGCCAGCCGCCCCAGCGGGAGGGGCTCGCCCAGCCGGCGCGCCCGCTCGGCCAGGAAGGGGAGGTCGAAGCCGTGGAGGTTGTGGTTCTCGATGACGTCCGGGTCCGCCGCGGCGATGGTCTCCACCAGCCGCCGGATCAGCCCCGCCTCGGCCGCGTCGTCGTCGCCTTCGGCCTCCAGCACCTGGATCTCGCCGCACGGGTGGCGCACGGCCACCAGGAAGACGCGGCTGCGGCTGGCATCCAGCCCCGTCGTCTCCAGGTCGAACTGGAGCCGCCGGAGCTGGTCGAAGGTGAGGCCGCGGAAGTACGTCCGCCCCGTCGACACCAGGTACTGCTCCTCCGGCGGCAGCGCGAGCACGCACCCGGCGCCCAGCTCGCGAAGGTGGGTCACGCGCTGGCCCAGGCGGCGCGACGCCCCCTGGAGGACGGCGCGGGCCAGGGCGGCGCCGTCGTCCGCCGTGACCAGGAAGCGCAGCTCGCCGGGCCCGTCCAGCTCGCGCACGGAGACCCGCTCGCCCAGGTCGTCCACCCGGTGGAGGAGGAGCCAGGGGCGGAACCGCTCCTCTTCCCGGACCAGCGCGCCCGTCTCCGGGCTCCGCCGCCAGACGAACGCGCGCCCGCCCGCGTCCGCCCAGACGGAGACGATCCCGGGGGTCGGGTTCCAGCCCCACAGCCATTCCTCTTCGCGCGTCGTCATATCACCTGAAACAGCGGGGCTCACACAGAGACACAGAGACACAGAGAGAAACAGTAATTGGGTTCCGCGGGTTACGGGAGCTGACAGGGGAGCGTAGATTCCGCGCTTCCATCCCCCGCCGTCCCGTCCAGACCTCCCTCCCCATGCCCGTCGAAGCCGATGCCCCGCGCGGGCGGCCCCTGCGCGCACTGCTGATTTACCTTCTCGCGGTCTTCGCCGGGGGCGCGCTGCTGGCGCCGTGGCTGTACCAGGGCGTGCAGGCGCTTGCCGCGGAGCACGCCGCGCTCGCGAAGATCGCGCGCATGCCGTTCGCCCGGTACGTGAACCGCGCGCTGCTGATCACGGCGCTCGTCGGGCTGCCGTTCTTCATCCGCGCGGCGGGCATCCGGCGCTGGGCGGACGTGGGGGTGGCGCCGGGGCTCGTGCGCTGGCGGAGGTTCGCGGCGGGGTTCGGGCTGGGGTTCGCGTCGCTCGCCATCGTGTGCGCCATCGCGCTGCTGGCGGGCGGACGCCTGCCGCGCCCCCGCACGCCGGGCGACCTGGCGGCGCAGTTCCTGGGCGCGCTCGCGACGGCGCTGGTCGTGGCGGTGATCGAGGAGCTGCTCTTCCGCGGCGCGTTCTTTGGGGGGCTCAAGCGGGCGGTGGGGTGGAAGACGGCGCTCGCCGCCAGCAGCATCCTCTACGGCATCGTCCACTTCATGGCGCGGCCCGCCAACCCGCCCACGGTGGACTGGCTCTCCGGCCTGCGCGTGCTCCCCACCATGCTGGCGGGGATGACGGAGCTGCACACGCTCGTCCCGGGCTTCCTTAGCCTGGCGCTCGCCGGAGTCATCCTGGGGCTGGCCTACCAGTGGACGGGCGAGCTCTCCGCCTCCATCGGCATCCACGCCGGGTGGATCTTCTGGCTCAAGTACTACGGCCTCATCACCAAATCCGCCCCCGGCGCCGACGTGTGGTTCTGGGGCACGCGCAAGCTCACGGACGGCTGGCTGGCGTTCGTCGCCATCGTCGTCGTCCTGGCGCTGCTCTACATGGCCAGGCGGCGAGCTGAAAGCTGAAAAGCGGGCTCACACAGAGGCACGGAGACACAGAGGAGGTGCCGCCCTTGCGAATCGCGGGCATCTGCTTTATGATGTAAAGTACTCTTGCAAGCGGGGAGATGTGGCTGATTTCGTGGATCGGGGTTCCGTCGTGCGGAGGATCTGGGGAGATGGGGACATGGTGCTCCTGGTCTTCGCCGGTTCCGCCGCCGAGTTCGCGCTCAACCGCGCGGTGGATTGGCTGTTCTTCACCGGCAAGCTGCCGGCCGACCCCATCGGCCGGCTGTTCTCCACCGCGGGGTACGCGCAGGGGATCGTCTTCGCCGATGAAGACACCGCCGCGCGCACGTTCGCGCGGATCCGGGCGGTGCACCAGGCGGTCGAGGGCCAGCGGGGCCAGCGCATCCCCGACTGGGCCCACCGTGGCGTGCTCTACATGCTCATCGATTACTCCGAGCGAGCTCACCAGCTGCTCGCGGGCCCGCTGAGCGCGGCCGAGCAGAGGGAGCTCTACGACGTGTTCCACCGCGTGGGCACCGGCCTCCACATCCCCGGCCTCCCGGGGTCGTACTCCGCGTGGCGGGCGGACCGCGAGCGCCACCTGCGCCGCGACCTGGTGCGCGGCGCGGGCACGGAAGCGCTTTACGCGCAGTACCGAAAGCACCTCGGCTCCTGGAGGTATTACCTCCTGCTGCGCCTGCAGTCGATCGTGGCGCCCGGGCACGTGCGCGGCCTGCTGCGGCTGAAGCCGGCGGAGTGGCTGCGTCCGCTGGTACGGCTCTATCCCCTCCTGGTGCGCGCCGGTCTGCGCTCGGCCATCCAGCGGCTGCTCATGCCATCCGAGCATCTCGCCGCCATCCGCGGCCTGGACCACGCCGCGCCGCGTCCTCCGCGTCCCGCGGGGAGCATCGCCGGAAAGCCCGCGCACGCGGGGGCCTGATCAGAGCCGCCAGGGTGGATTCTTGCGATTCTCCCCGCCCCAGAACAGGCACAGGACGTTGCCGGCCGGGTCCAGGAGGCGAGCTTCCCTCCAGAGCCACCGCTCATCCGTGGGCAGCCTGGTGAAGTGGAAACCCTCCCTCTGAAGCTCGGCCACGCGCTCGTCGAGCCGCGAGCACTCGAAGTACACCACCACCCCCGTGTCCGGCACGGGCACGGCCTGGTGGATGGAAAAGGTGGCGTCTCCCTCCGTGCACTCGAAGCGCGCGTAGTGCGGCGCGCCGACGATCTGGGTGAAGCCCATCCGGCGATAGAACGAAGCGGACGCTTCGAGGTCCGCCGCCGGCAGGGTGACCTGGTTCAGGTTCATCGATGCAGCTCCAGAGTGGTGAAGTGGTCTCCGTGCCTCCGCGCCTCCTGTGAGGCCGCCTCCTCAGTAGCTCGCCGGCTGCCTGACGAAGCGCCAGAGCGCGTGCGCGCCAGGTCGCAGAGCCGCGCCAACGCCGACATCCTCAACGCCTTCCTCCTCTCCCGCGACGACCTGCACGCCTCCGAGCACACCGCCGGCACCGTCTCCTTCCCCCGAGTGCGCGGCGACGCGGCGCGGCTCTGCGACCTG
>DASVSA010000169.1:0-7015 GCA_036388335.1 Longimicrobium sp. | reverse complement strand
CAAGGCGCTCCCGGCGCCCGAGGGCGGCGCGTTCGTGACGCGCGCCCACGAGCCGCCGGTGGGCGAGACGGAGACGGCGCTGGCGGCGGTGTGGGCGGAGCTGCTGGGGCTGGATCGGGTGGGCCGCAACGGCCACTTCTTCGAGCTGGGCGGCCACTCGCTCCTGGCCGTGCAGGTGGTGTCGCGGGTGAGGCAGGGGCTGGGCGTGGAGGTGGCGCTCCGGGACCTCTTCCTGCGCCCCGTGCTGGCCGACTTCGCGCGGGGGCTGGAGACGGGCACGCGCGCCGAGCTGCCGCCCATCGAGCCCGTGGAGCGCGGCGGCAGCCTGCCGCTGAGCTTCGCGCAGCAGAGGCTGTGGTTCCTCCACCAGATGGGTGGCGCGGCGGGGGCGTACCACATCCCCAAGGTGCTGCGCCTGCGCGGCGAGCTGGACCGCGGCGCGCTGGGCCGGGCGCTGGACCGCATCGTGGAACGCCACGAGGCGCTGAGGACCACCTTCCACGGCGTGGACGGCCAGCCGGAGCAGCGCATCGCGCCGGCGGGCACCCTCGCGCTGGTGGAGCACGACCTGGCCGGCCACCCCGCCGCCGAGGCGGAGCTGGAGCGGCTGGTGGCCGAGGAGACGGGCGCGCCCTTCGACCTGCAGCGCGGTCCCCTGGTGCGCGGGCGCCTCATCCGCCTGGCGGACGACGACCACGTGCTGGCCTTCACCCTCCACCACATCGTCTCCGACGGGTGGTCCACGGGGGTGATCGTGGGCGAGCTGAGCACGCTGTACTCCGCGTTCCTGCGCGGCGAAGCGGATCCGCTCCCGGCGCTGCCGGTGCAGTACGCGGACTACGCGGCGTGGCAGCGGCGCGCCGAAGGCGGCGAGCTGCTGGAGCGGCAGGTGGAGTTCTGGAGGGAGTCGCTGGCGGGGGCGCCGGAGCTGCTGGAGCTGCCCACGGACCACCCGCGCCCCGCCCGCCTCAGCCACGCGGGCGCGCTGGTGGGGATGGAGCTGGACGAGGAGCTTACCGCGTCGCTCAAGGCGCTGAGCCAGCGGCGAGGCACCACGCTCTTCGTCACGCTCCTGGCGGGCTGGGCCACCGTGCTCTCCCGCCTGGCGGGGCAGAGCGACGTGGTGATCGGCACGCCCACGGCCAACCGCGGGCGCAAGGAGGTGGAGGGGCTGGTGGGCTTCTTCATCAACACCCTGGCGCTGCGCGTGGACCTCTCGGGCACGCCCACGGTGGCGGAGCTCATGGAGCGGGTGAAGGAGCGGTCGCTGGGCGCGCAGGAGCACCAGGACCTCCCCTTCGAGCAGGTGGTGGAGCGGCTGCAGCCGGCCCGCAGCCTTTCGCACACGCCGCTCTTCCAGGCGATGCTGGTGTGGCAGAACACGCCGCGCGAAAGCCTGGAGCTGCCGGGGCTCACCCTGAGCGCGGTGGACGCGGTGCCCTTCGTGGCCGCCAAGTTCGACCTCACCCTCTCCATGGCCGAGGCGGACGGGCGCATCGTGGGCGGGCTTGTGTACGCCACCTCGCTCTTCGAGCGGGCGACGGTGGAGCGCTACCTGGGCTACCTGCGCCTCGTGCTTGCCGAGATGGCGGCCGACGAGCACCGGCCGGTGGACCTCATCCCCCTCCTCCCGGCGGCCGAGCGGCGGCGGGTGGTGGAGGAGTGGAACGCCACGGACGCGGAGTACCCGGCGGACGTGTGCATCCACGAGCTGTTCGAGGCGCAGGCGGAGCGCGCCCCGGACGCCGTGGCGGTGACGTACGGCGAGCGCTCGCTGACTTACGGGGAGCTCAACGCGCGCTCCAACCAGCTCGCCCACTACCTGCGCGGGCAGGGCGTGGGGCCGGACGGCCGGGTGGCCATCTGCGTGGAGCGCGGGCTGGAGATGGTGGTCGGTCTGCTCGCCATCCTCAAGGCCGGCGGCGCCTACGTGCCGCTGGACCCCAACTACCCGGCCGACCGGCTGCGCTACATGCTGCGCGACAGCGCCCCCGTGGCGGTGCTCACGCAGGCTCCGCTGGCCAGGCTGTTCTCCGGGTGCGGCGTGCCGGTGATCGGGCACGACGCGGCGGAGTGGGCCGCCCTGCCGGAGAGCAACCCGGGGCGCGGCGGGCTCGCGCCGGAGCACCTGGCGTACGTCATCTACACCTCGGGCTCCACGGGCACGCCCAAGGGGGTGATGAACACCCACGCCGCCGTGGCCAACATGCTGGCCTGGGCGCAGGAGACGTGGAAGCTGGGCGCGGACGAGTCGGTGCTGCAGCGGATGTCGTTCAGCTTCGACGTGTCGGTGCGCGAGCTCTTCTGGCCGCTGGCCGTGGGCGCCCGCATGGTGGTGGCGCGCGCGGAGCGGAACAACGACCCGGACTACCTGGCGGAGACCATCCGCACGGAGGGCGTGGGCACGCTCCACCTGGTGCCGTCGCTCCTCCAGCTGCTGCTGGAGCACCCGGAGATGGAGGGCCGGGCGGAGCTGCGGCGGGTGATGTGCGGCGGCGAGTCGCTGCCGCCCTCGCTGGTGAGGCGCTTCCGCGAGCGCCTGCCGAACGCCACGCTGTACCAGATGTACGGCCCCACCGAGACCACGGTGGCCGTGACCGCCTTCGCCTGCGTGGCGGACGAGGCGCGGGAGCGGGTGCCGCTGGGCCGCCCCACGCCCAACACGCGCATCTACGTGCTGGACGCGCGGGGCGAGCCGGTGCCCGCCGGGGTGGCGGGCGAGCTGTACGTGGGCGGCGCGCAGGTGGCGCGCGGCTACCTCAACCGGCCGGCGCTCACGGCCGAGCGCTTCGTGCCGGACCCGTTCTCGGCCGTGCCGGGCGCGCGGATGTACCGCACCGGCGACCTGGGCCGGTGGCTGGCCGACGGCAGGCTGGAGTTCGTGGGCCGCAACGACGACCAGGTGAAGGTGCGCGGCTTCCGCATCGAGCTGGGCGAGATCGAGAACGTGCTGGCCCTCTACCCCGGCGTGCGCGAAGCGGTGATGATGGTGCGTGAAGACGCGCCGGGCGACCGCCGCCTGGTGGCCTATCACGTGGGCGCGGGCGAGCTGGCGGCGGAGACGCTGCGCGCCCACCTGGCGGAGCGCCTGCCGGAGCACATGGTGCCGGCGGCGTACGTGCGGCTCCCCGAGCTGCCGCTGACCCCCAACGGCAAGGTGGACCGCAAGGCCCTGCCGGCCCCGGACGGGGCGTCGTTCGCCACGCGCGGCTACGAGGCGCCCGAGGGCGATACGGAAGAGATGCTGGCGGGGATCTGGCGGGAGCTGCTGGGCGTGGAGCGGGTGGGCCGCAACGACCACTTCTTCGAGCTGGGAGGCCACTCTCTGCTGGCCACGCGCCTGGTGCTGCGCGTGCGCGAGGAGATGGAGGTGGAGATCGCCCTGCGCGAAGTGTTCGAGATGCCGGTGCTGTCGCGGCTCGCGGAGCACCTGCTGCTGGCGCAGCTCGCCCAGTTCGATCCGGAGGAGCTGGCGAGGCTGGCGGACCTCATTTAAAAGCGGACTCGACTGGCCTGATCACCATGTTCGCGAGAGCCGGCGCACGAGACCCAGCGGTGGCGCGCGACCCGTCCAGGAGCGACTGAAATCGCCGCTGGACCTGCGCGAAGACCGCCGTCGCGGTCTGTGCCTTCCGCCGGGGGTGGACCGTACAGTACCCCGCAGGGGACTTCGCGTGGTTCCAGCGGCGAATTCATTCGCTCCTGGGGGAGGCCCGCCGATCCAGAGTGCCGCCTTTGCCACCGGATTCCGTATCGCGAACAGAGGCACGGAGATGAAGTCGTCTCCGTGCCTCTGTGTGCCCAATACGCCACGATCTTGCTTAGGAAAGTGTAAACACGTGAGCCCAAGATGAGGATGTATCCACTTAATCCGGATCGACTTGACGATACAGTTCCGGCATAACTACATTTGGCGCTCCACCATTCGAGACTCTTCTTCGCGCGGTTTCCTCCCCCGCCGAGACTCCCTCGCCCATCACGCGGTCAACTCCAGGATCTCCGTTGCCGCCCATCAGCGCGCGCCGGAGGCCCCGGGCCGGGCCGCATCCGACCACCCAGCCTGATGCGGTTTGAGTCCAGGGTAGCCATCGTCACGGGAGCGGGAAACGGGATCGGCCGGGCCACGGCGCTGCTCTTTGCCCGCGAAGGCGCCCGCGTGGTGGCGGTGGACGTGGACGAGCGGGCGCTCGGCTCGCTGACCGAATCCGCCGAGGGCGAGTGCGTGGCGATGCTGGCGGACGTGCTGGACGCGGAAGCGGTGGAGCGCCTGGTGAGCCGGGTGGTGGACGAGATGGGCGGCATCGACGTGCTGGTAAACGGAGTGGGCGGGAGCACCGTCCTCCAGCGGCCGGACGCGGCGATCGAAGAGATCTCGCCCGACGAGTGGGAGCGGGTGCTGGCCTTCAACCTCCGCGGCACCTACCTCTGCACCCGCGCGGTGGTCCCCCACATGAAGGCGCGGCGGAGCGGGGCCATCGTCAACCTGGGCTCCATCACCGCCCGCGGCGACGCGATGGCAGCCCGCACCAACGCGCCCTACGTGCTGGCCAAGGCGGGCCTCAAGGCGCTCACGCGCAAGCTGGCCCGCGAGCTGGGCCCCTTTGGGATCCGCTGCAACGCGGCCTCCCCCGGCGTCACCCTCACGGACCGCATCGAAGGGCTCCTCTCCCAGCGCACCCCGCAGGAGCGGGAGGCGATGTGCCAGGCCGTCCCCCTGCGGCGCCTCGCCACCCCCGAAGACCTCGCGAAAGTAGTCGCTTTTCTTGCGTCCGACGATGCTGGTTTCGTCTCTGGCCAGACCATCGAAGCGACGGGAGGGCAATGAACGAAGTGCCTAGTGCCCAGTGCCAAGTGCCTAGTTGAACTGCAGTTACCAGGCACTCGGCACTAGGCACTAGGCACTGGAGTAGCCCCTCCCGCCGGCACCTTCCCGTTCCTTCCCGTGGGTCAATCTTGGATCGTCTAGCAGTGGTCGGTGATGGCTCTATGGGGGCCACGCTGGCGCATGTGATTGCGAATGGTGGCCGAAGCTGCGCGTTGTGGTGCGCGGATGGCGCCACGGCGGAGGCGGTGAACCGGGAGCGGCGGCACCCCGCGCGGCCGCGCTACGAGCTCGACGCCAGGGTCGCCGCTACGGCGTCGCTGAGGGAAGCGGTGGGGGGCGCCTCGCTGGTGGTCGTCGCCATCGGCTCCCCGAAGTTCCGGGAGACGGCGCGGGCGCTGGGGCCGCTGCTGAGGCCGGAGCAGGTGCTGCTCTCCGCCACCAAGGGGATCGAGCTTCCCGGCGGCACGCTGATGTCGGAGCTGCTGCGCGAGTGCACGGGAGCCGCCGCGGTGGGGGCCATCGCGGGGCCCAACATCACGCCCGAGATCATGATGGGCCAGCTCACGGCGATCCTCGTCGCTTCGCCGTCGCGGAAGGCGCGGGAGATGGCGGAGGAGGCGTTCGGCGCGGGGCTGCAGGTGCACCTCTCGGACGACCTGCGCTCGGTGGAGCTGGCCAGCGTGCTCAAGAACGTGGTCTCCATCGCCATCGGGATCGCGCTGGGGCGGGGGATGGGGTGGAACGCGCAGGGGCTGGTGTTCGCCCGCGCGCTGGCCGAGGTAGGGACGCTGCTTTCGGCGCTGGGCGCGGACGCGGGCGTGCTGAACGGGATCGCCGGGGTGGGCGACATCTTCCTCACCGCGTGCAGCCCGCAGTCGCTCAACCGCACAATGGGGATGGAGCTGGGGCGCGGGGCGAAGCTGGACGAGGTGGTGGCGGGGCTGCCCGAGGTCCCCGAGGGGATCGGCGCGGTGCGGGGAGCGCGGCTCCTGGCGCGGCGGCTGGGGATGCGCCTGCCCCTGTGCGAAGTGACGGCGGAGATACTGGAGGGCGAGGCGCCTGCCGACGCCCTGGAGCGGGTACTCATGGAGCTACCGGAGAGATCCTTCACATGACACGGCGAGTCACTCAGTACCGGGGGACGTTCGACGCGCTGGCCACGTACGAGCGCCTGCGCGCGTCCGGGGTCCTCGGCTCCCACTCGTATCTCCACCTCTCGCGCGAGGGCGCGGAGATCGGCTGGGCCCCCATCGGCCACCTGAAGCTCACCGCCGCCGAGTTCGGGCCCGACTGGAAGCGCCGCATCGCCGCCATCGCCGACGAGGGCGCCCGCGAGGGGCGCAAGGCGTTCGGCTACGTGGGCTTCGACGCGGTGGACGGGATGTGCGACGCGCTCCCCGACGGCTCGGGCGACGCCCCGCCGCTGGCCGAGTTCATCGTGCCGGGCGAGATGGTGTGCTTCGCGGGGAACGAGCGCGTCACCCACCATACCAGCAGCGGCTTCGACATCCGCCCCTACCTCACGGTGCGGCTGCCGGCGCCCCGGGCCAAGGACCACCAGTACGACCTGGAGCCGGTGGCCACCTCCTCGCCCGAGCGCTTCAAGGGCGGGGTGAAGGCGGCGGTGGAGCGCATGGGCGCGGGCGAGGCCAACAAGGTGGTGCTCTCGCGCTTCCAGGCCTTCGAGCTTGATTACGACCCGGTGGAGCTGTTCGCCGCGTACTGCCTGCCGCGCCCCTTCGTGGACGCCTTCCTCATCTCGTTCGGCGAGGTGGTGGCGGTGGTGGCGTCGCCCGAGCTGATGCTGAGCGCCTCGGAGCGCCGCATCGTCACCAACCCGCTGGCCGGCACCCGCCCGCGCGGCGCCACCTTCGCCGAAGACGAGGCGCTGCGCCATGAGCTGAAGCACGACCACAAGGAGATCGTGGAGCACGTCCTTTCCGTGACCACGATGCTCCACCAGCTGGAGCCGCTCTGCGACCACGACACGCTGGTGGTCAACCGGCTGATGGAGATCTCCATCCAGCAGAACGTGCAGCACCTCAGCTCCGTCATCCGCGGCACGCTGAGCCGCGACTGCCACGTGCTGGACGCGCTCTGGTCGCTGGTGCCCAGCGTGACCATCGCCGGCTTCCCGCGCGACGCGGCCGTGCGCATGGTGCGCGAGCTGGAGGCCGCCCCCCGCTGCCT
>DASVSA010000168.1:0-6779 GCA_036388335.1 Longimicrobium sp. | reverse complement strand
ATCTACGCCGTCGCCGCCGCGCGCGCCGATCTCGTGCTCCGCGACCTCTTCCTGGACGGCAACACCTTCCACGACGGCCCGCGCGTGGACCGCACCCCCACCGTCGGCCAGGTGGAGATCGGCGGCGGCGTGCGCCTGGGCCCCGTCGGGCTTGAGTACCGCGCCATCACCCGCACGCGCAGCTACCGCACCGAGCCCTCCGGGCACCAGTACGGCTCCTTCGAAGTCACCATAAACACGAAGGCACAGAGATGAAGTCATCTCCGTGCCTCCGTGTCTCTGTGCGAGCCTAGTCTTCCCACTTGATGTACTCGAAGCCCGTACGGCACTGGTTGCACCAGTACTGGGCCACCGATAGCTGACCGCCGAAGGGGTTGATCAGCCGCGTGTCGCGCCCGTCGCAAAAGGGGCAGGGTGCCGCTTCCGGTAGGGTGCTCCCCTCCTCGTCGTGATCGCGGTGCGGATCGGACACGTCAGTCAAGGAGCATCGCCCGGTTCTTGTCGCCGCGGGCGCGGGCGGCCGTTTCCTCGTCCAGCACACCGCTGGCGCGGCGGGTGGCGTCGTTCCACCCGTTCCAGGCGAGCGTGGCATCCGAGCGCCACTCGCCCCCGTCGCGCTGAGTGAGCCCCAGCGACTCGGCCAGCCCCACCTCGGCGAGCACGGGGCCCACGCGACGCAGGAAGCGCGCGCGTAGCGCCGACGGGTTCTGGCTCACGATCCCCTCGGACACCAGGAGCTTCGAGGATTCGGCCTCGTCGTTGCCGAACCAGCGGAGCGCTTCGGGGAGGTAGCCGCCCAGCGCCGCCACGAACTCGCCGCGCACCTCGTGCACCGGCGCGATGCGGCGCGTCCACCCGGCGGCGTACTGGAAGTGGAAGCGCTCCTCGTCCAGCATCTTCTGCACGCGGTTGTGCACCGGCGTGTAGCGGCTGTCCACCAGGGCGCCGTACTGCACCGTGAGCGCCGTGTCCAGGATGAGCCCCGCGGCGATCGTCTCGCTCCACGAGCCGAAGCCGCGATCAAGCGCGCACATGCTGCGGTACTCGGATGCCGGACGCTCGTGCTCCAGCTCGCCCTTGGGGTCGTCGCCGAAGTCCGAGAGGAGGGCATACGTCAGCCGCCCGTGCCCCCACTCGTCCTGCGCCATGGACGACGCAGCGATCCCCGCCTCCAGCGTGGGCGCGCCCAGCATCTTGTCCGAATAGCGCAGCCCCAGCACGCGCTTGCTGTCGGCCAGCGTCAGGATCAGGTCGCGCAGGGCCGTGCGCACCTCGGCGCCCAGCTCCTCCGCCTTCTCGAAGCGGGCTACGTTCTCGGCGACGCTCATGCGCCCTCCCTGATGGCCACGTCGCTCCCGCCGTACGCGCCGGTGGCCTGCGCGTGGACGATGGAATCCTCGGCCGCGGGCGACCCGGCGGTCACGAACTGGCTCTCCTGCGGATCCACGGGAAGGATGGCGCTGCGCGGGATCACGCACATCTCCGCCCAGTTCTGCTCGTCGTACGTCTTCCAGGCATACACGCGCGCCAGGTCGCCGTCCGTCGCGTTGATGAAGCCGATGTGCCGCAGCGGCTCCTCGCGCGTCTTCCGCGCGAAAACTTCGTATACGGGCTCTTTCATGGGAAAGTGAGGTGCGGGGTGCAGGGGTCGTGCGAAGTGCCCAGTGCCTAGTGCCTAGTGCCTAGTGCCCAGTGCCTAGTGCCTAGTGCCTAGTGAAAAGTCCTGGAGTCCTGAGTACTAAGTGCTGAACTGCTTCTAGGACTCAGCACTCAGCACTCAGGACTTCTGTTACTAGGCACTCGGCACTGAGCACTAGGCACTGCCGTTCACATCGATACGCCCATCGTCTTGAGCAGCTCCCGGCCCTCGGGCGAGATGCGCGCCTTGGTCCAGGCCGGCGTCCACACCTCGTGCACGCGCACCTCGGCCACGCCGGGCTCGCGCTGAAGGCGGTCCTGGATGTCGAAGTGGATGAAGGCCATGCACGGGCAGGCGGTCGCCGTGAAGGTGAGGTCCACCTCCACCGTCGTACCCTCCTGGCGCACGTCGTAGATCAGGCCCAGGTCCACCAGCGAGATCGGGATCTCCGGGTCCATCACCTCGCGCAGCGCGTCCCACAGCGGGCCGGTGCGCTCGTCCATGGGCACCGGGTACGAAGACGGAAGTGCGTCAGTGCGTGAGTGCGTGAGTGCGCTGGAGCCGTCGGCATCGCCGTACAGGCGCACTGACGCACTCACGCACTCACGCACTGCAGTCGCCGTCACGCCGCCTCCAGCATGTTCCGGAACGCGCGGCCCTCCTGGATCGACTCCACGAAGCGCTTGTTCGCGGGGCCGCGGCCCTTCCAGCGCTCGAACACCTGGCTCCACGAGATCCCGCCCTCGTCCATGAGCCAGCGCTTCTCGTCCTCGTCGTACTCGCAGGGGAAGGCGTAGTCCAGCACGAAGCGCTCGCGCCCCTCGTCCCAGTGCGCCGGCACCTTGATGCCGATGGACTCGCAGAGCGGCACGGTGGACTTCATCCACGTCTGGCGCAGCTCGTCGTTGGTCATCCCCTTGAGCTTGTAGTCCAGCTGGCCCGAATGGCGCTTCATGTCGTCGGGGAGGCCGAACCACTCCACCGCCATGGGGAACATCCAGTCCACCGCGCGCTGGATCGACTCCTTCGCCTCGCCGCCGGCGGCCGAGAGGCGCTTCATCCACATCTCGCCGTGGCGCAGGTGGAAGGTCTCCTCCTGGTCTACCTTCACCAGCGCGCGCTTGAGCGGGCCGTACGAGGTGTTCTTGTAGACGTCGCCAAGCAGCGTGATCCCGGCGCGGTCGTAGAGGCCGTTGGCCACCACCAGCTCCGCCCAGTTCTCCAGCGGGTGGTCGAAGCCGTACGGGTGCTTGAACTCGTGCGGCAGGCGGCCGTACACGAGCTGCTCCTTGTCCATCCCCAGGTCTTCGAGGAGGCGGTACGCGATGTTGGCGTGCGCCAGCTCGTCCTGAATGATGGCCGTGGCGCTCACCATCGTGTTGGTGGACGGCGCGTCCTTGGCCGCCCCGAAGTACGCCGGCGCCGACACCAGCTCCGTGTCCGCCTGCACCAGCAGCTGCACGATCAGCGCGTTCCGGTACCCCTCCGTCATCTCGTCGGGATACTCGACGATGAAGCCGTTGTGTACCTTCTCCTTGAGCTCTTCTTCCGTATAGCGGGCCATCCGATCGTCTCCCTGCGCGGGTGCGCCGTGGACTCTATCTCGTCGTTGCTCATCCGGCCGCCCCCCGTTTCTGAGGAGCGGCCGATCTCCTGCCCCTGAGCAGGTTCCGGTCCCATACGAACGCTCGTTCGAACGATCGTTCGGGAATGCTAAAGCTATCTTATCCAGCCGCAGGCGTCAACCAGGGAGGCTGCAGCGCAGGGGCGGAAATTTAGAGAGATACCGCGACTGGCGCCAGCGCGAGGCCACGCCCAAATTAGCACCCATGGTCGACCGATCTCTCTTCGGTGCACGGTGCACGGTGGACGTGCCGCGGGACGAGCCGGCACGCCTTACGGGGAGCATGGAAGCGAGCTACACTGCCATCGTCCAGCAGCGCGAGCTCTGGTGGATCGGCTGGATCGAAGAGGTGCCCGGCGTCAACTCCCAGGGCGAGACTCGGGAGGAACTGCTGGAGAACCTGCGCTCTGCACTGGAGGAGGCGCTGGAGATGAACCGCGCCGACGCTGTGGCCGCTGCGCAGGGCGCGCCGTATGAGGAGGTTCGGGTCATTCTGGCCGCGTGAAACGCCGCGCCTTGGTGGCTCTGATCAATTCTCCGCACGCTTGCTCTTCTCCGGACCGCCGTTCGCGCTCGTACCTTCCGCCGCGAAGCCGCCCATGCGCATCATCCACCTGTCAGCCGTGCTCCTTCTGTCCGCGTGCAGCGTGAGGATGGAGCGGAGGGCGGCGCCGACCGCCGTCACGGACGCGGAGAGGGTGGTGCAGGCGCAGGTGGATGCGTTCAACCGGCACGACGTGGAGGGCTTCATGGCGGGGTATGCGCCCGATGCAATCCATTGGGAATACCCGGCCGACACGGTGTTCGCCGGCGCGGCGCACATCCGCAGCCACTACACGGAGCTGTTCGCCGATCCTGACGCGGCGCGGTTGCACGCCGAAGTGCGCAGCCGCATGGTGAAGGGGCGCTTCGTGATCGACGAAGAGCACGTGAGCGGGCTGCCCGGCGAGGACCGGCACGTCAGCGTCATCATCTACGAAGTGGTGAACGGCCGCATCCAGAACGCCTGGTTCATGAACTGACCGGCATTCAACCGATGGGTTCACACAGAGACACAGAGGCACAGAGACGAATTCTTCTCTGTGCCTCCGTGTCTCTGTGTGATTAGATGTCCCGCTCCTGCGCGTCGACAACGGCGAGAGCGGTGAGGTTGGCGATCTCGACGGCTTCGCTGCCGCGCTGCAGGACGTGGATGGGGTGCGCCATGCCCAGGAGGATGGGGCCGAACGCTTCCACCTTGGCCAGCTTCATCATCAGCTTGTAGGCGATGTTGGCCGCGTCCAGGGTGGGGAAGATGAGGACGTTGGGGGCGCCGCTGAGCGTGCTGTGCGGGTACTGCGCGCGGCGCACGGCGGGGTCCACGGCGGCCTCCACCTGCATCTCGCCGTCGATCTCCAGGCCGGGCTCGCGGGCCTTCACCAGCTCGGTGGCCCGGCGCACCTTGTCGGCCTGGGGGTGGCGCACGGAGCCGAAGTTGGAGAAGGAGAGCATCGCCACGCGCGGCTCCAGCCCCAGCCGGCGCACGAAGGCGGCGCTGAGGGTGGCGATCTCGGCCAGCGTCTCCGCGTCGGGGTCGATGTTGACGGTGGTGTCGGCAAAGAACATCAGGTCGTTCTCCATGACCATGATGTAGAGCCCCGCCACGTGCGACACGCCCGGCGCCGTCCCCACCACCTGCAGCGCGGGGCGGATCGTCTCCGGGTAGTACATGTCCTCGCCGGCCAGCAGCCCGTCGGCCTCGCCCTCGTTCACCATCATGCAGCCAAAGGGCACGGAGCGGCGCACCTCGGCGCGCGCGTCGGCCAGCGTCATCCCCTTGCGCCAGCGGCGGGCGAGGAGGCGCTGGGCGTAGCGCTCCAGCTGATCCTCGTCTCCCAGGCGGTCCACCACTCGCACGCCCTCGAGCGACGACCCCAGCGCGGCGGCCTTCTGGGCGATGCGCTCGGGGCGGCCCAGGAGGACGGGGTGCGCGATCCCCTCGGCGACGGCCAGCGCGGCGGCGCGGATGACGCGCTCGTGCTCGCCCTCGGGGAAGACGATGCGGCGCGGGTCGCGGCGCGCGCGGTTCATGATGTCGCGCATCACCTCGCGCCCGCGGCCCAGGCGAGCTTCGAGCTCGTGGCGGTACGCGTCCAGGTCCACCTCCACGCGCGCCACGCCCGTCTCCATGGCGGCGCGGGCCACGGCGGGGGCCACCCACAGCATGATGCGCGGATCGAACGGCGTGGGGATCAGGTACTCCGCCCCGAAGCGGAAGCGCGTGCCGCCGTACGCCCGCTCCACCGACTCGGGCACGTCCATGCGCGCCAGCTCGGCCAGGGCATGGCAGGCGGCCATCTTCATCTCGTCGTTGATGGCGCGCGCCCGCACGTCCAGCGCGCCCCGGAAGATGAAGGGGAAGCCGAGGACGTTGTTGATCTGGTTGGGATAATCGGTCCGCCCCGTGGCCATGATGGCGTCCGGCCGCACGGCGAGCACCTCTTCGGGGAGGATCTCCGGGTCCGGGTTGGCGAGGGCGAAGACGATGGGGCGCTCGGCCATCGATGCCACCATCTCCCGCGTCACCGCGCCGGCCACCGAGAGGCCCACGAACAGGTCCGCGCCTACCATGGCGTCGGCGAGCGTCTCCGCGTGCGTGTTCTGGGCGAAGCGCGCCTTGTATGGATCGAGCTTCGACGGGTCGCGGTCGGCGCGGATGACGCCCTTGCTGTCCGTCATCAGGATGTTGCCGCGCCTCACCCCCAGCGACACGTAGAGCTCCGCCGTGGCGATGGCCGCCGCGCCCGCGCCCGAGAAGACCACGCGGATCTCCTCGATGCGCTTCCCCACCACGTCCAGGGCGTTGAGGAGGGCGGCGCCGCTGATCACCGCGGTGCCGTGCTGGTCGTCGTGGAAGACGGGGATGTCCAGGCGGCGCTTGAGCTCTTCCTCGATGTAGAAGCAGGCCGGCGCGCCGATGTCTTCCAGGTTGATGCCGCCCACCGTCGGCTCCAGCAGCTCGCAGAAGCGGATCACGTCGTCCGCGTTCTCCGAGCCCACTTCCAGGTCGAAGACGTCGATGTCCGCGAAGCGCTTGAAGAGGACGCCCTTCCCCTCCATCACCGGCTTGGCGGCGAGCGGCCCGATGTTGCCGAGCCCCAGCACGGCGGTCCCGTTGGACACCACCGCGACGAGGTTGCCGCGGGCGGTGTACTTGAAGACGTCCTCCGGGTGCGCCGCGATCTCGCGGCACGGCTCCGCGACGCCGGGCGAATAGGCGAGCGATAGGTCCCGCTGCGTGCTCGCGGGCTTGGTGGGGACGACCGCGATCTTGCCGCGGCGCCCGCTGCTGTGGTAGTCCAGCGCGTCCTGTCTGCGATCCGACATCGTTGCCCTGCCTGCTCTCGGTCTTCTTGGCGAGCCGACAGGGTACCCCGCGGGGTGGGGGGTGTCAAGCGGGACGGAAGTGCGTGAGTGCGTGAGTGCGTGAGTGCGTGAGTGCGTGAGTGCGTGAGTGCCTTTAGCAGCAGTTAAGCG
>DASVSA010000167.1:0-1571 GCA_036388335.1 Longimicrobium sp. | reverse complement strand
GGAGGTCGCGCACCGCCTGCTCCAGCTGCTCGCGCGACACGGTGTCGATGCGCCCCTCCAGCTTCACGCGCGGCGCGGCGATCACGCGTCCCAGCTCGCCGTACACGCGGTACGGCGACGCGCCCAGCGCCCCGAACGGCGTGTGCACGGCGTGGGCGTACTCTGTGAGCGTCTTCCTCACCAGCGGCAGCCGCTCGGTGGACGCGCGCGGCACCGCCACGTTCTGGAACGACGCGTCGAGCGCCGAGGCGAGCTCCTTCATCACCGTGCGCTTGTTGGCCTTGGTGGAGTGGAGCTCCAGGCAGAACTCGCCGAAGCCGGCCTGCACCAGCCGCTCGTACACCACCTCCAGCGCGGCCATCTTCTCGGCCACGAAGAGCACCGAGCGGTCCGCGGCCAGCGCCGCGGCGATCAGGTTGGTGATGGTCTGCGACTTCCCCGTCCCCGGCGGCCCCTCGATCACCAGGTCGTGCCCCCGCGCGCACGCGGCGATGGCGCGCAGCTGGCTGGAATCGGCGTCCACCACCTGGAAGGTCGACTCGGGCGGATACTCGGCGTCCAGCTCCATCCCCCGGATCTCGGCGGGGAGCCCGATCGTCTCGCCGCCGGAGCGCGTAACGAGCTGCTGCACCAGGCGGTGCGCGGCCACGGCCGGGGCGTTCGCTTCCAGGTCCTTGTACATCACGAACTTCTGGAAGGAGAAGAGGCCCAGGTAGATGTCCGTCTTCACCCCCCACCCCTTCTGCCCCGCCATCCGCTCGGTGACGGCCGTGAACAGCGTCTGCAGGTCGAAGTCGTCGGGGATGCTGGCGGAGTCGGGAAGCTCGGGGAGGGCGATGCCGCGGGGGCGCAGGTACTCGGCCAGCGCCGGGTTGACGATGGGATCGTCGTCGGTGGCGCGCAGCTCGTAGCCCGCGCGCGCCGTCTTGCGCGAGAGCTCCACGGGGAGGAGCACGAGCGGGGCGCGGTAGCTCTGAGCGGATGCGTCGGACTCGGTGTAGTGGAGCATGCCGAGCGCCAGGAAAAGCGTATTGACGCCCTGCTCCTCGATGGAGAGCCGCGCCTGCTCCTCCAGCCGCCGCAGCGAGCGGTCGAGCGCCTCCGGCACGGCCGTCGTCTGCAGCCACTGGTCCGTGTGGCGCTCCCCCAGGCTCGCCGCGTCGTAGGGCGCGAAGTCCAGCCCCAGCGAGACGTCGTCCTCCTCCTCCGCCACGGGCGCGGGCGCCTGCGTGGTGGGCATGACTTCGGGCTCGGGCGCCGCCTTGAAGCGCAGCGCCTGCCCGCGCAGGTAGAGCTGCCGGAACGCCTCGGCCGGGTGCTCGTCCACCACCGCCACGGTGGACACCTTGTTCATGCGGAAGTTGAGCGCCCGGTTCCTCATCGTGAGGTCGATCAGCTTCCGCTTCCAGCTATCCACCGCCGCCCCCACCCGGTCCGGGGGCGCGGCGGGGTCGGAGGCAGGCGCGGCGACGGGCTCTATGTGCATGCGAGAAGGCCGTTCAGGGAGGGGTGTGGCTGGTCTCGGGAGGATAGGGAGAGGCGGATGCGTTGGCAAGCGAACGGCGGGGCTC